>NZ_VPDC01000026.1:0-39806 GCF_013417875.1 Acinetobacter sp. YH12219
GGATCAGAAAGCTTGTTTGAATCGATGTATTTCATCCGCAGATTATGCACGAATGCTAAGAAATCCGGAGTGCAAATATTAACCAAAAAGAAGATCGTTTTTTGATTTATGAAAGAGATCTATTGAAAATGCTTATAAAATTGCATATTTTCATACTAAGAATAATAGTTTTTATTTAGACCCACCACCTAACCAAAAAGCTGAAAATCTTAAAAAATCCATTTCTTTCCTACGAGAAAGAAAAATTCAAATCAAACTAAAAAATGGAATTGTTGATAAAAAAAATTTAATATCAATTGAGAAAATCATCGATAAAAAATTTGAAAAATTAGGATTTTTTAGCATAGACGGAATTTTAGAAATATTACCAAAACATGATAATTTTGAAATTTATAAATTTAGTGATAGTGCTCCAACAACACTGGATCCTTGGGGTTTTATTTTCAATAAAGCTTTAAAAAATTTAACACTCCCTAAGATTAGAAAAGAGTTAATTGCCGATGAACTACTTTATCTAATGAAACTATCTAAGCACTATATTTCACTTTTCGAATTACAAAATTATGAACATGCGCAAATTCAATATATGTATGCAGACTTAAATAAGACTATTAAATTAATAGAGAAACAAGTCCTATGTGACCAGTTATTAAAAATAGAGCAATATGATACGAAATCAATTTTTTTATTTATCGAATTTATAAAAAACCAATACGATGATGAAAAATTAAATATAATTTATAACATAGCAAAAATGGTTTATCAAAATAAATTTAACAAAAAGTTTAATGCATCCAAAATTTTTCAAAACCTAAAAAATGAACTCCCATTGGAACTATATGATTACATATACAAATTAATGATCAACACTAAACCTAACAAAGATTTTATAAATATAAACTTTATAGAAAAAATTGACTATTTCAAAAAACCATTTATTTTATTAAATAATGGAAATATAGTGTTTTTAAATCATTCCTTTTTCTTTGTGGGTTTTTACCATGTAATTTTGGAGGAGCTTTTTAGAAAAAATATAAAAAGTATAGAGCAAGGAAAATTAATTGAAGAATTTGCAGAACATCAATTAGAAAAAAATAATATTAATTTTATTAAAGGGGAGAAAAAATACAAAGTAAACAAACAGCAACAATCCTTATTAAAAATAAAATCACAAGAATTAGAATCTGATATGATTATTTACAATAAAGAAAATATTTGTTTTTTTGAATTAAAACTAAGAACCTTAATAAACAAATCTAAAGGTGGAAATTGTTTCCACATATTAAATGACCTATCCGAATCTCTATTAAAGTCTCAAACACAATTAAATAAACATAAAAGATATATTTCAAAGTTCAATGAGATAAATTTCAGATCAAATGAAAAAATTAAACTAGACAACCGAAACATTTACAAGATAAGCGTATCTTCACTAGATTATCAAGGATTACATAATCCTTTGATTTTTCAAATATTATTAAGAAATATACCTGGACATATTATAGATAAAACCAAAGATAATAATCTAAATAATTTAGTTGACAATATTAATCAAAAATTTAAGGATTTTTCGGATGAAATCTCAAGTGAAGAAACAAAAAATGAAATTATATCTCCTACTGGATTAAGTAATACTTTCTTTTTAAATGTATTCCAATTACTCTTCTTAATTGATAAATCAAAAGAAAAAAGAACAGATTTAATCGATGAATTAATATTAACTAGGAATATTCGTCTTGATCAGTTTGATTTCTACTATGGTTACTCTTATATAAATATGCTTAAACAGCATCAAAAGCGCCTTTAGGCGCTTTCTTCCACAACTCTTAAAACTCTTGGTTTTCTTGGAACTTCCATTCCAACCAAATTTTCAAGAAAACCAACATTCACACCCAAAGCTTGAGCTATATCCTCTGCAAAAATTTTCTTTTTTGCGAGCATAGCAAAACAGGCTTGAAGGAGCTCAGGCTTTTCCTTAAGAATTAAATGATCTTCTTTTTCAGTAATAGATTCACTATTTTTTCTCAAAGCAATTACACCACTGGTGTATTGTTCTTGAGTCAATAAACCTAAAGACTTTGCTCTATAAAGAATCGCAGCCTTACTTACCTTCCAAGTCTGCTTAAATTCACTCAATTTAGACCAGTTATAACGACCACCTCTAAACCATGTAGGGAAATGAGTTCGCATCATTGTTTGAGGAATCAATAGTGCAGATGCAAACTGATTTGCCTCAGACTCAGTAATACGATCACCAGTCACCATACCATCGTGAAGCACTAAATGGCCAAGCTCATGAGCAAGATCAAAACGCTGACGGCATTCACTTTCTTTTGCTTCATTACGAACAAAAATTGGGCGTGCTGTTGCTAAAGAGAGCGCATCCACTTCCGTTGATAATGATTTAAAAGTTGTAACTACCACACCATGTGACTCACATAGGCGAATCATATTACTAATTGGACCTAAACCAAGGCCCCAATCAGCACGACACTGTTCAGCTATAGCTTCTATAGAGCTAGAACGATCAGAGCCTTGAATATCATATTTAGGTAATCTAAGTTTAGAATCTAAATATACAGTCAAACGCTTAATATATTCTCCACGAGCAATCACAACTTGTTTTGTTGCAACCTTTGTAGATCTCAAACTTCTAAAGTGGATTTGCTCTTCCTGCAATACGGGTTTTACATGTGTAAATAACTCTTCAGGAACATTAAAGTAAGTGGCAGCTTGTTGAATAAATTGAGGACTAGGTATGGTCTGCCCTGTCTCAACTTTGTGAACATACTGCCGTGTGCACTCGAGGTGCTGACCTAACTCTTCCAAAGACAGTTGATTAAACTGTCTCAGAAGCTTTAGTTCTAATCCATTAAAAGGCGTGTTCATAATGACATTGCTTATTACTACTATTTAAATTTGGTATCCAAATGTTCATCTTGAAGATCATCCTCATCAGGATCTCCAATCAATGGAGCATCTAAATGAATTGACTCAGGAGTTATTGGATCAACTAAATGTAACTTATTACCGTCCAGATTGTCATTAGATCGCCAATAAGCTACAGGCACAGTGGCTAAATTAAAGCCTACAAATTCAACAAATGCCTCTTCTTCGTCTGATTTGGGCTCATTCAAGATGAACTTCCAAATGACAGGCTGGTTATCATCAACCTGAAATAAGTCATAATTCGTTGGCGTATATTTTCTTAATTTTAATGATTTAGGATCGGTAAAGTCACCCTTACAGAAGCCAATCTGAGCATAACCAATTTGAAAAACAAATCGAAATGACTCATCTTTTAAATGTACATCTACAGGACATTCCTGTGATTTGATTAATTTTTTAAATTGTTCATATGTACGGCCAAATATTGCTGTACCACGAGTATAGTTATTGTCATTTTCACTATTCAAAATTTCGTGAACATCACAATAAATATCAAGCATTGGTACTGCAAAGTATTCGAGTACTTCATTGGTTAACTGGGGTTCAAATGCGGAGGGAGGATGTAACTTTGTTTCTTTCATTTAAATTAGTCCAAAATAAATTTGAGATGTGGGTTAAAATCAAGATAGGACTAATTGATTAGTTTGTCAACCAACTTTTAGGACTAAAAATTAGATTTGTCAACTAAACCCGTATTCATACGACTTTCTAACTAGATTCATTGAGCAAACGACTCGAGAGTTGTTAGACTTCCGCTAATGTTTTGACTTTAAAATAATTTATGAAATTTTTACTTATTTTAGTTTTGGGGGTCACTTCCATCCAAGTTTATGCAAAAAAGTGCGCTGACTTTTCTACTCAGCAGCAAGCACAGAAATGGTATGAACAACGTAAAAAATCAGGACAAACAGGCTAGAAAAGTCTAGACCGCGACGGAGATGGCCAGGCCTGTGATTGCCTGCCGGGCGGAAATGGGAAGAAATGCCCGAAGAAGAAAAGATAAAATTGGACAATTATATTGATTATAATTTAATCCATTAGATTTAATTATTCCCTAATGTATTTCAGTCGAAATATATTTTAAGTAAATTATGCTTACCAAAAATTATGATTAAATTTGGATCAATAATGCATATTAAACCACTTTTACTTTTAGGCTTATTTGGTCTATTAACTGGGTGTCAAGTTGTAGAAACTGCTGATAATAAAAAGTCTGTTTCTATGTTACCGCTACATATTCCAAAGGAAGCACGCTACCTAAATACTGCTGCAAATGCACCTATTTCAGAAAAGCGAGAAGCTTATGCTAACCAACTCGTGAGCTCGGGCCAAAAATATGCCACGATCAAAACAATTCCTTATGAGTTTTTCCAAGGATCGGGTTCTTTAAGTGCGTACCCTTACACGGTTTACACTTTTGACCAGCAACGTGTGAAATTTGTAGAAAACTCACTACTCAGCCCATCAACCACACAAACAAGATTTGATCATTCGCAGGTGAAACTCAAACTACCTGTTGGTCAACACGATATTGTTTTCGTGAGTGGTATTGGAAATCATAGTTACTTTACTGAAATCAAAAACGTGACTTTAGAAGAAAATAAAGATTATGTTATTGGCGTAGATCGTAACCCAAATACTAAACCTCTAGTTTTCATTGCTGAATATGAAGTTGATTCTCGATTTAAAGCGACTGAGCCAGAATCTATTGTTATTACAAAACGTATTGTTGAAGGTGTTGAGCATGCAAACCTTAAAAAAGTCAAAGTTTATTAAAACAGCTACTGCCTTAGGGCTACTAACTTCACTGTTATTGCTCCAAGGCTGTGTACGAATGATGCTACCAACCTCAGAAACTGAATTGGTAACAAAATCAATCAATGGTGGTGGTTCAGTAGAAGTTCCTTTGGACTATGTACAATCTTATGCAAACTTAAAGCAGGCATATGGAAAATGCGTGGAATACAGGACTTATAATGATTATTTGAAAGTTGAAGCTAACCTAGATCGTGAAAATAATATTGGGACTTTTTATGGCAGACCGCCATATGGGACTTATATTTTTAAGACTACAATTACGCCGATAGATTCAACTTCTTCTAAGCTTACAATCTATACAATACGTGGCAGTCTTCTGACAGACAATGCCAATCAAAATGTATTAAAAAAACGTTTAGAGCAGGATAAACTTCGTGCATTAGGTCAAGATCCAAAATGCAATAAAGGTTAATTTGTACTTAAATCAAAAGAGTGCCATATGGCACTCTTTTTCCAAGGCTGATTAAAAATAAATTTATCTTTCTAATAATTGACCAATTTCTAAATTTGAATATCCACGATCTTTGAAGATTAAAACAATCGCTTGTTTATACATATCAGAATCAGAAGATTTATATTTATTAATAAGTTGCAGCTCTGAATTAAGCTGGAGATCATTTTTTATAGTCAATACTTCCGTAGAGACTTTGTTAAAAATCTTTAAGTTAAACATACAGGCACTCGTTATCCGCGTTATAGCGGCCCGACTACAACAAATACCTGCCTTAGCTTAGCTAGACACCCTTGGCCGAAAGGATTACAAATTAAGATAATATTTGCAAGTTTTCGTATTTCCAAGAGATAAAAAGTATCCAAAAAAACTATAAAAAGGTCGTAAAACGCCCAAATCAAAACTTATTTCTAAATAATACAATGTAATTTATCTGGCCAAGAACGTAAGAACATAAGGCCCTTTGTATCCCTTCTATTTCAATCCCGGATAACACGACATATTTACGATAGGCTAAATGTTCACTCACATTGAAATAGGAAAATATTCCAATGACTACTATTAATGTTGAAAATATTAAAAATCATGCAGATGTTATTGCTTCTTGCGGTACTAAAGTCGGTGAAGTTGACCACTTGCAAGGTTCGGATCAAATTAAACTGACTAAACATGGTGACGGCCATCACCACTTAATTCCAGTTTCATGGGTTGGTGAAATTACAGACAATAAAATTGTACTGACTAAAGACTCTCAAGAAGTTAAAGATACTTGGGTTGAAGCTTAAAACCTCAATCCTAAAAAAACCCTCTTAGTGAGGGTTTTTTTAATGTCTTCTGAGAATTGTCATTGGAGGAAGTTAGTCTTTATCTAATGTATGAGGTGTTGTTGTCTCCTCATTTTCATTACTATCTTTTTGCTGGCAACCTACCAGCCCCAATACTAGTACCAGGCTTATAATTGCTAACGCTTTCATACTTAGGCCTATATATGTGTTAAAGCTCTACACTAACAAAGCATGAAGGTTACTGTGTATTGAATTAAAAATAAGAAAGCCCTCAATTGAGAGCTTTCTTAAATAGAATGAATTTAGGTGCATCTATAAATATTTAAATCCAAAAACCTATTTTGTACGCTCAATATGAATTACATCAATATCAGTAGGTTTAATACGATGAGTATCAACCTCCCCGACTACATGCACTTGATCACCCACTTTGAGTTTAAGCGGTTTCCATAAATCATCATCAACGTCTATATTGATCGCACCTGTTGAATCACTTAACTCAAAATCATCACCTGCAATATGTTTAGTGATTTTTCCTTTTAGCGTTACACCAGATTCATCTGATAATTTTTTTGCTTGGGCAATTGTTACAACATTTTTTTCAGCTTCTTTTAATAACGCTGCTTGGTTTTAAATCATATCCTCGTTTAAGGTTACCAAACGTGCCTCAAGAATACTTTCAGGCTATCAGCTTCATCGACCATATTCCTACTGGTGAGGTTCACTATCATGAAGCCTTTAATGCAACTGAGTAAAAAATGTCTATATTTTTCCTATATTTTCATGCATAAAAGCCGCTCATTTGGGCGGCTTAGTTTTAAGGGAAATAACAAAAGGCTATATTTTCAGCATAAACATTGTGAGTAAATTCATATTTATCCACTACAATTTATCATTTTCAAATCAAAAAAATAAAATCAACTTCGAACTTTATTTTATGCATATTAGTCACTATATTAAAAATTCATAGAATAAATGAAACAACGTGAAAACTTGAAATTAACCTTTTGAAAAGAAGACGGCGCCCATAATGGAAACAAAGCATTATATTCTCAAATTGGTTGCTAGCTGTATTTGTCTAGCTTCAACATACACATCTGCATCTCCTGTACCTTCCAAGATAAATGAAGGTCAAATCGCCAATATAACAGCCCTTACACCCGGTACAATACTATCTTTACAAGTCCAAACGCATGATCTTTTTAGTAATGCAGCAGAACGATATATCATCAGTTATAGAAGCCGAGGTGTTCATTCAGAACCGATTGTTGCTTCTGGATATGTCCTATTACCTAAGGGTAAAGCCCCTAAGGGCGGCTGGCCAGTTTTGGCTTGGGCACATGGTACAACTGGTGTAGCTGATACCTGCGCCCCTTCGGGTGATTATGCAGATGGACCCGTTCACATATACCAACAAATTGCAGCCAAAGCTTTAAACGCTTGGCTTGCTCGTGGCTATGCAGTCGTTGCGCCGGATTATCAAGGTTTAGGTACACCAGGCGGCCACCCCTATATGAATGCTCAAAGTCAGTTACACACTGTCGTTGATGCAGTCCGTGCGATGCATCAATTAAAATCAGTAAAATTGAGTAAAAACTGGTATGTCATGGGCCACAGTCAAGGCGGTGCCGCGTCCCTAACCGTGGCCGCGTTTGGACAAAAGGATGCTCCTGAACTCAATTTACGCGGAGCAATTGCATTGGCACCGGGCGGCTACCAATATGAAGGGATTGCTGAATATGTAGCAACTCAGTCTAATATTGATCCGAGCGTTGCAGCATTTTTACCTATCGTCCTATTAGGTGCTGAAGCTGCAGAGCCTACACTTTCAGCAAAAGATTTTGTCAGCCCAGAAATGCAGAAAATCCTCAATCAAGCTCGCAATCGCTGCTTATCAGAACTACAAAATGAACTAAAAGTATCGCCAAAAACTGTTTTTAAACCCAATGTAGATTTAACGCCATTGACCCGTTATTTAAAAAAACAGTCGATCGAATTTATGACACCTCAGGTACCTTTACTGTTAGTACAAGGTGATCAAGATCAATTGGTAGATTATCGGGGTGTCCATGCTTATTACCAAAAAGTCTGCAAGGAAAATAAACCCATAGCCTTTCACCCAATTAAAAATGGTGACCATCGTGATTCACTCAAACAAAGCGAATATTTAATCGACAACTTTATTCACTCAATTGAGAATAAGACGTATTTAAATACCTGCCCAATAAACTAATACTTAAAATTTTATATCAATATTTTTGATAGAAAATTCATTATGTAATTTTATTTATTAAGTTTTTTATTCAAACCTAAAGATGTTGGCTGTCAGCCTAGATCAATTTGGATTAATAAAATAAAAATACACAACTAAACAAATCAAAGAAATAGTTGAAATGAATAAATAAGTACCCGTTGTATTAAAGCTTTTTAGAAATTTAAATAAATCCATTATTTCTTCCCCCCATGAAAAAATAAATAAATTATACTCAATAATATCTCGTGGATTAAATAGCCGTTGGTCGAATAGCTAGAGCTATGGATCAAGTGATCATTAAAAAAATATGTATTACTTTTGAATCTAGACTTATCTAAAGTTTGAATCAGGCAAATACAAAAATACAGTTCCCAACTCAATGAGAACTGTATTATTAATACTACAAATTGATCGAAATTAAACTGCAAGTACTTTCACAATAATGGTTTGCATGTCTTCATTTTCTTCTGCCAAATAAACACGCTTTAATTCTTTGCTTTTCACTTTGAATTGATGATTTTGATACTGAATTACAGCTGGAATTTGATCAAAATACAGGCTATCTGCGTCTAATTCTTCTTGAAAAAGTGGCGTGCCCAATTGATAGTCTAGGCTTTTTAATACTACATATTTAACAGTCGTTTTCATTGAAATAAACCTACTTTTGTTACGCTCTTTATTTTAAGTTTTAACATCGTTTTCCTTCCGAAGAAACCTTTATTTCATATTTTCGTACAGCTTCTAAGCAATCACGCTATTTTTTTGAATTCCACAACACCCACAGTACCAACTTAGACTTTAAGTGAAATTACAGGCGAGCGGAATCAATGCTAAAATTTTAAGAATACTAATGATCATTCACCATTCTACTTTGGGGTAAGCACATGCTTAAACAGTGTTGCGATGCTTTAGAACAAAAATCCATGACCATCGCGTTTATCGAGAGTGCAAGCTCTGGTTATTTATGTAGCCAATTTTCAATTTATAAGAATAGTGGTGCAGATATCTTATTAGGTGGTCTTGTGAGCTATGATCCATCGATCAAACGTGAAATTTTAAAAGTAGATCCTCTACTAATAGAAAAATTTACGGCCGAATCCGCAGAAGTAACTCAAGCGATGGCTGAGCAAGGACAACAACTATTTTTACATGCGGACTTTGTGGTGGCCTGCACTGGATTACTTAAACCCGGTGGCAGTGCAACCGTAGAAAAACCCGAAGGAACATTTTATATTTCAATCTTACATGACGGTCGTATCTATAATTACCACTATTTTATTTTAGGTACAGCTTTAGAACGCTTAGATCAGTTAACTGAAAATGTTGCTCACAGTGTATTAGACATCTTAAATGCAGAATAAAACATACATAATCTTCATATTTAAATATCATTTTGCATTGCATACTGTATTGTGGAATTTACTTACCAGGACAAGAAAATGCAGCTACGTCATTTCAATGCATTCGCAATTAGCACACTACTGTCCTGCTCTGCTTTGGCGACGGTAGGCGGTCCTCAAAACATTGAGGTTTTAGGTTTTGATAAAAAAGACCAAAAAATCTATTTAATGCGTCATTTTGAAGATGGTCGTGGTCGTTTACCACAATTATATTATTATCAATTAGATAGCAAAAAACCGACGCAATTAATTACCGTAAAATCTCTATATATCAATCCAAAGACAAAACGGATTGATTACGACCAAGACAGTGCCCAGTTTGATAAAGAAATCGCGAAAATTAAAAAGCGTTTAGCCAAACTAACACCAGTAAATAACAATAATGCCCGAATACAGTTATTAACGACCATGAATGGCACTGCAAAATCTTGGTATGACCCGAATGAAACCATTGATAAATGGACCTATCAATATCGTGTTAAAAATTCGCAGTATAAAAGCGCTGTACAAAAGGCTGAGACCTATAAAGAAGGTTTAAAAATCTCTAAAACTTATCGTGTAGTGCAAAAGCCTTTTTATTTAGTAACTGTTAAATATCTAGGGATTCCATTTGAAACAGGATATAGCGTTGAAGATCCAGTTTTATTAACCAAATAGATTGTTAAATTAAATAACAAATAATAAAAAAGCCTCTTTTGAGGCTTTTTTATTACACTTAAAATTATGCTGCAGAACGCTCTGCAATTGGCACAACTTTACGTAATTCCGGACCTGTATAGTCCGCACTTGGGCGAATAATACGATTGTCCGCACGCTGCTCCATTACATGTGCAGCCCAGCCTGTTACACGTGACATTACAAAAATTGGCGTAAACAATTTCGTTGCAATATCCATGAAGTGATAAGCAGATGCATGGAAGAAATCTGCATTACAGAACAGTTTCTTCTCACGCCACATCACTTCTTCACAGCGTACTGATACTGGATAAAGTACCGTATCGCCAACGTCTTTCGCTAGGCGTTCAGACCAGATTTTGATGATGCCGTTACGTGGGTCATTGTCTTTATAAATCGCATGACCAAAGCCCATGATCTTTTCTTTACGCTCAAGTTTGCCGAGCATTTCACGTTCAGCTTCTTCTGGAGACGTCCAATTTTCAATCATTTCCATGGCAGCTTCATTTGCACCGCCATGTAATGGGCCACGAAGTGAACCAATTGCACCTGTGATGCATGAATGCATATCTGACAATGTTGATGCACATACACGCGCTGTGAATGTAGATGCGTTAAACTCATGCTCTGCATACAAAATCAGTGATACGTTCATCACTTGCTCGTGCAATTCATTTGGTTTTTCGCCACGCAGTAAATGTAGGAATTGAGCGCCGATTGAATCATCATCGGTGTTTTCTTCTACACGTACACCATCATGGCTGAAACGGTACCAGTAGCAAATGATCGCAGGAAGCGTTGCCAAAATACGATCTGCAACATCTTGTTGTTCATCGAATGATTTTTCAGTTTCAAGGTTACCTAACATTGAAACGCCTGTACGCATCACATCCATTGGGTGTGAGTCAGCAGGAATACGTTCTAATACTTCTTTCAATGCTTGCGGCAATTGACGCAATGATTTGAGTTTGGCTTTGTATGCTGCTAGTTGTTCTGTTGTTGGCAATTCACCAAAGAAAATCAGGTACGCGACTTCTTCAAACTGACAGTTTTCTGCCAAGTCTTGAACGTCATAACCACGATAGGTTAAGCCCGCACCACTTTTGCCTACAGTTGAAAGTGCAGTTTTACCCGCTACTTGTCCGCGCAGTCCTGCGCCCGTGAGTACTTTTCCTTCAGCCATTTTTTATTTTCCTTCAGTGAACAATTTATCTAAGGTGTTTTCAAAAGTGTGATAATCGAGGAATTGATAGAGTTCTTTTCGTTGTTGCATTTTATCCAGTACATTGACTTGTGTACCGTCATTGCGGATCGCATGCATTACTTCGAGTGCCGCTTTTTGCATTGCACGTGTTGGTGATAATGGGTAAAGCACCATTGCAATACCCTGCTCGCCTAGTTCTTCTTTGGTGTAGTAAGGGGTATCACCAAACTCTGTAATGTTTGCCAGTACAGGGACACCAACAGCATCGCAGACAGTTTTGTACATGGTAATATCAGTCATTGCTTCAGCAAAGATCGCATCTGCACCTGCTTCTACACAGGCACATGCACGGTCGATCACTGCTTGCAAACCTTCTTTTTGTAATGCATCTGTACGCGCCATCACCACAAAGTTTGAATCGGTTTTTGCATCAACAGCCGCTTTAATACGGTCAACCATTTCTTGTTGTGACACGATTTCTTTGTTCGGACGGTGACCACAACGCTTTTGTGCGACTTGGTCTTCAATATGAACCGCTGCTGCACCTGCTGCAATCATTTGCTTCACACTGCGGGCAATATTAAATGCACCGCCCCAACCTGTATCGATATCGACAAGTAATGGCGTATCTACACGTTCAGTAATACGACGAACATCTTCCAAAACATTGTCTAAACTGGTCATGCCTAAGTCAGGTAAACCATAAGAATAGTTCGCAACACCTGCACCAGATAAATATATGGCTTTATAGCCAACTTCTTTTGCCATCATTGCTGCATAGGCATTTACTGTGCCAATGATTTGTAATGGTTTTTCGATTTCCAATGCTTGTCTAAATCTTAAGCCTGCAGACGTTTGTTGTGTCATATTCCTTTCCACGGCATTTACTTTAATTTTCGAAGTTTGAGTATATCCATATTTTTTTCCAACTCTATGGCTTTGTAGAATATTAACTCTAAAACTTTAGTCAAATATTTCACTTATCACCTATCTGTTGTTATTCTTTAGTCAAAGATCCCTTATTTATTAGCAAAGCAGAAAAGTAATGAATTTTTTGCTATAATTATCATCAAATCAGCTATTTTTTTGTTAAATATTATCACTTTATGCAAGATTTAATACACATTGAACCTTTAACGCATGACCAGCCACAAACGCGGCGCGGACATGAACGATGTGTTGCGCTTTTAGAAAGTGCTACGGAGCTTTTTTTAAAACGTGGTTTTGATGCAGTTTCATTAGATGACATCGTGAATCATGCAGGTGGTTCAAAAGCGTCAATCTATAAATATTTTAATAATAAAGACGGATTATTTAAGGCCATTTGTGACTATCGTCGCTGCTTATTTTTCAAAGATATTTGCCTACCATTTACGGTGAGCCCTGACACCGATATTCGTGCTTATCTCATCAATACTTTAAGTGACTTTCATCAGCATATCGTGATGCCTGAAAATGCGGCATTTATGCGGTTAGTCTTAGAACAAACAGGACGTAATCCTGAAATAGCACGTTATATTCATGAGCAAGGCCCAAAACAAATTCAGAACACCGTTGCTGAAATTTTGTATCAAGCACATCAACACGGTTTGCTGTATTGTGAAAACCCGTTGTTTTCGGCTCAGTTTTATTTTGGAATTTTGCGTAATTTAGAATGGCGCGTTCTCATGGGCATCAGCATTGATGAAAATGATCAAGAAACCATCAATTACATCAGTTATTGCGTCGATCGTTTCCTAGACGGTCACCAAAAGCGCTAGATTTTTTGCAATTTACCTCTCTTATAGTATATTAATCGATTCCTTTTTCTCTAACCAACCAACAACTAATTGTTGTTTTGTTCTTTGATTCAGCAATTATTGTGGAGTAACAATGGCTCTACGTCACTTTCTAACTTTACGCGATTTATCGACTTTAGAACTTAACCAAATTGTACAGCGCGGTATCGAACTCAAGCGCAAACAGCATAACAATGAAGTTTTCCAACCTTTCGTTGGTAAAGTCATGGGCATGATTTTTGAGAAATCGAGCACCCGTACACGTGTATCGTTTGAAGCAGGAATGAGCCAATTTGGTGGTAGTGCAATTTTCCTTTCATCTCGCGACTCTCAATTAGGTCGTGGCGAGCCAGTAGAAGATTCTGCACGTGTGATTTCAAGCATGCTTGATATTGTGATGATTCGTACTTTTGGTCATGACATTGTTGAACGTTTTGCTTCTTATTCAAAAGTTCCTGTCATCAATGCATTAACAGATGATCACCACCCTTGCCAATTACTTGCCGATGTTCAAACATTTGTTGAACACCGTGGTTCTATTGAAGGCAAAACGGTTGCTTGGATTGGTGATGGCAACAATATGTGTAACTCATATATTGAAGCTGCTCATATGTGGGGCTTTAAATTAAAAATCGCTGCACCTAAGGGCTATGAACCTAAAGCAGAATTTCTATCTGAATTTGCACACTGTGTGGAACTTGTTGATTCTGCCGAAGATGCTGCAGTTAATGCAGATTTAATCGTTACAGATGTTTGGGCAAGTATGGGCCAAGAAGAAGAGCAAAAAATTCGTGAAAAAGCGTTTGCTGATTATCAAGTGAATGAACGCCTGATGGATCTTGCTCACGCTGACTGCCTATTTATGCACTGCTTACCTGCGCATCGTGGCGAAGAAATTTCTGAAAATATGCTTGACCACAAAAATGCTGTGGTTTGGGATGAAGCTGAAAATCGCTTACATGCACAAAAAGCACTTGTTGAATTCTTAATTAACGAAAATCTTAAAAAAGACTAAGGTTTTACTTAGATAAATGAAGCACCTTCGGGTGCTTTTTTTGTTTTTGCATGCTTTAATAAAACCATAACTTTTATAAGTGATTAAGATTATGCGTTTAAGAAATATTTGCTTATTGGCTCTTGGATTGAGCTTATCTACTTTTAGCTTTGCTGGTGAACCAAGTGAATTAGATCAATACTTGGTGAAAAATCAGATTTTAGATAGCAATTTTAAAATTAAAAATAAAACAGGTTTAAACGAAATACTGGCTGCCATTAGTGATGAAGATTCACGCACTCTTCCCTATCAAGTTGATCAGAATATGTTGATGGAAAAAATGGAAATGGAAGCGGATAAGATTGAAATTGATGGTATTATCACCACCCCTGATTTTGCGCAATTTGAACAATCAGTCGGTGAACATAAGGTGAAGCAACTCATCAAGCATAATTCACTCCAAAACTGTGAATTACTATTCGAGCATCAATTTCAACGTGTTAATCCATATAAAATTGAAATGGATCTAAGCTCGGGTAGCAAACAATACGAAATTATCATTAAAAATACAGAGTGCAAATTTAAATAAATATCTAATTTCTTACAGCTCTTGGTTTAACTTTTGCATTGTTTAACTTAACGAATTAAACCTTGAGGCTGTAATACAATCACAGCTGCGCCCACCAACACAATGACGCCACCTAGCATATCCCAACGTGTTAGAACTACGTGATCGACAAAACGCAACCACAGCAATGCAGAGAAAATGTAGATTCCGCCATAGGCTGCATAGATACGACCCGAAGCTGCTGGATGCAACGTCAATAACCAAACAAATGCAGCCAATGCAAGCGCTGTTGGAATCCATAACCACTGCGATTTTTGCTGATTTAAAATCAAATATGGGAAGTAACAGCCTAAAATTTCCATCAGTGCTGTCAGTGCAAATAAACCAAATGTGGTCAGCACTTTTGTTAATGGTATGTCCATCATTGAGAAACCCAAATCTAGCGTCGAATAAATATAAAAAACCCGTGCAAGCACGGGTTTTTCGTTAATTAAATTACTTAAGCAGGTTCAGCGGTTTGGTCTTCAAACACTTCGAGTTTTAAGCCCACAGCTTTGCCATTTTCTTTCTTCACTGAAACACCAACATTACCGCCATGTTCCGCAAGCTCGCCAAACAAAATCATTTCAGCAAGCGGTTTCTTCAAATGCTCTTGAATTAAACGCTGCATTGGACGAGCGCCCATCAAGCGATCGTATCCTTGCTCTGCCATCCATTCGCGTGCATCTTGGTCAACCTCAAGAACCACTTTTTTGTCATCTAACTGTGCCTGAAGCTCTGTTAAAAACTTATCAACCACACTTTCAATGACAGTTGTTGGCAATGCTTTAAATTGAATGACACCATCTAAACGGTTACGGAACTCTGGAGAGAAGGCTTTTTTCATCGCGTCTTGGTTGTCATTACTGTTATCTTGATCCATGAAACCAATGCTCACACGTGAAATTGATTCCGCACCAATATTTGTAGTCAGCACTAACACGACGTTACGGAAGTCAGACTTACGACCATTGTTATCCGTTAATGAACCATGATCCATAATTTGTAATAACAAATTAAAGACATCTGGATGTGCTTTCTCAATTTCGTCTAGTAAAAGTACGCAATGCGGATTCTTATGAATCGCGTCGGTCAACAAACCACCTTGATCAAAACCTACATAACCCGGAGGCGCACCAATTAAACGAGATACGGCATGACGTTCCATGTATTCCGACATATCGAAACGTACAAGTTCAACGCCTAACAATTTCGCCAATTGCTTAGTGACTTCAGTTTTACCCACACCTGTAGGACCCGCAAAGACAAAATTACCCACTGGCTTATCTGGTGCTTTTAGACCTGCACGAGATAATTTAATCGCAGATGCAAGCGCTTCAATCGCTTCATCCTGACCGAACACCACACGTTTCAGATCACGCTCAAGATTTTCAAGGACGCTCTTGTCATCTTTAGACACAGTTTTCGGTGGAATACGGGCAATTTTCGAAACGATATCTTCAATGTTTTCAACTGAAATGACCGTATCATCTTGCTCAGCTTTTAAACGACGCTGCGCACCAGCTTCATCAATCACATCAATGGCTTTATCAGGTAAGAAACGATCATTGATAAATTTCGCTGATAGTTCAACCGCAGAAACCAACGCTTGATCTTCGTATTTCACATGATGGAATTCTTCAAATTTGCCTTTTAAGCCACGCAGAATATCAATCGTTTCTGAAATAGATGGTTCATTGACATCAATTTTTTGGAAGCGACGTGATAATGCATGATCTTTTTCAAAGACTTGACGATATTCTTGGAAAGTCGTTGAACCGATACAACGCAAAGTACCATTCGCCAAAGCTGGTTTGATGAGGTTCGATGCATCCATCGTGCTGCCCATACTTGAACCTGCGCCGATGATCATATGAATTTCATCAATAAATAAAATAGCTTCGGGCTTTTTCTTCAATGCATTTAACAGTTGTTTTAAACGCTTTTCAAAATCACCACGGTATTTAGTTCCTGCAACTAAAGCACCGATGTCTAAGCTAAACACTTCTGCATTTTCAAGCGGTTTAGGTGCTTTACCATTTACTATGAGCCAAGCCAATCCTTCAGCAATCGAAGTTTTACCTACACCCGGATCACCCACCAAAAGTGGGTTATTTTTACGGCGACGGCATAGAATTTGAGCTGTACGTTCAATCTCTTTTTCACGACCAATCAGTGGATCTGTTTTGCCTTTTTGAGCTTCAACATTGAGATTGGTCGTATAAAGCTCTAATGGGCCAGAATTTGAAGACGTAGTACTTTCACCATCAAGCTCTTCTATTTCTTCTTCGGCTTGAACTTCATCTTTACGTGTGCCATGTGACAAATACTGCGTTAATGTCAAACGGTTGATTTGATGGCGTTTAAGTAAATACACCGCAAATGAATCACGCTCTGAATACATCGCAACTAAAATGTCTGCACCTTCTACAGTGCGGTCATTTCCACTCGATTGCACATGGAAAATTGCACGCTGCAAAATACGATCAAAACTTTCTGTAGGATGTGGTGCTTGATCGCTATTTTCGCCAAGCTTAGGGGTATGTTGTTCTACGTATTCTTCAAGTTCTTTGCGAAGAACAATAATGTCTGCGCCACATGCTTTCAATGCATTAACAGCGGAATCATTATCCAGTAAAGCCAATAATAAATGTTCTACCGTCAAAAATTCATGTCTCTTTTGACGAGCCATGCTGACAGCCAAACGTAGTGATACTTCTAATTGACGACTGAGCATGTAATCCCCTTATTAATCTTTTGGCTCAATCTGACAAAGTAATGGATGACTTTGCGACCGAGCGTAATTATTGACCTGATTTGCTTTAGTCTCTGCGATGTCTCGCGGATAAACCCCTGCAACACCCTTTCCTTCATAATGTACAGTTAGCATTACTTGAGTGGCTTGGTCAAGATTCAAAGCAAAGTATTGTTGTAAAATTTCAATTACAAAGTCCATTGGGGTGTAATCATCGTTCATTAAAACGACAGCATACATAGGAGGACGCTTTAACTCAGGTGGCGCAGTCAATACTTGAATGTCTGAATCACCATCATCCTGCGTACCTTGGCTGAGAGTCGGGTTTAGATGCCAGTCCACTAAACCAGATTGGTAAAATGAATTTTTAATGTCAGATAAACACGTTTGACGCTTATTGGTTCGCATAGGATTTAGGTTTCACACTTAGTTTGCACTTGCTTCAGTTTGAGGAATTTCTGAAAGGAAGGCAGATTGATTTTCAACAGGCTGACCTTTCGACCAGCTAAAACGGCGAATAACGGGTTTAGAACCGGTTAAACGCACTTCAATAAAGTCTGGACTAAAGCCTTTTGGCATGGTCCAACGTCCAGTGAGTCGCTCACTTTCGCTAAAGTTAAAGTTTTTGTCTTCTAAAGGCACTGCAAGTACTTCTGTACCCTTAATTAGACGCAGCTCAACACTTCCAGATACATTACTTTTTGACGGACTTACTTGAACGAGATCAAGTTGGTATTCATACGCATTTTCAGGTAACGATTTAATCGCTAAATGTTGTACTGCAAGCGGCATACCCCCACGTTGGCGCAATACTTCACGATACAAAACACCCAAATTACCGGTTAACTCTTGATCATCACGTGCTTTTTTAACGGCCAAATATAAATCATTTGAATTACTTACAGCGACATCACGCTCTTGAATTGCCGCATTCAAACTTTTATTCAGGCCTGCTAATTCAGTTTTTTGCTTTTGCACCACATCAACCAGTTGCTCTGCATCTGCATCATATCCGACCACAGTTAAGCCCTGACGATGACCGATACTATATCCGAGCAAACCGCTGCTCAATGCAAGTACAACTGCACCAATCGCCAGTGGCATATTCGTCTTCATAAAAGGCGTTTTTTCACTGTTTTCAGGTTCTGACTTGAAATTAGATTCTGTATTCGACATCGTCATCTCTTATTTTTAATTCAATCAAGGCACACATTTAAATCCAGTTTTAAATGTGTGTGAAGTTTTAAATCGTTTCTTATGGTAATAAACCAATGCCTTGAAGTCCTGCATTTTCAGCAAAACTAAACATCAAGTTCATATTTTGTACGGCTTGACCTGCTGCACCTTTCACCAAATTGTCTTGAGCCACCAAAATCACTAATTTTTTCGGCTGAGGTTTGCAAATCGCAATACGTAATTGGTTCGCACCACGCACAGTACGTGTTTCAGGTGAGCTACCTGCAGGCATAACATCTACAAACTGCTCATTGGCATAGAACTGTTCATATATACTTTGTAAATCCGCAGAAGCACCTGCGTCTGTCAAATCAATATAGATAGTGCTGAGCATGCCACGAATCATCGGTACTAAATGCGGTACGAATAAAATTTCGTTAAACACACCTTTTTGACCTGATATATTTTCTAAGGCTTCTACAATTTCAGGATGATGACGGTGACCCGCTACGCCATAGGCTTTAAAGTTATCGGCATTTTCAGAATAGATCATACCTAGGCTGGTTTTACGGCCTGCACCAGACACACCTGATTTTGCATCAATAATAATGCTTTCAGGTTTCACTAATCCTTCAGCTTTTAATACTGGCGCTAAACCAAGCTGTACAGTTGTTGGGTAGCAACCGGGGTTACCAATCACTGAAGCCTTTTGAATTTTTTCACGGTTTAATTCTGATAAACCATAAACTGAATCTTTTAATAGCTCTGGACATGCATGGTCGAGGCCATACCATTTTTCAAACTGTGCTAAGTCCTGCAAGCGGAAGTCAGCAGCAAGGTCAATCACTTTAGTATTTGCAGCAACCAATTCTTCTGCGTGTTTCATTGCTACACCGTGCGGCGTCGCAAAGAATACAACATCACATTGTTTTAGTTCTTCAATATTTAGATCTGAATAGCAAAGGTCTGTATGTCCACGTAAGCTTGGGAACATATCATCCACACGGCGGCCATTTTCAGTACGCGAAGTTAAAACTTTTACTTCTGCATTGGGGTGTCGCAGTAAAATACGCAGTAATTCAACACCTGTGTAACCTGTACCGCCGACAATACCTACTGAAATCACGCTCATTACCTCTATTCAAAGTATCCATTTGATGACTGCGTAGTATGACAGGAAGTTGAGGATTTCTGAACTGTTTTGACATATAAAGCTTCACTTTATAATGTTAGCTTATCTTCTGAATCCTATTAAGTCAGATCATGCATATAAATCCTTATCATTACCTATCCACAGCTCAAGGTCGTGTCTTCACTAAAGAAAGAAATATTCCAGCATGGCAATGCTGTTTTGACGCTTTTAAGCATGAATTAAAAACTAACCCAAAGGTTAAAATCATTTATATATTGATCGGATGCCAAGGGGCTGAGAAATCAACTTGGGCCAAAAACCAAATATCCCGCGAACCTGAAAATATTATTTTTGATGCTATTTTAGTAAAGCAATCTGAACGTCTACCGATAATTGAGCAAGCTAAATAATTGGGTAAAAAATGCGTTGCTGTATGGTTTCAAATCCCGCTCGAAGTATGCATAAAAAGAAACGCTCAACGCCCTTCAGATGAAATAGTCGATCTGATGGCATTAACCAATGTTTATTACGCATTAGAACCGCCTACATACCAAGAAGGATTTGATTTAATTGAAATAATATATTAAGAAATGCTTTAGTGTTTACAACTTAGTGCCTTTAATTCAGAGCACCCACCACCAAGGCATTGCCGTCATTTTTAGTATTTTTCGATGCTGCTGAAAATTTATATCATGCTTTTGCACTTCAGCCCAAAAGTTTGGGCTATGGTCAAAGTGCTTGGTATGCGCTAACTCATGTACAGCCACATATCGTGCAACTTGCTCTGGAAACAGCACCAATGCGCTATTCAGCATAATATGATGGCGCGCTGAACAGCTTCCCCAGCGCGTTTTGGGCTGACGAATCGAGCACTCACCATATTTCAAGCCTGTTTCACTGCTCACTTGCTTTAAATAAATTGGTAAATACTCTTTGGCATAAGCAATCACAAAACTTTTTAAATATTGCTCAGGCTGCCGATCACTGATGAAAAGTTGATGATTTTCTTCATCTAAGATGAATGAATGTTTTTGAACTTTATAAACAATGCTTAGAGGCTGTTCTAGATTGAAAAGTTCTAATTCTACTGGAAGCGTTTTATCAATCTGCCCTGTTTTTTCCTGCTGCTTCTGCCATGTTTCAATCATCCATTGTTCAGATTGTTTCAGAAAATCTTGAACTTGGCGCTGAGTACAAAACTGGGGAACCGTTAATTTAATTTGAGTTGGTTCTACACGCAGTCTGAGGCGTGTTGCACGTAATTTTCGAGTGATTTGAATTTCAGGGAGGTTGGGAGTCATATTTTTTATTAATTTTAAATCCTCCCTAACCCTCCTTTTACAAAGGAGGGAAAACCACCTAAATAAATTCAGGTGAAAAGTCCCCCTTTATCAAAGGGGGATTTAGGGGGATTCTAATAGAACAGATTAAACCGCAGTACGCTCTTCAATACCATTATCAGTGGCTACAACCGCAATATCCGCCTTGTTTAGAGCAAAGATTCCGTTACACACTACACCCGGAATGTCATTCAAAGTCTTTTCAAGCTCTAAAGCATTTAGGATATTTAAGTTGTGTACGTCTAAAATTACATTACCGTTATCTGTAACTACGCCTTCACGGTACACAGGGTCGCCGCCTAAAGAAACGATTTTACGTGCCACAGCAGAACGTGCCATTGGAATCACTTCTACAGGAAGCGGAAATTCACGTGCTAATTGATCAACCCATTTAGAATCATCTACGATACAAACGAATTTTTTCGCAATTGATGCAACGATTTTTTCACGAGTCAACGCAGCGCCGCCGCCTTTAATCATGTGCATATGACGGTTGATTTCATCCGCGCCATCCACATAGGCATCTAAACCGCCAACGTGGTTCATATCAACCACTTCAATGCCTAATTTTTTCAAACGTTGTGCAGTTGCTTCAGAACTTGCAACAGCAGCTTCAAGTTGAAGCTCTGGCAATAATTCGATGAGGAAGTTCACAGTACTTCCTGTACCAACACCCAAAATACCGCCCTTTGGCAAATGCTTTAACGCAGCTTTTGCGGCAGCTTGTTTCTTTTCATCTTGGGTAGCATACAGACTCATAACTTGGCTCAACTATTTTTTGACATTTGTTGCTGATTTTACAGCCCAAATGTACGGGTGTTTGTTACAATGAACGCCTATTTTAAACTGTTAGATGGAAAATTAACATGCTGTCTCGTTTGGTTCGACAAATATTACAGGCAACGGTCTATGACGTTGCAATCGAAACCCCACTCGAAGCAGCGCCACGAATTAGTGAAAAACTAAACAATAACATTCGCTTTAAACGCGAAGATTTACAACCTGTCTTTTCTTTCAAACTACGCGGTGCCTACAACCGTATTAGTCAATTACCGAAATCTCAGTTGGAACGTGGCGTTATTACTGCTTCTGCAGGTAACCATGCTCAAGGCGTGGCGTTATCTGGTAAAAAGTTAGGTATTCGCGCCATTATTGTTATGCCTAAAACCACACCAGACATTAAAGTACAAGCGGTTAAACGCTTAGGCGGTGAAGTGGTTCTGCATGGCGATTCTTTTGACGTAGCCAATAAATATGCAATCCAATGTGCAAAAGATGAAGGGATGACCTTTATTCCACCTTATGACGACGAACTCGTTATGGCCGGTCAAGGCACCATTGCCAATGAAATTTTGCGTCAATGGCGTGATGTCGACTATGTATTCGTTGCTGTAGGCGGTGGTGGTCTTATTGCCGGTGTAGCAGCTTACTTAGGCGATGTGGCACCTCACGTTAAAGTCATTCCTGTTGAATATGATGAATCAGCATGTTTAAAAGCAGCCTTTGAAGCCAATGAACGTGTCATTCTTCCATCTGTCGGTCTATTTGCCGATGGTACAGCGGTTGCACAGATTGGTGATAAACCATTTGAAGTGATTCAGCTACAAAAATCAGATAACTCAGGCCCAATTGTTGAGCGTGAAGTTGTACTGGTAAATACCGATGAAATCTGTGCAGCAATTAAAGATACCTTTGATGAATGCCGCAGCATTGTAGAACCGTCAGGTGCAATGGCGCTTGCAGGTATCAAGAAGTATGTTGCAGAGCATGGTCTAGAAGGTAAAAATATGGTATCGATTGTTTGCGGTGCAAACATGAACTTTGACCGTCTGCGCTACATTGCAGAACGTACCGAACTGGGTGAACGTAAAGAAGCGATCTTTGCTGTGACCATTCCAGAAGAAAAAGGTTCTTTCCTTAAATTCTGCCGTGCACTACAAGGCCGTAATATCACTGAATTTAACTACCGTGCAAGCAACTCAAGTGCCGCTCAAGTGTTTGTGGGTATCAGTCTCAAAAATGGTGAGAAAGAACGTCAGGAAATTTTTGAAACCTTAAAATTCCAATACGATGTAGACGATCTTTCTGATGATGAAGTGGCTAAACTGCATATCCGTTATTTGATTGGCGGTCATGCCGATATCGAAAATGAACGCCTATTCCGCGTGGAATTCCCCGAACGTCCGGGCGCATTACTGACTTTCTTAGAACGTCTAGGCCCAACGCATAACATCACCCTATTCCACTACCGTAACCACGGTGCTGCTGAAGGTCGTGTATTGGTGGGTATGGAAGCAACGGATGCGAAACAAAACCCAGATGGTTTAATTGAAACATTGGAAAATATTACCTATCCATATGTTGAGATTACCAATAACCTCGGTTATCAACGTTTCTTGAAATAAGTAAAATTTCTATATGAAAGCTGGGATCTAGGTTCCAGCTTTTTTATTTGCATCAACTATTTCCTGAATCAAAATAAATAAATTCATCAAATTAATTCATCAACGCTGTCATTGTTGTTAATTTAACCATACCCTATAATCCATTGAAAATAAAACAAAATGGATATTTAAAATTGAATTTTTATGCCTTATTTATGATCGCTATCGTAGGTTTAGGTGGATATTTTTATGCATATCCGGCTTATCAACTTAAGCAAGAGGAAGATAAGATTCGTCAAAGTATGAAACAAATTCCAAATCAGTCCCGTACGCAAAATCTAGAAAATATTTACGGCTATACCGCGCAAGCTGAAATGTTGAATCAATATCCAAATTACATTGTATATATTCGCTTTGATGAGCTAAGTGATCAAACCGCTCCCGAACCTGTTCAAGCCATCATCCGTGAATTTTCATGCGATGGCTTAAACCGTTTAAAGAACAATTCTGAGCTCGTTCGTAAAGCCACCTTAAATGTCATTAAAGAAGATCAGCATCAATTTCAATACATTCTAAAAAATAAATTAGGCTATGAAATTTTTAAATACCAACAAGTTATGGATAATTGCCCCAATATTGTTGAACTTTATGCCTATCAAAATGCTGAAGAAATTAAAAATTAAAACTTTTCGGTTTAGATGGATTATGTAAATTTTCATAGCCGCTCTAGGCTGAACAAGCTAACATCAACATATTCAATAACTTTAGAATAATTTAGGAATACGGCATGGCACAATTCGCTGTGATTGGCTTAGGAAGTTTTGGCGCAACTGTAGCCACTGAACTCATGGGTTTAAAACACGATGTCATTGGAATCGATAGCAACAAAAAGTTTGTTGAAAGTATTTCGGACCAACTAACCCATGCAGTGATTGCTGATGCAACAGATGAACACGTTTTACAAGAACTCAATATTCAAAATTGTGAAGCAGTCGTAGTCGCAATTGGTGAAGATATTGAAGCCAGCATCTTATGTGTGCTCCATCTTAAAAACATGGGGATCAACAAAATTTGGGCCAAAGCCAAGTCCAAAGCGCATCACATGATTTTAACCCATTTAGGCATCAGCAAAATCATCCATCCTGAAGAAGATATGGGCGTCCGTGTTGCCCAGTCACTGAGTTATCCGATGGTGAGTCGCTACATGGTGCTCGAAGATGATCATTATTTGGTGAAAGTTGAAATTAAAGAATCACAACAAGGCACGCGTTTAAATCAAATTATGGATCATGTCCCAGAAGTGAAGACGATTTTGCATAAACGTGGCACCCAGCTTCAATATAGTTTAGATCCGAACCTGATTTTACAAACAGGCGATATTTTAGTGGTTGAAGGTTTACTCGAACATTTACGTCGACTGGCTAAACACTTTAAAGCAACTTTGTAATCAGCGTCGAGCTCCTTTTGCACATAATCACGCAAGATGACAGTAGAAAAACATGAAACTGCACAATAAACAGCGTAATACCATTAATCTCAGCCCGCCCAGTATTTTGGCATTGGGTTTTCTTGGGCTTATTATCATTGGCACCTTGCTGTTAAAGCTCCCATATTCACATCATGGCGATTTAAGTTGGATCAATGCCCTCTTTACAGCGACCTCTGCCGTAACCATTACAGGACTTTCAGTTGTAAATGTCGGCGAAGCCTATACGGTGTTTGGTAAAGTCGTGATTATGGGTTTACTACAATGCGGTGGTCTCGGTTTTATGACCTTTGCGATATTGGCCGCTATGAGTTTGTCCCCTAAAATTGGGCTAAAACAACAGATTATGGCTCAAGAAACCATTGGACAAACCAGTCTTGCCAAAGTGACCATGACTATTAAAGGCGTACTGCTTTATTCGCTATTTTTTGAAATGGTGGGAACGGTTATTTTGACCATCGCTTGGATGCAAGAATACAATTTTAACCAGGCCCTGTTTTATGCTGCCTTTTATAGTGTTTCAGCATTTAATAATGGTGGATTTTCATTATTTCCCAATAGTTTAATGAGCTTCGCTGACCGTTATTTCATTACGTTTACCATCAGTATGCTTTACATTATTGGGGGTATCGGCTTTTTGGTACTGATGGACATTAAGCGCAATAAAAGTTGGAAAAAACTCAGTACCAATAGCAAGCTGATTTTATCGACTATTGCGGGTTTAAATGTCTTTGCCTTCATCACCATTTGGTTATTAGAAGCCAATAATGCTGCTACCTTAGCTACGATGTCACTTGGTGACCAAGCCCTCAACGCGTGGTTCCATGCAACGGTTCCGCGCTCTTCGGGTTTTAACAGCTTACCTATGGAAAGCATGAGCGATGCATCATCACTCGTCACGATGTTACTGATGTTTATTGGAGGTGGTTCTCTCAGTACAGCTGGTGGCATCAAAGTCGGGACGTTTATTATTGTTGTACTCAGTGTGGTCAGTTTTTTAAGACGTGAAGATGAACTGCGTGTGTTTAACCACTCTGTTTCAGAAAAAACCACCTTTAAAGCATTAGCGGTAATTTTCATTACAGTAACGTTGATTTTCATTGGCTTTTTCAGTCTATTGCTTCTCGAACCTGATAAACGCTTTTTAGATTTGTTGTTCGAAGCGGTATCCGCTGCTTGCACCGTTGGTCTATCTCGTGGCATCACCAGCGACTTACAACCCGCCAGTTTAGTTGCCCTGATGTTATTAATGTTCGCAGGTCGACTTGGCCCCTTAACACTGGCCTATCTGATTGCCACACCGAAGAAGAGTCGGTTAAAACACCCACCTTCTGAGATCCAAATCGGTTGATTTGTACATTGTCTCACAGTTATAAAAAAACCACGCCATAGCATGGTTTTTTTATTTACTGATGTTACATAGTAACATCAGTAGCGTAATTTGATTCAAATGAAAGAACGATACGCGGTAAGGTCATCCGCAAGTGTTTGAGACAGGATGACTTCTAATCAAAAATGTTTTTGCGATACTTTAAGTAAATAGACGCTAGAGAGCGAGTTTTGCGGATGACAATGGTTTTGGGTACTTTTGCCTAAACAAAAGTACCTCCAGCCGAAGGCTAATCCCTTTATTCAATCCCTAGATATAAGACTCCGTCGATTAGACTTAAAAGCATCTTAAAAATGCGAAATTACTTTTACGTCCGTAAATTAATTATTGAGCAATCATTAAAACCAATTCATTAATGACACACCGACACCGACATAGGTTGCCCGATGGTTATAGTCAATCAGGCTTTCACCATAGCCATCAAACAATTGAACTGTGCCGCGTAATTTACCATTGATTGGGAAAGTCCAATCGAACTGCACCGCACCATGTGAATCATCACAACCTTTCAATGAATGACGTAACATCAAACTAAAGTCATGATCTTTATGACGATAAAACGCTGTTAAATCCCCACGTCCCACATAATCTGTAATGTCAGGGTTGTTATCATCTTTGGTATCTTCTTCGAAACGATACCAAGGACGTAACATCAGTGCAAAATTGTCACGTTCAAATCCAAGATTTAACATGACACGATTCCAACTCCGCGATAAGGGATCAGAACGCCCATTAGACTGATGGTTAAAAGTTAAGCCCAGCATACGCCAGTTCAAACCCAAGAGTTCATAGTTGGTACGAAAAACCAGACTGGCTTCAGGCTCATAGTTGGTTTCACGGAATGGTCGAGATTCATCTTCGTTGTAGACTTGCCAACGAGAAGACTGGGTATAGCCCAACCAGATATCACCATTATCACCAAATAAGTTTTCAACAGCTTTGGTTTTTAATGACAATTGGAACTTGGCTTCCATCGATTTCAGGTTTTGTTCCTGATCGGCTTGTACCGTGTTGTTTTCATTCGGGCTTGATGGACGTTCATTTTTATCTGAAGTCCAGTATCCCGGCATTAAATACACAGGTTGATAGCCACGAATATTCCACGTCCCTAATTTACTTTCTGGAGAAAGCTCCCAACGACTATCCAATAATGAAAGGTTTGGATTAAGGTTCGGTGCTTCTACAGCGAATAAACGGTCCGTAAACGCATGACTGACTTTTTCTTTGAATGTCAACTTTTCAGTCGGTTCAGGTTTAATTTCTTGTGCGGCTTGACGCTCAGAAACCAACATTTCTTTTTCAGCAGGTTGCACTTTAAACAAAGCGTCATAACACGATAATCGCTCTGCATTTGACTCAAGTGCCACACATGCTTCAGCGGTAGCTGGTTTAACAGCCACTTCCGCATTTTGTGCATTTACAGTACTGACATACATTGAACTGAGCGCAATGAGGCTCAGTTGCAATGTCGTACGCTCAAGAGATTTGAACGCCATAAAAACCCCTTTTTTGTTTTAATTCACTTGTTTTATTTCGAAACCAAGCTCAACCAAAGCCTCTCGCTTCGCCACCGGTGCAACCACAGCTTTTGTCGGTTGTTGTTCAACCAAGTACGCCACAGCAACACGTTTTAGATCATCCAAAGTCACATTCAACAGACGTTCACGTAACATTTGACGGAAAGCTGGCGTGCGTTTATGCAATAAAGCATAACAAGCTGTAATGGCTTCACCCGCTGGTGAACCCGGTTTATCCATGCTGGCAATTAGACCCAAAATCGCTTCTTCTAGCTGATGCGGTTGTTGTTCAGCATTCAGTAGCCACTGCACACTTGCGTCAAAATCTTTAAACGTTTCAGCTAAACGTGGGTCACGATAGCTATAGAAACGGAATGAACATGCATTACCGTCATAGCTTGCACCACCACCATAAGCACCACCTTTTTCACGAATCGCGCTATGCAAGAAGCCATTACGCAAATAAGCCGCCAAAATCATTAAAGGTGCTGCATCAGGATGCGACACTTCCACCGCAGGATATGCTGAAGCGCAGAACTGAACATTGGCTTGAATGAGCCAAGCTTCGTCATTGTTGCTATCTGCAAAATTCACTTGAGTTAAAGCATGTGGGTTATCATCAATCGCCACTTTATCCCAAATGGTTTGAACTTCCTCAACCAATCGGTCTGAATGATGTTCTTCACACACCACCAAGAATTGTTTTGGTGCTTTAAGCAAACGGTTATGAATTAACTTAAGCTCATCAATCAAGGCATTATAAGCCGTGTCGTCTTGCTCAATTTTGCTGACAAGTTCTGACAACCAGTTCAGCGCGCCTAGGCCTGTATTATGATAATCACGTAGCGCCAATGCACTATGTTGACGACCTGCAATTTGCATTGCATAACTATGACCAGAACCAGATACACGTGACTGCCAACGTGCTTTACGTTGTTGCAATAACTCTACGATACGATTTTTTTCATCAAAACGTAGCTGTTCAAAAGCCAATTTCAATAAGCGAATAGCTTCAAGATTATTCACCAATGATTTGGTGGTCAACGTTAGCCAAGCACTAATTTGACCTTTATCATCCACTTTTGAACGCAGCGATGCCCCCATACCTAAACCGCCACTCACAGCTGTTTGCAACTGTTGTAGCTCTAAGTAATCGTATTCACCTGCACCAACTTCACCCATCAAAATCGATAAGAGATTGAAATACGGCGATTGCACCACTTCATCAGGAATCTGAATCAAAACTTGTTGGTAATAAAGACCATTGGTGCCTGCGTGGTAAAGATTTAACGGCGTATCCAAGCCATTACTGATAATTTCGCGTAATTGACCTTGTACAATCTGTAATTGTGCAGGAACGTCTTCTAAACCTACTTTAGGCAATAGGTTCAAATCATCTGGGGTATCTTGACGAATGTTCAGTGCTTCAGTCTGCGCAATAATCTCTGCTTTTTGCGCTTCAGTTAAGTTCGCATCTATTTCTTTTAAACGTGCTTTTTCTGCTGCCGCTTCCAAAGCATTTTTTTCAGCATCTGGAACCAAAGTTAATTGCACACGATGTTGATTATCAAGCAAGTAAGTTTTGATTAAGTTGGATAACCACATTGGGTCTTTCAACTCTTCCTTCACTTGTTCAATGGCCGTATCCACATCCCAGACATCCACAGGGTCTGAATGGTGAATCGCACTGCTTAAACCATTCAGAATTAAGCTTAGGCCATATGGTGTACCATCACCATTAATTTCACGCTGATGCAATTCAATCTGATGCAAAATCGCTTCAACTAAAGCCGAATCAACAGGCTTAGCCGCAACGTCTTCTAATACTTTAAACACGCCATTTTTAAATTGTTCTGCATGCTCAGGGTTGGAACCTTGAATTGCACAGTAGAACGTCATTTCATAGTTTGAGTCATCTACGCCCATAAATGGACCAGTAGACTGCGCATAACCACAGGTTTCTAAATAATGACGTAATGGTGAAGCAGAATCTTCAAGCAATACACCTTCAACCAAACGCATACCTAAACGTAATTTGATATTACTTGCTTCTGGCAATAACCAAGAAAGCACATGATAGGTTTTGTCTTTGAGGTCTTCAGCATCAACTGCATACGTTTCAGTTACAGTTACAGGCGCAGTTAAGCGGCGCTCAGGTTTTGAATACAGCGTTTGACCTTTTTCAAATTTTGACAAAGCAAGCGTTTCAAACTGTTCTTGTAAGTTATAAGCAGGCTCATTACCAAAGGTCATGAACACCGCATTACTTGGGTGATAATGTGATTTGTAGAAACTTACTAGCTCTTCATAACTTAAGTCAGGAATGTCTTTCGGATCACCGCCTGAGTTGTAATGATATGTCGTTTCTGGGAATAAATGATGGGCAAGTTGGTGATACAACTGATCTGAAGGTGAACTCATGGCACCTTTCATTTCATTAAATACCACGCCTTTATATACAGCTTCTCCATTTTCTAGCTCAATACGAATCCCTTCTTGCGCAAAATCAAGCGGGTTCAAATTCGCAGCAAAAGCAGCATCCATATAAACTTCTAACAAGTTTTGGAAATCTTTTTTGTTTTGCGTTGCAAATGGATATGCCGTCCAATCCGCTGCGGTAAACGCATTCATAAACGTATTGAGTGAACGACGAATCATTAAAAAGAATGGGTCACGTACAGGGAACTTTTCTGAGCCACACAGTGCTGTATGCTCAAGAATATGCGCCTCACCTTTTGAATCCATCGGCTGTGTACGGAAGGCAACTAAAAATACGTTTTCGTCATGGTTTGTGGCTAAGTGATAATGCACCGCGCCAGTCACTTTGTGTTTATATTCAGACACTAAAATGTCTAAAGCTTCAACATGATGTTGACGAATCAACTGAAACGCAGGATGTACAGTTTGAGAAATGGTTTCAGTGACATCTACAGTCATGTGTGCTCCTAATCTATTCATTTAAATTAGGCAAAGTATACCTTAAAAAATCACAACTAGATTCACCGAAACAACATTTCCAACTGTTTTAATCAACTTGAACTTTAATTTTAAAAATCACTTGTTTTAGCACTAAGACATTTAGACTTGTTTTATGGATTGCCTATCATTTCGTGTTGACCAATAGACACAAATCACAATCGCCAACAGCAATACAAAGGAAGCCATAAAGCGACTTAAATCCAATCCACCTGAACTGATGGGCTTATCTAAAAAATCGCCGACAACTGCGCCCAATGGACGTGTCAAAACAAAAGTAGCCCAAAATAAAATCGTCTTTGAGACCCGACTAAAAAAATACAACAACGCCATCAATACGATTAGACCACCAAATAGCCATATACCACCGCTATAGCCTAATCCTGCACTATCGGAAGTCCAGTCCCCCAAAGCTGTACCTAATGTTTGAGAAAAGGTAATCGTCAACCAATAAAAGATCTGTGTTCGCGGCAAATTCCCTACACTCGGATTAATTGCCCCTTCGACCTGATACCAGCTGAAAAGCGATATGAGCACCAAACTCAGCAACAGCAAACTACCACCCAAGTAGCCAATCCCTAAAGAACGATCTACAAAATCCGCTAAAGTCGTACCTACCGTTGTACTGGCAATAATCGTGGCCCAATATAAATAAGGTTTATAGGCTTTGGACTTTATTTGAAAATACAGCAAACTGATAAATATGCCTGCGAAACTAAAGGTACTGAGTAGATAGCCCAAATTTAAGGACATGGACAATGCATCACCACTGGTTTCACCAAAGGTGGTCGCAAAAATTTTGGTCAACCAAAACAGTGCGGTAATCTCAGGGACTTTTTTAACGTAGTCTTGTAGCTCAGACACTTGCATATACTTCACTCTATGCAGTTATTTTGATGCTTATATTTTCGAGAACTGAAATGAATTTTTGCTTAAAATTTTGTTTTAAAAATCGCACTATTTTTTAGAACTGCCAAATAAAAAAAGCACCCGATATCGGATGCTTCATTTACAGTATTTAGAGTCTATTTTGGTATTTAAAACTAAACCAGATATTTAAAATAATTATAATTTGGATGACTTTCGACATAGACATAATTCTGTTTTTGATAGAATTTGGCAGCATTTTTAAGCTCAGTATTTAAGCACAGTGCAGAAAAGTGTTTTTTTGCACCCTTTTCCAATTCCACCAATAGCTGCTTACCCACGCCATGCTGACGGTACTGCGGATGCACATAGAAACGGCGAACTCGTCCAATCCGTTCTTCTACACCAGTATCACCCCATTGCTGATTTAAACCGCCACAAGCAATTAATTTATCGCCATCATAAGCAAGCAATAATTGCTCACCCGTTTGGTCAAAACGATTTTTACCACTTTGATATTCTTCAATTAAACGGTGTATAAATGTATAGCCTTCATGCTGCGCCAAAGCAGCAATATTTTCGATTTGAGCAGGAAGTTGCTCTGCTGGACGAATCGTAATTTCCATATATTCACACTTTTAATCTGTTATCTATTTATGATGACCAAATCATCTTGATTCAGTCTGAACACCCTATAGCTCTATAAAAGTAAAATTTTTCGATTTGCACAATAGCAAAGCTGATTAAAACGGCAACTAATTCAAAAAAAATGTAAAAATATAATGGATTTGCCCGATTTTTATACACACTTGTCTTTTAATTGAATTTTCTTCAACAAACTACAGCAATCCTGAGCATTCGTGTAAACTTAGCACTTTCATTTTTTTGATGTGAACATACAACATGGCAACTGTTGACCTTTTTGCAATTGGTAATGCACTTATTGACCAAGAATTTAAAGTCTCTGACGAATTCCTAATTCAACAAAATCTGCAAAAAGGTACGATGCAACTGACAGATGGCGATACTCAAGCAGCCCTTTATAACAATCTAAAAGCCACTCAAGAATACAAAGGTCAAGCTTCTGGTGGTTCTGCAGCAAATACAACGGTTGCTTTTAGTGCTTTAGGCGGAACTGCATTTTATGGTTGTCGTGTCGGCAATGATGACTTAGGTCAAATTTACCTAAATGGTTTAAACGACGCTGGCATCCAAACTGCAACTCAATCAATCAGTGAAGGTGTAACTGGCACATGTATGGTTTTGGTCAGTCCTGATTCTGAACGTACGATGCATACTTACCTCGGTATTACTGCTGAATTAACTGATAGCCAAATTGATTTTGGCAGCTTAAATACTGCAAAATGGTTATATATCGAAGGTTATCTTTCAACATCAGACAGCGCGCGTCTTGCGGTAAAACAAGCACGTCAAATCGCCAAAGCCAATGGTGTACAAATTGCATTGACCTTATCTGATCCAGCAATGGTGCAATATGCACGTCAAGGTCTAGATGAGCTACTCGATGATGGCGTGGACTTATTGTTCTGTAATGAACAAGAAGCACTGATGTATACAGAAACAGATCATTTAGATGCTGCACTTACGAAATTGCAATCACTAAGCAAACACATTGTCATTACATTAAGTGCCAAAGGTGCCTTAATTCATAATGAAGCCGCAACATTTACCGTGCCAGGTCGTAAAGTTACCGCAGTAGATACCAATGGTGCTGGTGATGCTTTTGCTGGTGCTTTCCTATATGCACTCAATGCAGGTCATGACTATCAAACGGCTGCTGAACTTGCCATCTTGATCTCAAGTGAGGTTGTGGCTCAGTTTGGTCCACGCCTAGCAGTTGAAGACTATGCTCAGCTTTTACAATCATTTCAGAAGGAATGTGCTTAATGTTTAAAATTTGCATGACGGATGATGTGCCTGAACGTGAAGCACGATCATTCGAAACGCCTGAAGGTGAAACGATTTTTATCACCCAACGTGATGGCATGTTTTACGCTTATCAAAATAACTGCCCACACTTGCACGTGGAACTTGAGTTTCTTGAAAATCAGTTTCTAGATCGTGACCAAGAGTTTATTGAGTGCTCAACACACGGCGCACTGTTTATGGTCGACTCTGGGGAATGTATTTCTGGCCCATGCCAAGGTCAAGCCCTTGAAAAAGTGAACATTAACGTGCATTCTGACGGTGGAATCTACCTCACAGAAGAATAAACACTGGAATACAACCATGTCCGCATTTTTAACAGACTATAACTTAATACCCTTTCATTTAAGTTTATTGGCCGTACTGTTATTGGGCATGGTTGAAACCATTGGCTATTACATCAATATTAGTCCTAGCCAAGTTTTGAAAAGAATTGCCCCACAGCGCATACAAGAATTGGCATTATTGAATGTCAAATTTTCCAAGACTCTGATTTTGTTCTTTCTACTGATGAATTTTAGCTTTGCAGGCTATGTACTTCAGTTCTGTATTCACGCTAAAGAAGGTCAATTCGTTCCCGCTTATTATCTTATTTTACCTGCGTTGATTATTGCCATATTCTTTACGGTATTTATGATTCATTGTTTGGATCAGGTTGTACCGCCCAAATACAAAAAACAAACCGTTAACCTACTGGGTCGTCTAGCAACCATTTCAAGTGGAAATGCCCGTCCCGGCTTTTCGGCTCAAGCGCGTGTGCGTGATGAGTTTGGTCAACTACATTATGTGCAAGTTGAACCAGAGTTTGGTGAGTTAGAATTTCAGTCAAAAATAATTTTGATTCGTCAAAAAAAATCACACTATATTGGCAAAAAAATCAGTGTGTCGAACCGTTTATTTAATCCATCCTAGTGACAATCTAAGCGTCACATTGTTATCATTTTTCAAATCATAAAAAAGCCAGTGTTCACTGGCTTGTATTCAATCAAATACCTAAATCGATATTTTGATTAACGCTTCAGGAAACCTGAGACCAAATTCATCACTTGTTGAATATCAGCATTCGCTTCTTGCTGATTGGTTTGTCCAGCTTGTGGCGTCAATGAGTCAATAATTTGCGGCAATACCCTTGAAATTGCGCTATATACATCTTGTTTCTGAGTTTGTGTTTCTTGTGCAACTTGCTCCACTTCGGCATCATCAAATAAATTTTGTACTTGTTGATTAGTTACAGCAGCATTATCACCAGGGCCTGTAGATACCCAATCATCAACCTGACTGCTCAAGCCCTGTCCACGTAATTTATCCAAAGCACCTTGTAGGCCACCTTGTTTTTGAATCCAAGCCAGCACCAGAGGTAACACTGCTACTAAAATGGTTGATGCATTACCACCGCTACTACGTTGCTGCGGCTGCGCTGCACCACCCAGTTGGCCCAACACAGAGCCTAAAATTCCACCTAAACCACCTGCTTGGTTTTGAGCATTGGTTTGGGTATTTTGAGTGCCTGCATTTACGCCCAATTGACCCAGCACCGAACCTAAAATACCACCCAAACCACCTTGTTGATTTTGATTGTTTGCACCACCAAGGGCCTGCTTTGCTAAAATCTCAACAATATTATTTAAATTTGTCATTTTATTTTTCCCAGTGAAACCTAGATAAACTTAATTACAGCATACGTGGGAAAACACAGATTTATCATAAATGTTTGTTAATTTTTGCAATTTCTCGCAGGCTAAGTATTTGTTACCAACGGAATTTATCCCAGTTTTCAGGATTTGCCCAAAATTTAGAGTTAAACCAATCTGGTATATGTTTATAAGTCAAAATATTAAACTGCCATAAAGCAAAATCACTTTCATGCGTGGTTTTATCAATGAGCTGAGTAAAGCCTAAAGCACGTAATAATTGTTCATCGTGTAATTTACTCACCACTACGATGCGTTTGGCAAATAGGTCACGCAATTTTACCAACATCTGCGTTTTCTGCTGCTGATCCAAACTCAACATCGTTTCAGTATCAAGAATCACAAATCCAAGGTCAAAACGCTGGGTAAAAGGCAGATTTAAAAACTCAGTTACGTTAAAATGTTGCCATTGAATTGGATGAAATTGATTGTATTGCTCAAGATCCTGACCAATACAGATTGCGGTTGAAATGGGCTGCTCTTTTGACAAATCGTCTAGCATAGAAGTGATGACATTTTGTTCAGCCATTGACCGCATCCTTAATAATGAAGTGAGTATTCTTATGGAACTACAAGGCATTTGCCATAAAATGCATGCAGGTCTTAAAGACCTTAGTGTAACTGATCAACATACACACAAGGCAAATGTTGAGTATAAATTTATTCTAGATCGCTCAGAAGTTGATCTACCGTTTAGCCTTGGCCAAGAAATTGAAATTGAAGCCACAGGAAATATTTACTGTATTTCTTGCGGCGCAAAAACACCTAAATCATATTCACAAGGTCATTGCTTCAAATGCATGAAGACCAAGGCTTCTTGTGATATGTGCATTATGAAGCCTGAAACCTGTCATTATCATCTCGGGACTTGCCGTGAAGATGATTTTGCCCATGAAGTTTGCTTTCAACCGCATATTGTCTATATAGCCAATTCGAGTGCCTTAAAAGTGGGGATTACTCGACTTGGTCAAATGCCTACACGTTGGCTGGACCAAGGTGCGACGCAAGCTTTGCCTATTATGAAAGTTGGTTCACGTCGTCTATCTGGTCAGCTTGAAGTCATGTTTGGAACGCAAGTGGCCGATAAAACTGATTGGCGTAAATTGCTAAAAGGTGAAGCAGAACCCATCAACCTGATCGAAATTCGCGACCAATTGGTAGAAGAATTCGCACCTAAAATTCAGACCATTCGCGAAGAATTTAGCCAAAATTTAGAGTTTAATGAAACCGTCGAACTGTTAGAAGATGAGTTACCACGCCAATTTATCTACCCGGTAGATGAATATCCTGAAAAAATCAAATCGCATAATTTGGACAAAACACCGATTATTCGAGGAAAATTACAAGGGATTAAAGGTCAGTATCTGATTTTGGATACCGGTGTGATTAATATTCGAAAATACACTGGCTATGAAATTAAAGTACGTACTTAAATCGACTCAAAGTATCTAATTAAGTTTAAAAAAGCGAGATATTTCTCGCTTTTTTACACCTACTCTACCAATCTGATTCATTGAACAGTTGAAAGAAACTTTAAATATGGCAACGCCATTAACTGCTCCGCTTCTAAGATTGGCATATGACCAACATGGTCTAAAATCAGAGGCTTTTCGGCTTTTTTAAATAAGCGTCTCAGTTCTTCTGCTACTTCAACATTGATAATCTGATCTTGCTTCCCCCAGATAATAAACACAGGTGCATCAATGCCTCGTGCAGCCAAAGCAAAGGACTCTGGCGTATACAAGGTGGCCATTTTTTGCAGTTGCTCCACCATTTTATTGGTTTGTTTAGACTGAACGATCATCAACTTTTCTTGCCCAATTTTTAATTCTTGTGGAATAAAAGGCGGAGATTGCATCACGATCTTCATCACGCGATCAAAATCACCAGTTTTTCTGACCACTAGCTCTGCAAGCTTTGCCGTATCTTTTAGATACGCTGTATTGCTCAACTTAAAGACACCTGCTGAATCCACCAACAATAAAGATTTCACTTCTAAGGGATACTGAGCGCTATAGAGCATGGCAATTGCACCACCCATCGAATGCCCTGCGATATGTAAATTTGGATCTAACTTTGCAGCATCTATAAATCGTCGTAATTTTTCAGTTAAATTAGGAATTGATAGATCAAATTGATCTGCGACAATAGTTTCTCCATGTGCTGGCAGATCTGGAATAATGACATGATAATTGGGCGTTAAATAACGGGCAACTCGGTTCCAATTATCACGCGTGCCTGACAAACCATGCAGCAACAGTAGCGTCGGTTTTCGTGGATCTCCTCCTTCACTGTATGTCCATTCGATTTCATTATTTTTGACTTTTTTACTACTCAAGCCCGCCCAAGCTCTTTCCTGCTCTAAAACTTTTTGAAAGTTTAGTTCTGCAGCTTGAATACTACTGGCAACGCAAATCGTTAGTAGCATCTGTATCATGTGTTTAAAATAATGATCCATCCATCGCAATAACGGGTTCTTTAAACGTTTACATTGAGGTATATACAGAGCTATCATCCGCTTAATCCTTGTCGTGATGAGTTATTTCTTCTTCATATTATTTTTTTGAGAACACCAATCTACGATGCTAGAGTCGATATTTCATTTGCTAAATCTTTTAAATAAAAATTATATCTGTCAATTTAAGCCAAAAAAACCAGCTCGAAAGCTGGTTCATATTTCTAAGCAAGCCAATCAGACGGTGTCAGTGGAGCTTCAATGAGTAAGCTTGAATATTCAAACGCAGGCAGCATAGAGGGCGGATTTGAAACGTCTCTGCTCAATGCGATCAAATCCTGTTCATCTGTATGCAATACAATTGGGACTTCATTCGCATCCTGTAAAAGCGCATCTAGATTGATCACAGCCTGAATAGGCTCATTTGGACTATCAATTTGGTTTTCACTTTGTTCATCACTCAGTTCATCACTGACCAATAAAATCTCTGTAAGCTCAGCAGATGATTCAGGTTGTGCAAGTATCAGTTTAGCTATTGAGATTTCAGGCGATTGAACACCTCGGCTATCTTCAGCTACGATTGTTGCAAAGCCGCCATTTTGAATCGGGTTATCCATCGACCAGAAACCACTTTCATTGGCATAGGTCACGTAATCTTGACCATTGGCTGTCACAATGATTTTAGCCTGTTGAAATGCATTGCCTTCGAGTTTTTCACTATTTAGCGTCACTTCTGGTGCTGGTAGTACATAGCTTGGATTTTCAGGCGGGGTCTGAATAAATGGAAATGCCAAGCCAATCGCAGGAGATTGCTGACCAAATTGATCTTCCACAACAATCATCAACGTGCCACCATTTGCCACTGGGTTTTCTATTGACCAAGCGCCATTTTCATCGACCTGAATACGATAGACCGCTTGATCCGACTAAATCACAACAGTCGTATTTGGTGCGGCAGTACCTGATATCACCGCGCCAGACTCTAAAATCGTAACAGCTTGCGGTAAAATGATTTGCGCTGTATGCAACGCCTCAGAACGATTACCGTCCTGATCAATTGCCACAACACTTATTGCACCTGTGGTCGTTAAAGGATTGAGCATCGACCAATCGCCATTTACATCAGCAACTGTTATAAACTCTTGCTCACCATAGGTCACAACCACCGTATTTCCTGCATCAGCTTTACCAACCAAATATTCGCCTTTTTCAATTATTTCCGGCATCTTGGGTAGCACACTTGGCTCTGCAATTGGAGCAATCATTATTGCCTCTGAGCGTAAGCCATGATGATTTGCCGCATAAATTGTGGCAACTCCGCCCTCTTTAAGTGGATTCTCAATCTGCCAATGTCCTTGTTTATCCACTTTGACACGTGTAACAGTTTCACCGACCGAAATGATCACCCATGTTTTTGGCTCTGCTGTGCCAGTTAAAAGGTCATTTAGTCCTGTCACTTCTGGTGTTGAGGGAATATGCTGATGCTGTGATTTCCCCTGAATCAGCAACTGCTTTATTTCAACTTGTCCCAAAATATTTTTTAAAATACTGTTTAAATCTCTCATCTTTTGCATAGCACCCTCAAATCACATCATTATATTTTTTAGGAAACTGCCTTCCCAAACTCAATTTAAGAGAATTATTTAAATAGGGTCTGTTGACATTTGTTGATTAAAAAAATAGCGAGATAGTAAAATTAAATCGCCAAACCCAATTTTACACTCGCTATGCCTCGAACAATGCTAAATGATCAACACTGGTCCAAGTTACTTGCT
>NZ_VPDC01000027.1:0-32452 GCF_013417875.1 Acinetobacter sp. YH12219
AGAATTATCCAAGTGAACTTATTCGAAAGGAAGTATTTGAAATCGCTATTCTCACCAGACAAGAGGGTGATAAAACAAGAGGAACCTCAATTGAGGTTCCTCTTGTGATTTTTGTGGGACAGCAGTGGCGTGACGCTCCCTTTTTTATTGATTTTATTCAGCTTCTGTTGGGACGAGCATGAGTACAGATTCATTTAATAGCATGGCAATATCTTCTAAAATATCAGCATCATATAAAGATTCGTCTAGCGCTAGACTTTGACCATCGGCAATGGTTTTTAAATGCAATGCAAATTCGTCTGAGATACAGATTCCTTCACCATTTGCCCAAAACAAAATATCACCATCTTGCTCTGTGTAAAGTAAGCGTGAAGCAGGTTCTAACATGAGTTGATAGCCTTGATCTAGAGCTTCCTCTAAATCACCAGTGCCGATTTCTTCTGCTTCAGGAATATTGTCAGGATATTTAGGTTCTGACATTAAGCTCATGATTGCATCTTCAAGTACGGTTGAATTTTGCAATTGTTCAAATAACTTTTCTTTTAAATACTCAAGTTCATTTTCAGTCACTTGGCCAATCGCACTGATTTGGTCACGTAAAATGTCAGTTAATGGATTTTTAAGTAGAGGATTGTCTGTGAATTTGTCTGTCACTCGATCCATCATTTCAGTGACATTTGGCATGCGGAAGCCAAATGAATACGTCAGACATTCATCTTCAGCTACGCCATAGTGTGATAGGCCTGGTGGTACATAAAGTAAGTCGCCGGGAGCAAGCACTTCATCAAAATGAACGTCCATTTCTGGCAGTAAGCGAAGCGGTTGACCTTCGACAAATGAAGTATCTGCATCACACATCTGACCTAATTGCCAACGGCGGTGACCATAGCCTTGTACGAGGAATACATCGTAAAAATCAAAATGTTGTCCGACAGAGCCACCTTTTTGTGCATACGACACCATGATGTCATCACGACGCCATTGCGGAATAAATGAAAACTGCTTCCAAAGCTCGGCTAGGTCAAAAGAATAATGATCGACAGCTTGAACCAATAAAGTCCACAGTTTCGGCATTTTTTGAAAATCAGCTTTAAGTAGTGGAGAAGATTTTACTGTCCATTGGTTAGGATCACGATCTTTTTGTTTGATGAGACGTGCAGTGACGTTATCTTCTAAAGCCAATTCAAGAATGTCTTTGGGTTCTAGTATATGGGCAATTTCAGGGAGTGCATTACGAACCAATAATGGTTTTTTCTGCCAATATTCGGCAAGGAATTGTTCAGCGCTGATACCGCCGAGGATGTCAAGAGAATGAGCCATAGCTAAATACATACAATTTCAATGGATATATTGTCCCTTGAGATTCCAGTTTTTAGCAAGGCTCTATTTCATTAAATTATTTCGATTAACTTGAGACTATTTTAAAGGATTGTCTTTGAGATATTGCATGACTAATTTTTCAACTTCCAAATCATAGCTATTGGCAGCAGCCGTAGTCGCTGAAAATTTCATGAATTGCTCAAAATGTGCATTGGTATCAATTTTAGTATTTTCTTTATCAGACATTAATTTGAAATGATTCGGCATGACTTTTGCCATCATTTCAACGTTTTCGGTTTGTAGTTTTAGAAGTTTTTTCACTTCAACTGTTTGTGGTTGAATGCTTTCAAATTTTTGTTTGCCTAGAGCAACCAGTTTATTGATTTGTTGTTCTGGTGAGTTACTCCCACCGGTTTTGGTTTTAGTGCCTAGTTGTTGAATGATTTGCTCCTGCATTGCAGCGCCTTGTTGTTCTAATTCAGCATAGATAAATTTATATTGAACCCATTCATTGACTAAGTTTTTATTGTATTGCTGAGAGTTGGTCACAGTTTGATTCACTGTATTGGTATGACCGTTTGTCAAACAAAATAGAAGGCTAATGCTAATGAGGCTAGATGAAATTAAATTAAACGTTTTCATGTTTTCAGTTCTTGGTTGTAATAAATAAGTAAGTGACTTTTTAATCATTAGCCCATAAAGAGCTAATGATGTGTTTATTATGCTGTAACAAATAAAGATTTTAAAATTATGGGACTAAGATCTTAAGCTCACGCAAAATATTGCAGAGTTTAATCATCGGCATACCCATGAGTGTAGTTTGGTCTTGCCCGATCATTTCTTCAAATAAGCTAATCCCTAAACTTTCACATTTAAAACTGCCAGCGCAGTGCAGCGGCTGTTCAACCTGAACATAACGTTCAATTTCAGGCAAGCTAAGTTTGCGAAACTTCACTTTATAGTGCTCGACCAGGGTTTGTTCAAAACCTGTCGATTTTTGTTGGACACTGAGTGCAGTACTGAAATAAACGATTTTGTCAGAATTGGCTTGAAGCTGCTTAATGGCTTTTTCATCACAAAGCGGTTTACCAATAAAAATATCCGGTGCGCCTTCGCGCCATGCGACTTGGTCAGAACCAATCACAATTGCATCTGGGTGCTGGTTTGCAATCGCTGAAGCTTTTTCAAATGCCAGTCGCTTCGCTAACTCATCGGCGTGGTTCTCACCGCGAGGTGTTTCGTCTATATCTGGTACGATTGAGTGGTAATCAATCCGTAAACGGTCCATCAGGTCTTTACGGGTTTGGCTGCTCGAAGCCAAAATGATTTTGGGAGTACTCATTACACTGCATATTCCATAAGTACATCAAGCGGTACATAAGACAGCGCCGCTTGGTGACACGCTTGTATTTTAATAGGTGGGGCAAATCCTTCTTGATACGCTTCCACCCAGCGAGTCACACAGATACACCAGAAGTCACCAGGTTGTAATCCTGGAAAACCAACTTCGGGTAAAGGTGTGATTAGGTCATTGCCAACTTTTTGGGAAAAGTTTAAAAATTCAGATGTCATTTGTGCACACATCGTATGCTGACCAAGGTCTGTTGTTGCTGTATGGCAAAAGCCATTTCTAAAATATCCGGTAATCGGATCAAAACAACAGCTTGCCAAGGGTTCGCCTAAAACATTTAAACGATTAATATTTGGGTCTGGATGAATCGACATAAGCGCTGAATCTTTATAAGGCTTTTCGCTATCATAACAAAACTTTGGCTCGACATAGCTTTTCTGCAAAAGAAGCTAACGTTTTTCTGCATAATCATTTAAAATCGTCGCGTTTTGATATCAATAAAAGAGAGTAATGCATGAACTTTCAGCGTATGACTGACCTAGATTTGGCGGGTAAACGTGTTCTGATCCGTGAAGATCTTAACGTACCAGTTAAAAATGGCGTGATTACAAGCGATGCACGTTTACGTGCGGCGTTGCCAACAATTAAAGCAGCTTTAGAAAAAGGTGCTGCTGTAATGGTGTATTCACACTTAGGTCGTCCTGTTGAAGGTGAGCCTAAAGCAGAACAGTCTCTAGCGCCTGTAGCCGCTTATTTAACAGAAGCTTTGGGTCAAGACGTTCAACTGATCACTGACTATTTGGACGATGTTGACGTTGCGCCAGGTCAAGTGGTTTTACTTGAAAACTGCCGTTTCAATGTAGGTGAAAAGAAAAACAATCCTGAATTATCTGCTAAATATGCAGCACTTTGTGATGTCTACGTTATGGATGCATTTGGTACGGCTCACCGTGCAGAAGCATCGACTGAAGGCGTAGCACGTTGTGCAAAAGTGGCTGCTGCAGGTCCTTTACTTGCTGCTGAGCTTGATGCGCTAGGTCGTGCACTTAAAACTCCTGCAAAACCAATGGTTGCGATTGTTGCAGGCTCAAAAGTTTCTACTAAATTAGATGTATTAACTTCACTATCTGACATCTGTGATCAATTGATCGTGGGTGGTGGTATTGCCAATACATTCTTAGCTGCTGCGGGCTTTAATGTTGGTAAATCACTTTGTGAAAATGACCTGATCGACACAGCAAAAGCCATTGCTGCAAAAGTATCTGTACCACTTCCAACAGATGTTGTTGTTGCTGATGCTGCTGAAATTGATTTTGCTGACTTCCTTGGTTCATTAGCTGCTGCAAAAGCTGTTGTGAAAAAAGTTGAAGATGTAACAGACAACGATATGATTTTGGATGTAGGTCCTGAAACTGCAAAAGCATTTGCTGAGATTTTGAAAACTTCAAAAACTATTCTATGGAATGGTCCAGTAGGTGTGTTTGAAGTTGATCAATTCGGCGAAGGCACTAAAGCATTGTCTTTAGCGATTGCTGAATCTGAAGGCTTCTCGATCGCGGGTGGTGGTGATACGCTTGCTGCAATTGATAAATATGAAGTTGCAGACAAAATTGGTTACATCTCGACTGGTGGTGGTGCTTTCCTTGAATTCGTTGAAGGTAAAACTCTTCCTGCTGTAGCGGCGCTTCTTGACCGTGCTTAATTTAGTATTATCAATAAGATAATACAGTATTAAAAAAGGTTGGCTTCGGTCAGCCTTTTTTTATCGCCCATTCATTTTGTCGTCATCAAAGTGCAATATTTCTGCAATAAAATTCATCGCAACACCTAATTCGCAGTAGTAGGAAACAACGATGAACTTAAAACTTGCACTTGCTGTACTTTTAATCGCACCATTAACTTTGACAGCTTGTGCTAAAAAAGAGTCTGCACCAACGGAATCAGAAGCATCTGCTGTTGCCGTAGACAATGCTCAAACAACGCCAGAACAACAAAAAGCCATTGATGAACTTGATAAGCCAGTATTGGATGAAAAGAACCAAGATGTTCCTGCTGAAATTGCAAATGCACCTGCAGACGAAGCAACAGCTGACGCTGAAACAGCCGCTTCAGCAGCAGCAGCTCACTAAGATTGTTGTCTTTATTTAAAAAGTCCCTGCAAATGCAGGGATTTTTTTTTAAATAGTGTTATTTGTTGCTGAATTGAAATGATTGAGCATGTAGAATATGCGGCATTACCTGGGAGGATATTATGGCTCTTATTTCATTGCGCCAGCTCTTGGATCACGCCGGCGAACATGCTTACGGCGTACCAGCATTCAACGTAAACAACTTAGAACAAATGCGTGCAATTATGCTTGCAGCAGATGCAACAAATTCACCTGTAATTGTACAAGCATCTGCGGGTGCGCGTAAGTATGCAGGCGCTCCGTTCTTGCGTCATTTGATTTTGGCAGCAATCGAAGAATGGCCACATATTCCTGTGGTTATGCACCAAGACCATGGTACTAGCCCTGACGTATGTCAACGTTCTATTCAACTTGGTTTCTCATCAGTGATGATGGACGGTTCATTAGGTGAAGACGGTAAAACACCAACTTCATACGAATACAACGTAGATGTGACTCGTCGTACTGTTCAAATGGCACATGCGTGTGGCGTTTCAGTAGAAGGCGAAATCGGTTGTTTAGGTAGCCTTGAAACTGGTATGGCTGGTGAAGAAGATGGTGTAGGCGCTGAAGGCGTACTTGACCATTCTCAACTTTTAACTTCAGTTGAAGAAGCGCGTTCATTTGTATCAGATACAAATGTTGACGCACTTGCAATTGCGGTGGGTACTTCACACGGTGCGTACAAATTTACTCGTCCACCTACAGGTGACATCTTAGCGATTGACCGTATTAAAGAAATTCACGCTGCGTTACCAAATACGCATCTTGTAATGCACGGTTCAAGCTCTGTGCCACAAGAATGGTTGGCTGTAATTAATGAATTCGGTGGTAACATCGGCGAAACTTACGGTGTTCCAGTAGACCAACTTGTAGACGCAATCAAACACGGTGTTCGTAAAATTAACATCGATACTGACTTACGTCTTGCTTCTACAGGTGCTATGCGCCGTATGATGGCTGAAAAACCAGCTGAATTTGACCCACGTAAATTCTTCTCTGCAACTGTTGATGCAATGAAACAAATTTGTATCGATCGTTATGAAGCATTTGGTACAGCGGGTAATGCTGACAAGATTCGTCCAATTTCTTTAGAGAAAATGGTGAGTCACTATAAATAATTTGTCTTGAGATAGATTATTTTTGAAGAAAAGCCCACAATTAAGTGGGCTTTTCTTTGATTTGAACTTAGAAAAATTGCTTTAAATACAACTCAAGAATAAGAGCGTGTCATGGAATTGATCTTTGCTGCCGCGATTTGCAGTGTTCTCGTTTCAGTAATTCTAAAACTCTGTCGTGATCGGGGTTTTAACCCTGCACAAATGATCACATGGAATTATGCATCTGCGAGTATTTTATGTTTTCTATGGTTTAAGCCGGATCTAGCCCATATTTCGATTAATAAAACGCCGTGGGTTTTAATTGCGGCTTTGGGTGTATTACTGCCGACGATTTTTTATTGCTTAGCACGCTCACTGCAAACAGCAGGTATTTTAAAAACCGAATTGGCTCAGCGCTTATCGGTTGTGCTTTCTCTTAGCGCAGCCTATTTTATTTTCAGTGAATATTTTAATGCCATTAAGCTCATTGGTATTGCGCTTGGTGTACTTGCGGTATTGCTGATTTTATTTTCACAGCGTAAGGGAAGCATTGATGGAAAGCAGGGGATTTTATTTTTATTAAGCGTTTGGGCAGGCTATGCACTGATTGATGTGCTATTAAAATTTGCCTCAGGTTTGGGCATGCAGTTTGCGGTGACTTTAAATCTGGTGTTTATTTGTTCATTTCTACTTTCGAGTATTTATAACATCGTACAACACGGCAGTCTGGGGCAGACAAAAAATATCCTCGCTGGATTGGGCTTAGGTCTCTTAAACTTTGCCAATATTGCACTGTATGTGAAAGCCCACATGTTGCTTAAAGACACACCTGCAATCGTCTTTGCTGGCATGAATATTTTGGTTGTAGTTTTAGGTGTGGTTGCGGGCCTCATCATCTTTAAAGAAAAATTGAGAGTCGCAACCGTATTTGGTTTGATTGCAGGGATCATGAGTGTGGTTTGCTTAGCATATGCCATGTCTGTCTAAGATAACTTTTAGCAAAAACGATCGGGTGTTGTAGCAAATCATCCCACTCAGCCACGCCCATGAGCAGTCCTTGATCTCGACAACTCGGACACTCAGGGCAGTGATGATCAGTATATTGATAAGTATACAGATACATTTGATGGCAATGACCGCATTCAAACTTCATCGGCATTTGTAGTAAATATGACATGTCCCACCTCTGCTTGATTTGTTGTTCTGATTCAAATTATTCAGCAAAGTTCAGACCAATTTATAAATATTATATTTTCACATTGTTGCTAAATATGTCGTTATTAAAAAAGCCCTCGATTTGAGGGCTTTTAGTTTTAGATGCTTAGTTAACGTGTGAGTTGTTGAAAACGTTGTAAGGTGTTTTCAAAATAACATTTACCCACTGCAACGGGGTGTTTTAGGAAATCTTGAGTTTCAATCGTGCCTTGTAACTGACCCGGTTGTTTACAGTTTGGGCAGTTTGGATAGCTATGGAGCATATCGCCCGCATATTTTTGTAAATAAACCGTATTGCACGCTTCGCAATGAAATTTCATGGGTAATTTTATAGCTGTAGGCATAGGGAGAGACCTGAGTATATTTTGAGCAGAATATACTCGATAATTGTTTAAATAATAAGTCCCGAAATGACAAAAAAGAGGTAAAATAGCCCCTTTCGTCGGTTTTATGAAAAGCCTAGAGATGTGTAAAAATTTCTTCAGCATTCAGACGTGATTTAGGTAATTTCGCATTGAAATCATTTTCGCTACGATAGCCTAAAGTCATCAGTACAGAAGGAATCAAGTTTTGTTCAACTAAGCCCAATTCTTCAGTGATGATGGCTTCGTCAAATCCACCAATCGGTGTTGCATCCACACCTTCAATGCCTGCTGCCAAAAGCATTTGACCTAAAGCAATAAATGTTTGGTTTTCAGCCCAACGTTGAATATCACCTTTTTCATTACGATAATAATCGACATAACCTGTACGGCTGTCTTTTTGACCTTGTTTGGCTTTGTCATCTTTAAAGCGACCACTACGATCATCCTGATTTAAAAGATTATCTAAATGCTCTGTAGTGATGTCTGCTTTAGTACAGAATAAAATCGTATGTGATGAATCTAAAACTTTTGGGGCATTGTAGGCATATTTTCCTACTAAGGCTTTGGCAATGCGTTGTTTGGCTGCATCATGATCTGCAATAAAAAAATGCCAAGGCTGAATATTAATGGAAGATGGTGTTAAACGGAGTATTTGTAATAAACGCTCAAATTGTTCCTGTGGAATTTTTTTAGCAGGATTATATGCTTTCGTGGTATAGCGTTGTTTTGATACGTTTAACAGATCCATCGAATATCTCCAGATATAGTTTGCTGTAGTTTAGCGGATAAATGGCCAAATGGTCTAAGGAGAAAATTTTCCAAAGATAGATCTTAGTCGTATATGCTGGACTCAATGGCTAAAAATTAACAGATTTAAGCTGTATGAAGTGCGAATTAGAGTTATATAAAATCATAAGATAGATAAATGCTATTGGTAGTTTTTGCCAAAAGGCGTTTAATCAATTGTAGTTAATCATAATTTAAGCATGAGACAGCAGCGATGGATTACACCAATCATTTCAAGAAAAAATTAAAAACCGAACAGCAGATTGGTTTGTGGGTCGGTTTAGCCGATGCTTATGGGACTGAAATAGCTGCAAATGCAGGTTATGACTGGTTGCTGATTGATGGCGAGCATGCCCCAAGTGACTTGCGGACGACATTATCGCAATTGCAAAGTATTGCTGCATATCCTTCGCAAGCCGTAGTTCGACCTCCAATTGGTAGTGTGCAACTGATTAAACAACTGTTGGATATTGGTGCGCAAACCTTGCTGATACCTATGGTTGAAACTGTTGAACAAGCTCAACTTATGGTTAAGGCAGTACGTTATCCACCCGAGGGTATTCGAGGCGTTGGTGCAGCATTAGCACGTGCAACACGTTGGAACAGTATCCCTGACTACTATGCAACGGCACATGAAAATATCTGTTTACTGATTCAGATTGAGTCGGTAGAGGGGATTAAAAACTTAGATGAAATACTGAAAATTGAAGGCATCGATGGGGTATTTATTGGTGCGGTGGATTTGTCGGCGACGATGGGTTATCAGGGGAATTCGAACCATCCTGAAGTACAAAAAACCGTGATTGATGCAATTCAGCGTATACGTAAGGCGGGTAAAGCAGCAGGTATTTTGTCGACACAGCATGATGTGACTCAGAAGTATATCGAGTTAGGCACAGAATTTGTTGCCGTGGGTGTCGACACCAGTGTGCTCATGAATTCGTTACGTGAGCTTTTATCGAAGTATAAAACAGATACCCAAGTGATGAAAACAGAAGGTGGTTACTAAGCGGTACAGCCTTAAGCAATTGGTAACCGTCAGATCAGATTTGAGCTAGTACAGCCTTAGAAAAACCTCTGCATAACGAGTTGTATATTTGATATCTTTGTTCTTGAGTGAGATGAGTATAGTTCATGATGCAACTTTGACCGGTCGGAAGCAAAATGCGAACTCAACTTGCTTCTCTCTAATAATTTAATCTTTGTTGCTCTTCTTTTTTGAATTTAAGAGTAAAAAAGACATACCGGAGTATGTCTTTTGGGGGAGATATTGCAGCTTAGAAGTCGTAACGTAGACCAAGAGAAAGTGCAGTTGCATTTTCATCACCGATCCCTGTGATACCGTTACCGAAGCTACGACCTTCTTTCCAAGGGTTGAGTTTAGAGTTTTTGTCGTTAAGCACAGTTGCTAGGTTGCCATATACGCGTAAAGTGCTATCTAACTTATGTTCTACACCCACACCGATCAAGCTTGCATTGGCATCATCAGCATCGACGTCACGGTAGAAGTATTCACCGCGTACTGAGGTTTTAGGCGTTACTTTATATTCGCCAGTTACACCAAAAACTTGAGCATCTGGGTTGGCTGTATCGTTGTCGTGTTTCGCAATTTGGTATAAAGCACCCAAGTTAAATTCTTCAGTTAACTTATATGCACCGGCAATACGGAATGCATCTCGACTTGCGCCACCTGCTGCGTTTGCTGCATTTTCATCATACTTTTCGTATGCTGCTGCAAAATCAATTGGGCCTTCTTTATAAGTTAGAGCAAGGTCATAGGCTTTGTTATCATCTTTGCCTTCGCCATCTGCGTCACGGTCAATTTGTGTACCTGAATGCATAGACATTGCAGCTAATACATTGAAACCACCGCCAAATTTTGGAGATTTATATTCAATGGTGTTTTCATTACGTTCATCAAATTTTAAGTTGCCTACACGTGTTACGTTACGAACGTCACCAACCATGTCACCGAAGAAGTTCACAGGGCTACGTGCAACTTTAAATGGGCTGTCAAAGCGACCTACACGTGCTTGACCATAAGTTGAACTTTTTAAACCCACGAATGTGTCACGTGTTGAAAAATCTACGCCTTTGCTGTCTTGGCTACCGCTTGCAAAGTTTACTTCTTGCTCAATTTGAGCGAATACGTTGAGGTCATCATTAATTTTTTGATCTACTTTGAAGCCTAAGCGTGAAGCGTTAGAAGAAAGACCAACTTCGTTGTAATCTTTACCATCATCTAGATAGTCAAGAGAGACATGTGCACGGCCATAAATTTTTACATCTGCAGCAGATGCCATCATTGGTGTAAGAATTGTTGCCCCGATTGCTAATGCACATAGAGTTTTTTTCATTTGAAGCTCCAGAAGACTTTTCCAGTCATATCAATATGTTTTATCAGTAGCTTGGCTAGAAGTAATTTCGCTATCTAATGGCGCTAAGTATTCATTACAAATAAGACAGTTCTATTAAGGAAATATTTCAATACGGTGAAAGGTGATTTTTGGTTTAAATTGCTGTTATATTTATAAAAATTAATATTTATTAAGTGTTTATAGTTGAATTGAACATTAAGTTGTTTAAAGCTAAAAATAGTTAGCGTAATAGTGTAGATATAAAAAATGGAGCCGAAGCTCCATTGATCATCACTTTAAACTCAATTGAACTTAAAGTGCTGCTTTGATTTTTTCGCCAATGGCTTTGATTTTTTCCATATCGCCCATTTGTGCGGCATGTTTACCTAATTCATGCACTGAAGTCGGAATTAGGTGGAAATGCACATGCGGAACAGTTTGACCCGCAGCAGCGCCAGACAACTGCATCAATACGATACCTTTCACGTCTAAGGCTTTTTCCATTGCTTTCGCAACTTTTTGAGCAACCTGAATGGTATAAGCAGCCGCTTCTGGATCTAAATCAAGCAGCGTAATAGCAGGGGTTTTAGGAATTACGAGCGTATGACCTTCGGCCTGTGGCATGACATCCATAAAAGCGAGTACTTGATCATCTTCATAGACTTTAAACGCAGGAAGTTCTCCACGTAAAATCCGAGCAAAAATATTTTGATCATCATAAGTCATTGCTAAATTCCTTGAGCGAATTGAATCGTAATTATTTACAGTTCAATTCTTTCTGACGATCTTTGATCGCGTCAAGTCGTTGTTGCTCTTTTTCTGAAAATTTAGGCTTAGTTGTGTAGCAATTGTCATTGCCAAACTTCGCTTTAGCATCAGGATCTTTAAAGCAAAAACCTTTCGATGCATAAATCACGTCATGGTCATTTTTCAACTTTTGGCATTCTTGCTCAGATGCTAAAACAGCAGTAGAAGCCCCGATTAAAGTTACAGCACCTAGCAAAGTTGCAAGGGTAAATTTGTTCATGCGAGTTTCCTCTGTCATTTGTAACAATGTGTGTTATGACACTAGAGTACAATATGATGGTTATTTATCGTTATTCAATGGCGAGTTATTACTCAATTGTAATTTTACTCCATTTTTCATACATAATCATAGCGCTTGAAAAATCACTGTTTTCTTCAGCTTGATCGCTTGCTGCTTGGATTAAATTTTGCGTCAAAGAGAGCACAGGTGCTGAAAGTTTTCCTTGTCGCACCAGATCAACAGCAATTCCCGTATCTTTTGCAAGTAATGGAAGTGCAAAGGTTAATGGGAAGCTACGATTCAGTACGCGCTGAGGTAAAACAGTTTCGGTCACGTTGCTTTTACCGCTCGATGCATTAATACAATCGAGTGCCTGGTGTAAGTCCACGCCATGCGCTTTTAAGGTGGTGAATCCTTCAGCAACTGCACAAAGATTTACAGCCATTAACATGTTGTTTACAGCTTTCACAGCAAAACCTGCACCCGGTTCACCCACATGTTTAATCAGTCTGCCAAATGTTTGGATCGCAGGTAATGCACGTTCAAAGGCTGCTGCGTCACCACCAATCATGACGGTTAATGTTCCCGTTTCAGCGCCAATGGTTTGTCCACTCACAGGGGCGTCTAAGAACGAAACGTTTTGTTGCTTTAAGGCTGCAGCGAGTTTTTTTGCAGATTCTGGCACACCGCTGGTACAGTCGACCCAAATCGAGCCTGATTTCAGCGTCACACTCGCAATTAAATTTTCAACATCTTGGCTGATAGGTAGGCAGGAAAAAATAATGTCCGCTTGTACGGCTTGCTCTAAAGCAACCGCTTGCGTACCAAATTCAGCAGCATGTTGTTCTGCCTTGGTAAAGTTTCGATTCCAGACATAAACCGTGTCGAACTGTTTTGGTAGGTGCGCTGCCATACGGTAACCCATTGCGCCCAATCCGATAAATGCAACTGACTGAATCATCTTAACCCTCTAAATTTTTTATTTCAATAAACTGGATCTTTGTGTAAGCCACTGGGTCAAAGTTGGCCAAAATTGATTGGCACTTTTTTGACTCGACATCAGGCCGAGGTGACCACCGGGAATGAGAGTAAACGTGACATCTTGACTACTTGTCAATTCGCCTAAAGGACTTGCTGCATCAGCAGTAACGATTTGATCGGTAGAACCCGCGCCAATCAACAAAGAGCAGTGGATATTTTTTAATTTAATAACTTTATCTTTCAATTGAATAATGCCGTTTTTAAGTGGATTTTGTAGCCAAACATTGAACACCATGTCTTGGTTAATTCCACCCGGATAGTCAATCATGTGATTGAGAAAATCGCCCATGGTTGCATGTTCATACAGGTCATGCAGATTATCTAAGTTAGATAGAAATTGTTTTTGGCTTTTGAACCAACCCATTGGATCAACGATTTTAAATCCAATCGCATTGAGTACGCCCGGTGTATGGATAAAATGTTTAGGAATTTTCCCTGTGTAGACCTTATCTTGTAAATTCTTACTACGTGAAAGCAAGCGATTGGTTTTTTGAAATAGCTTTCCGATACGACCTGAGGCATAGCTATCAATCGGTGCGCCCATCACCATTAGATTTTTAACATGTTCAGGTTGATGTAATGCGGTATACAGCGTGACAAAGACTCCAGCCATACTCCAACCGTGTAGCGAGATGTATCGACTATCTGCATGCTCACAAATTTGATCAATACAATGTGGAATCACATCATCAATAAACGATAGAAAATTTAAGAATCGATCTTGATAGTTTAATTTTCCCCATTCCAACAAATAGACATCAAAGCCACTGTGTTGAAAATGTTTCACCAATGAGCGATATGGATACAAATCATAAATCGCCATATTGATGGCTAGTGGAGCAACAAATACTAAGGGTTCTTTGTATTTACGATCAGGCGAAGCGTAATACCGAACTTTTGCATGTTTATATTCAGTAATTACTTCATAGGGTGTCGATTGAGAAAGGACCAGCGATTTTGCATTAAACACACGTTTAGACAGGTGTTTAATTTTCTTTTGCTGCGCCAGAAATTTCTGTTTGAAAGGGTGCATAACTGTCAATTGCCTAAGTCCTTGTAGGATTGGTCGAAGTCTAAGCGATAATTTCGTATTTTACCTTGACCTTAAATAGCTTAGACGCTCAAAATATTGGCAATTCTTCACAAAGGCAGTTCTTCGCGACTGAGTAATACAGATGAGCCAACAAGACGACATCGAATACCAATTAGAGACTTTAGCGATTCGTACAGGTCATACTCGTACTTTTGAGGGTGAACATAGCGAGCCAATTTTCCTGACTTCATCATTTGTTTGTGAAAGTGCAGCAGATGCCGCAGCAAAATTTTCAGGTCAAATTGAAGGCAATACCTATTCACGTTATACCAATCCAACTGTACAAGCTTTCGAAAAACGTTTAGCTGTTTTAGATGGTGCTGAAGCCGCAGTTGCGACAAGTTCAGGTATGGCGGGCGTACACGCGATCACTTTGGCATATTTGAAAGCTGGCGATCATGTGGTGTGTTCACGTGCTGTCTTTGGTTCGATCATTTCTCTATTTGAAAAATATGTCATCAAATTTGGTGTTGACGTTACTTTTGTTGATTTGGAAGATTTAGATGCTTGGAAACAAGCGATTCGCCCAACTACACGCCTCTTGTTTATTGAAACACCGTCAAACCCATTAGCTCAAGTAGGGGATTTACAAGCCATTGCTGATATTGCACATGCGCATGGGGCATTATTTGCAGTCGATAATACTTTCTGTACACCAGTGTTACAGCAACCGATTAAATTTGGTGCGGACCTCGTGATCTACTCATCAACAAAATATATTGATGGTCAAGGTCGTGCGCTCGGTGGTGCTGTTGTAGGTAGTGCAAAATTGATGGAAGAGATTACAGGTGTTATTCGTACACTGGGTAACTCGATGAGTCCATTCAATGCATGGATCTTCCTGAAAGGCCTAGAAACTTTAAGCTTACGTATGAAAGCCCACTGTGCAAGTGCTCAAACTTTAGCTGAATGGTTAGATGCACACCCGAAAGTTGAAAAAGTGTACTATGCGGGACTTCCAAATCACGAAGGTCATGAGTTGGCGAAAAAGCAACAAAAAGGCTTTGGCGGAGTTGTATCGTTTGTTGTGAAAGGCGAACGTGAAGGCGCTTGGACAGTGATTGATAATACCAAGTTCCTTTCTATTACAAGTAACTTGGGTGATGTAAAGTCAACAATTACCCATCCTGCAACGACTTCTCATGGCAGAATGTCAGCAGAAGCGAAAAAAGCAGCAGGGATTAGCGAAGGTTTAATTCGCGTATCTGTTGGTTTAGAAGATATTAATGATATTATTCGCGATCTTTCACGCGGTTTAGATCTTATCTAAAGTGAATTCATCAGTTTTGTTCGGAGATTTTTATGAACATTAATATGCTCATGCAGCAAGCTCAACGCATGCAAAAAGAAGTTGAGAGCAACATTAAAAAAGCGAAGGAAGAGCTTGCACAAGTTGAAGTTCACGCTGAAGCAGGTGGTGGTCTGGTTAAAGTTACTATGACTGCGCGTCATGTGGTGAAACGTATTGAAATCAATCCTGAACTACTTCAAGATGATGCAGATATGATTGAAGATTTAATTGCAGCGGCAATGAATGATGCTTCACGTCAAGCTGAAGTGATTTCAGAAGAAAAACTGAAATCTGCAAACTCGGGTATGGGGCTTCCACCAGGCCTTTCAGGTTTATTCTAAGGAATACGTTAAATGTTTAGTGATCGTTTTGATCAACTTGTACAGGCATTGCGTATTTTGCCAAGCGTTGGGCCAAAGTCGGCTCAACGAATGGCACTGCACTTAATCATGAAAAATAGGGAGGGTGCTGTTGGTCTGGCACATGCCTTGACTGAAGCAACCAACTATATTCATGAATGTTCCATTTGCCATTCATTGACTGAAGATGAAGTGTGCAACATATGCGTCTCGTCAGAACGTGATGATCAACTGCTTTGTGTGGTTGAATCTCCCGCAGATGTCATGGCAATCGAGCAAAGTGGCAGTTTTAGAGGGAAATATCATGTATTGGGTGGACATTTGTCGCCACTCGATGGTATTGGCCCCGACGAAATTGGTATTCCATATTTAATTCAACGACTAAGTGATGGTAAAGTGCAGGAAGTGATCTTGGCGACCAATGCAACGGTTGAAGGTCAAGCGACAGCACATTATTTGCTTGAAGCGACTAAACATTTACCAATACAAATGACCCGTATTGCACAGGGTGTACCACAGGGTGGTGAGCTTGAATATGTGGATAGTCATACCTTAAGTCAGGCCGTGCATAACCGAATGCGAATGAAGTAAATATAGAGCGAAACTCGTTTCGCTTTGTATAATTTTCACCTAATTATTTATACTTAATAACGATTAAAGTTTTTATTTATAATGAATAAAAAAGCCAAATAAAGAAAATTAGTCACTAAAATAACGTTTTTCCTTATAGATAAATAATATATATCAGTTAATATAAGCTCATAGAGCATCTAAAATTAGACTCAGCAACTTATGTATCAATTCATTCAAAATCAGCCAGATTTAAATTCTGTTTTAAATCTTATGGACCAAAGCTCGATTTACGGACTCGACACCGAGTTTATAAAAGTAGATACCCTGTGGCCCAAACTTGGACTTTTCCAAATTAATGTACAAAATCAGGTGTATTTACTTGATGGTACAACCCTCGATTTAAGCCAATTCTGGCAAAAATTATTTGCGGCTCAGCAAAACATTTTTCATGCTTGTAGTGAAGATATCGACCTGATTTATCACTATGCACAGCATAAGTCTTTAGAAAATGTCTTTGATACCCAAGTTGGGATGTCATTTTTAGGGCATGGCTTACAAGTCAGCTATCAAAATGCCTTAAAAACTATGCTCGATGTAGATATAGATAAAGATCAGACACGTTCAGATTGGTTGGCTCGTCCACTCAGTGCCGAGCAATTGAACTATGCAGCGAATGATGTACATTATTTAATGAATTTAAGCCATACGATTCAGAATGAATTGGCTGCGAAAAGTTTATTAAATTGTGTGCTTGAGGACTGCAAAAATTTAACTTATGAAATTGGCACTGAAACGCCGATCCATATGCTGTATCACGATATTGGTAATTATCGACATTCACGTCGTCAGCTCATGCAAATTCAGCAATTGGCCGTTTGGCGTGAGCAAATGGTGAAAGCCTTAAATCAGCCACGTAGCTTTATTCTTAAAAACTCAACCATCATTGATATGGTTGAAAAAAATCCAAAAAATAATTTTCAATTGAGTGCGGTGAAAGACATTCGTCCGAACATTGTGCGTGAGCATGGTAAAATTATTTTAGATTTGTTGAAGTTTTTACCAGAACAAGCTGAATGGCCGCTGCGTATGGCACGTCCAATTCGTCACTCTTCTCAAGATATTGGTTCACGTGTCGATACCGTTATTCAGCGTGCAGTACAAGAAACCTCTGTGCCTAAAGAAGTTTTAATGCGCAAAAAATGGTTAAATGCCTTGTATCAGCATGTGGTATTTCATAATGATGAACAGGATTTACCGAGCTACCTATTGGGCTGGCGCTATGATTTGCTGACGAAGCCTTTAATTGAAGTACTGCATGCCGATGAAAGCTATCTTTCTGGTCAAATGAAAGTGATGGAATAAGTTCTGATTGATTAAAGAACTATCACTTATACAAATTCACGACTGATGCGTTAATAAACACTAATGTATCAGTCTTTTTTTTGATGTATCCTTTGCCTTGCGTTTAATGAGTATTGATTCAATTATGTACTGTTCTATCTACAAATCGAGCAAAAAAGATGAAATGTATCTTTATATTGCTCGTCCTGAAGTTAATGAAAACGAAACTGAAGCGACAGATCCGCTTGCAGTAATGCCTGATGCATTACGTACAGCGTTTGGTCGTGCCACATTTGTCATGGATCTAGAACTTAGTGAATCACGCAAACTTGCACGTGTGAACGTATTGCATGTCATAGATTCAATTGAAACAAAAGGGTTCTTTATTCAAATGCCTCCAGAAGGTTTAATTGACCCAAATGCGGTTGAGCCAGAAGGCTTGCGCGGCGCTTAAGTTAATTCAGGAGTTGTGAAAATGAATGGTGTAGTATCGGTATTGGACTCAATTCCTGAAAGCAGTATTGCAATTACGGTTTATCTAGGTGGGGCTGTAATTGCTTTGTTGTGTTGGTATGGGCTGATGAAGCGCTTACCCAAAACGATCGGTGCCATTGGTTGGCTTATCGTATTTGCTATTTTATTAACACCAACCGTTTCTGAAGGTTCAAATGCAGCCATCGCACCTGCGATTTTTGGTTTGATTTTTGGTGTATTAACAAAAGATCAGCCATTGGTTTGGTTGAATCTATCGCTGATTCTCTTTGTGGTGGGTATTGGTTTAGTCCTCGGTTATTTTTGGACCAAATACAATGCAGCGAAACCACAGCACGTTGTAAACAAGAAAATTTCACCGCTTTAAATAAAAAAATAAGGTTATGTCATGTCTGTTGAAACTCAACAATTTACTGGTACAGATCAATATATTGCGACCGATAGTTTAAAACTTGCAGTAAAAGCTGCACGTTCATTGCAAAAGCCACTTTTGGTTAAAGGTGAGCCGGGGACAGGTAAGACACTTTTAGCCGAACAAGTGGCTGAAAGCTTAGGGCTTAAGCTCATTACGTGGCATATCAAATCAACGACCAAGGCTCAGCAAGGTTTGTACGAGTACGACGCCGTATCTCGTCTGCGTGATAGTCAGTTGGGCGATGACCGTGTATATGACATCAAAAACTATATTAAGCCGGGTAAGCTTTGGGAAGCATTCACTAGTGAAGAACGTTGTGTACTTCTAATTGACGAGATTGATAAAGCAGATATCGAATTCCCTAATGATTTGCTGCATGAACTCGATAAAATGTCCTTCTTTGTGTATGAGACGGGTGAAACGATTACGGCAACACAACGTCCAATCGTGATCATTACTTCAAATAATGAAAAAGAACTTCCAGATGCCTTCTTGCGTCGTTGTTTCTTTCATTATATTGAATTCCCTGACGAAGCAACCATGCGTGAAATCATAGATGTACATTTTGAAAATATTTCAAATACCTTGGTCTCTGAAGCACTACAAATTTTCTTTAAATTACGTCAAATTCCGGGTTTAAAGAAACCGCCTTCAACCTCTGAGTTGATTGATTGGTTGAGTTTGCTGATGGCGGATGATATGCCAGAAGATATTTTACGAAATACGGATAAATCGAAATCAATTCCACCACTTTATGGTGCCTTGATTAAGAACGAACAAGATGTGCAATTGCTTGAACGTCTAGCATTTATGTCACGTCGTTAATTGATATCAATTCTATAAAAGATTTAAAAGCCGGTTATCCGGCTTTTATTTTGAGCATTAAAAAATATAAAGGTGAATTATGCAGACAAGTGCATACGTATCTCGTGTACACATAGCTGTACCTAGGAGATTAAAACCGACTGTACTTTTGTTGGCTGCGAGCTTGTATTTATCTAGTTATAGCTATGCGATGGATGATGCTCAGTTTGAACAGCAGCATCAACAGCTACTCCAAGATGCGTATTGGGCGCAAGTTGCAGAACATCAACTTAAAGAAAAGCTCATCGATCAATCAGGTCATCTTGTAGCTCAAACGGCTATTCAACAAAAGGCCTGTGCTGCAACTGTACTCGAGCTGAAATACTATGATTTTGTGATCTTGAACCTAAGCGATTTTAACCGCTATAGAAACCATCAAGGTTTTCATAAAATCGTGTCTATTGAAAAGTTGCAGCAAGATCGTCTCGATGTTCAGCGCAAATATGAAACTCTTAAAAAATCACTTAAAGAAAGAAATGCAACTTGCGATTAAATCATGTCATTTACTTTTCTTTGGGTAGTAGGGCAATGTATATGAACACGCAGTAAAAGCTTTTGGCTTTACTTGTAGAGATCAATTTTTCATAATGGTATGCGTAAAGGCAAGACTCAGTTGCAGATGAAATAACAAGATCACATGCATTCACACTGGATTTGACCTCCTGATATTTAATTTTTATTGGATTTTATTCGCCTATGTTTGTGCGATTGTTTTATACCCTTCGAAAATACGGTGTTCCTGTTTCAACTCGTGAATTGATTGACTTGAACCAAGCAGTGGCAGCAGGGCTGGTCTTTGCAGATCAAAATGAATTTTATCAGCTTGCAAAAACCGTCATGGTCAAAGATGAACGTTACTTTGATAAGTTCGACCGTGCAATGAAGGACTATTTTGACGGTATTGCCACCTTTGATTTGGATGAGCTATTAAATCAGGTACATAAACTGCCAAAGGATTGGTTTGATCTTGAACTCATCGAAAAGCATCTAACACCAGAACAACGAGAAGAATTAAAAAAAGCCGGATCATTAGAAGAACTGATGAAAATGCTCGAAGAGCGTTTGCGCGAACAGCATAAAAAGCATCAGGGTGGTAATCGGATGATTGGGACGGGTGGTACGTCGCCGTTTGGTGCCTATGGCGACCATCCTGAAGGCGTGCGTATCGGTGGGCCTGGTCGTAAACGATCTGCGGTGAAAGTGTGGGAACAACGTCAATACCGAAACCTAGATGATGAGCAGATTCTCGGCAGTCGTCAGATGCAAATGGCTTTGCGTCGTTTGCGTAAATTTGCCCGTCAAGGTGCAGCAGAAGAGCTGGATATCGACGGAACCATTCGTGAAACGGCCAAACAAGGTATTTTGGATGTGCAGTTGGTTCCGGAACGACGTAACCGTATTAAAGTCTTGATGCTGTTTGATGTGGGGGGGTCGATGGATTCACATATTGCCCAATGTGAGAAGCTCTTTACCGCTGCAAAAACTGAATTTAAAACATTGGAGTATTTCTATTTCCATAACTGTTTATATGACTATGTGTGGAAAGATAATATTCGCCGTTCAAGCACGCGTATGAATACATGGGATCTATTCAATACCTATGGGCGAGATTACCGTGTCATCGTGGTCGGTGATGCGAGTATGGCACCATATGAGTTGAACTCGGCAGGTGGATCTGTGGAGTATATGAATGATGAAGCTGGTCAGGTGTGGTTACAGCGCTTACGCAATCATTTTGATAAAACAGCATGGTTAAACCCCGAAGAAGAAAGTTATTGGCATTACACCCAAACCATAGCTGCGATTAAACAAATCTTTGAAGATCATATGTTCCCAATGACCCTAAAAGGCGTGGAAGATATGACGAAATATTTAGCGCGCTAAAGCTTTAAAAACGCTACTTTTTCTTATCAATGATGTTTATATTACTTACTCCAATTTTGCATTGTTTCTTATTTTCAAAATTGGATAGTATTTAAAAGTCTTTGTTTTGCATACAACATGAAGGAAATATGATGGATCATCAAATTAATGGTATCGCATTACCTAATGAAGAAGGTTTCTTCGGTGAATACGGTGGGCAGTTCATTCCACCAGATTTAAAACAGGCAATGGATGACATTAATGTTGCTTATGAGCAAATTCGTCATACAGAAGAATTTCAAAATGAATTGAAAGAGTTGTTTGCACACTATGTTGGACGTCCTAGTCCATTGTTTTATGCAAAGCGCTTGTCTGACAAATTAGGTGGCGCACAAATCTACCTAAAGCGTGAAGACCTCAACCATACCGGTGCGCATAAAATTAACCACTGCCTTGGCGAAGCTTTGTTAGCAAAATACATGGGTAAAACCAAAGTGATTGCTGAAACTGGCGCGGGTCAGCATGGTGTAGCATTGGCAACGGCTTGTGCCTTGGTAGGTATTCCATGTGAAATTCACATGGGGCAAGTGGATATTGAAAAAGAACATCCAAACGTGGTGAAAATGAAGATTTTAGGTGCCAACCTGATCTCTGTTACACGTGGTACAGCTACGCTCAAAGATGCAGTAGATAGCGCTTTTGAAGAATATTTAAAAGATCCAACCAATTTTATTTATGCGATTGGTTCAGTGGTTGGCCCACATCCATTCCCGAAAATGGTCCGTGACTTCCAGTCAATTATTGGTGATGAAATTAAAGTTCAAGCCAATGATCGATTTGGTGCAAATCCTGACTATGTGGTTGCATGCGTGGGTGGTGGTTCAAATGCCGTTGGTGCATTTACAGCATTCCTCAATGATACAGATGTAAAACTTGTGGGTGTAGAGCCTGCAGGCCATGGTTTAGATACCAATATGCACTCTGCGACGTTGACATTGGGTAAACCAAGTCAAATTCATGGTATGGCATGTTATGTCCTTGAAGATGAACAGGGTGAGCCATTACCAGTGCATTCAATTGCATCAGGTTTGGATTATCCTGGAGTGGGGCCACAACATAGCTTGTTAAAAGACCTAGGCCGTGTTGAATATACAACAGCGACAGACCAAGAATGTTTAGATGCATTCATGACGCTTTCACGTGTAGAAGGTATTGTGCCTGCACTAGAAAGTTCACATGCGGTTGCATGGGCAATTCGTGAAGCATCAAAACTTGCCAAAGATGTGAAGATTGTGGTTAACGTTTCAGGCCGGGGCGATAAAGACTCAGACTATGTGGCTGAAAAATTAGGTTTAAATTAATTACTGCCATTAAAAAAGACTAAGTTGCTCATCATCTGTTGATGGTGCAAAAATCTTTTGCAGTTGTATAGCCCGATCTATATTCGAAGTATCCCAGTTTTTAACTGGGATATTTTTTTTGACATAATTTTTATATATAGTGTGGTTAACGCTTGATGTAATTGGAATTAACTCAGGATGTAGCGCATAAATAATTGCCTTTGCATCTAAAATTTCAGCGACAGCAGAAGCAATCTCTAAATTGATCGTACATCGGTGGTATTGCAGCAGTTCATCGTCTTTCATCGATAACATTAAGCGTTCTAATTCTAAAATGATGGCATCTAGTTGGTCTAATTTATCTAAAGCGGGTTTAAGCATAAGAAGGAAATTGAGAAAAGTAATTAATTTGTAATGTGTATGTCATTACAAATTTTGAATTATATTAAATTATTGATTTTTAGAATTCCCCCCTTAAAGCTTGTTAAGGGGGAATTATTGAGTTTAGCCTGAAATATATTGTTGAAGTTGTTCGATCAGTTTGCGTTGATCATCCATTGCTGCTTTTACAAGGTCGCCGATGGAGATTAAGCCGGTTAATTTCTGTTCCTCAACGACAGGTAAATGACGTAAATGGCGATCTGTCATAAGTTCTAAACATTCTTCGACAGTCGCGGCACTTGTCACGGTGATGACACTACCCGTCATAATTTCGCTGACAGAGGTATCGAAAGAGGTTCTTTCCATGAGTGCGATTTTACGTGTGTAATCACGCTCAGACAAAATCCCAACAACTGTGCCTTCATGGGTCACAACGAGGGCACCAATGCCTTTTTGTGCCATCAGGGAAATGGCTTCGAGTACAGTCGCATCTGGGGTGATGGTGTAAATTTCTTGATAAGCTTTGTCTTTAAGTACTTGGGCAACTGTAGTCATATTTTCATTCCTTTATAGTAGTTTTTGTTTAATTTAAATTAGCGCGAAATTTGAAAAAAGCAAATACTTTTCAGTGCATGCAGAGGTCAAACATGCACTGAGGGTTTTATGCCATTTGAATCTTATCTTGGTTAAAAAAGAATAAACGCATTTGTGAGGTTGTGAGCTTGAGACGAATGTGACTTGAGCTATGCAACGCAGGGATAACTTTAAGGCGTGTCAATGTTGGTAATAGCGATGCCTCAAAATCTTCTGGTGTAATGCGTCGTGGAGTGTAGTTGGGCCAATGCTTTTTGGCATATTTATGCGCTTGAATGCCATTTAGCCAAAACGGGAAGATAATATGATCTTGATCGCTGGTCATTGCCCAACCTTGTTGGTGGTAGAGACCCCAAAGGACTCCACAGTACATCATGGTTTTTAAAATACTAATTTTGAAAAATAAATCTTTTGGAATAGGTTTATATTGCTTTAATTTAGACATCATATGCAGCGTGTTGTTGATGTTGCTCCTATTGTAGGAAATTCTTATGAAAAAGCAGTGTAAGCTTTGAACTGGATTGTAAGAATTTATGTAGTTAAAAGTTGAAGGGTGTAAAAAAACGCCACCTTAGTGACGTTTTGTTATGCTTGCAAGGTGGCCATGTTCTGCCAATATTGCGCTTTGAGTGAGTCACGTTCTACGCGGAAGCCTTGATAATAAAGTTCAGCCAAAAATAACGCTGCTTTACCATGTCCAGCACGAGCTGCATCTTCCAATTCGTGAACTGCATCGCTGAAGTTCATTTGAGATTGAATTGTGTTTACCGCATTTGCGTATACATGTTCGAGTTCATGTTGAGAGAATTGTTGAATCATATTTAACTCCTTATTCTAATTATGATCATTAAGGGCCCATTCTTTAGCCCTATTAACTAATTTAACTAAGTATTATTAAACTAATATTACAATTATCTTGAATTGTCAACTATTCACGTAAGTATTTCTAATTTGCTATAGTTTACATGATTAAACAATGAACAATTGTTTTCATGGGTAAAATACTAATATAAGAAGTTGTAGATAATAAGGAGAAGTAAAATGACAAAAGTTTTAGACGGTTTAACTTTAGATTATCCTCCGACATTAGCGCAAATTGTGGAATTGGCACATCTACATCGTCGCAATCTTGATGAAGCAATTTTTCATCAAGAAATTCATTTAGGGGATTTTGGTTTGGCACAGCGCAAACGTGTATATGATTTCACACGGGATTTAGATAAGGGACAGCGCTTAGAATTTTACAATGCATATAATGGCGAATTACTCAAAATCGCCGATGATGATGATTTACATCCTGCGCATGCAGAAGGTGGAATGAGTATTTTTGCAGTATTTATCGTTTTGGCGATTATTGCATTAATTCTTTATTTTGCGGTGATACGAACCATTATTCATTAAATTGTTTAGCTAACTCACAGACTGAAACAGTGAACTGATACAGTTTTAAGCGCTGTGACTTGAACTTCTTGAACGTCAGCCATACACTACTTTGAACCTGAGGTAGTGTATGACTATTGATTTAGAAAAAATTATTCAATTCAAATCTAAAATACAGCTTGAGCAAATTTATAATATCTTTGTTTCAGTCATGATCGTGGTGATTTTGGTATTGGCTGTGATTGCCTTATATCGTCCTATTTCTGTACAGCAATACCAAAACGTGTCACGACTTGCGTTGCAGCAAAGTTATCCTGAAACACAGGAAATGGCGATGCTGCTCAGACAGCAAGATCGCATTCGTGTGGGTGCTTATCTTAAATTGATGCATGCTTATCAGATGGAATCTGTGCGGGCACATCAACTTCCGGCTTTGGCAGAGGAACAGCCTTAGTCGCAGGGATTATCTTGGTTGGAGCTGCTTGTACATTCTCCTCCAATATCTGCTGTACTTCATTTTTATCTAAGGTTTTACTGACCACAATCACCGTCATATTTTCAGGGTGCATATAGGTACGAACCGCATTTTGTACATCAGCTACAGTTATTTTTTCCAGTAATTTAGGGTACTGGGTCAAATAATCTGGGTCTTGTTGATAAAAGCCCAATAGACCAAGCTGTGCATTGATCGTTGCATTACTGCTGTAATTATTTGGAAAAGCACGCAGCATACCGGCTTTGGTTTCTTCCATTTGTTTTTGATCAATAGGCATTTTGACAAAATCATTAAAAGCCTTATGTGCCACTCGAATACTATCTATAAGCTGATCTTGACGTGTTCCATAGCTAAAACTAAAGATTCCGGGTGCTTGGCTAAAGCTAAATGCACTATAGGCACCATAAGTATAACCACGTTTAACACGAAGCTCTTGCATGAGGACCGAGTTAAAACCACCACCGCCAAACATTCGATTAGCTACTTCTAAGGCTAATCGATCTTTGTTATCGCGTGTGGTGCCTAAATGTCCAAATATGACGTTGGCTTGGGTGGAATTGTAGGGAAGATGGATAATATCAAAGCCTTGTTTTTCTTCTGGTTGTGCAAGCGCTTTGGCTTTTTCACCTTGGTTTAAGTTTCCAGAAATACGTTCTGCTAGGTTTTGCGCTTCTTTTTTGCTGAGTTTACCTGTAATGGCAATATTCATGTTTTGAGCAACTAAAAATTGATCACGAAACTTCTTTAAAATGTCTGGTGTTATTTTTTTGATACTGCCATTGGTTCCCGTAATCGGTTCTGCATAAGGATGTGTGCCGTATACAGCCCGATAGAAACGAATATTCATTAAGCGACTTGGGCTTTCTTGGAGTTGCTTCTGACCAGCTTGGTTATTACTGAGAGCTAAGTTTAGACTAGAGGTTTTAAAAGTCGCATTTTTAATCACGTCCATCATCATACTTAAAGCAGGTTCTAATTTTTTAGGGTCTGACAATACGCGTAACCGAACGACAAACATATCTCGATGTGCTTGCACGCTAAATTGAGCACCAGTTTGGTCAAAAACCGTGGCAATTTGCGTTGCATTGTATTTTTCTGTGCCTTCATCGATTAAACGTGCAGCCATGTTGGCAACACCATATAAGCCTTTTCCGACTTCTTCATCACGAGCAGAACCTGCGTTAAAGGTCAGTTGAATATCCACCATTGGTAGATCTTGTGATTCAACAAACAGGCTATTCACACCATTTCGGTTTTTCAGCATTTGAACGAGCGGAGCGCGGTAGTCTTTATCAATCTGTAAATTCTTTAAACTTTGCAGCATTGGGATAGATTGTAATTGGCTCGGATTATCGTTGAGGTCGGGAACATTTTCCTTATAAGTTTCTGCATGAAGGATTGAGCCAAACGCAGTGAGTAAGCTTAGAGATAAAATTTTCGTAATAGTCATCACTAATCCTTACAAGACGCTTTCAGTGTTTTGGGTTGAGCTGATTTGTTGCTCTGGAATAACAACTTCCGTTTGAGCTGGTTTTGTAGTTTGATCTGCTTTATTTGAGGTTGTTGGAACCTCTGACTGTTCTGGAAATAGATACATGGTGCTTAAATTTTCTCGGACAAAATACGCATTTGCGACACGTTGAATATCCTGTGCGCTGACGTTTTCATATAGTTTTGGTAATTCGTCCATTAGCCTGAAACTGAGTCCATTGACTTCTAAGTTGCCGATTGTCTTGGCTTGGCTACTGATGTCATCTTGGTTATAGACTAAATTGGAGACAAAACGTGTGGTGATACGTTCAACTTCAGGTGTTTTGACTAATTCTGTTTTTAAAGTGTCGATTTCATCTTGTATCGCTTTTTGCGCTTGTTCCATTTTGACGCCATCGGCAGGGAGTGCTGAAATGGTAAACAAGCTATCACCACGATTGTATGGATCATAAGAAACACTTACAGCGGTGAGTAATTTTTTATCGCGTACCAGTTTGTCTTGTAGGCGCGATGAAATACCACTATCTAAAATGTTGCGAATAATATTGAGAGCATATGCATCTTGTGGGTTTTTTGCAGTAGCCAGTGAGCGTACATTCCACGCCATATACAAATTAGGCACTTGTACGGGTAAATTTAGTTCCATATGACGATAGCCCACACGTTCGAATTCCATCACATCATTACGATCAGGTGTTTTGCGTGATGGAATATCACCAAAGTATTTTTGAACTTGACGAATGGCTGCTTCGGCATCGACATCACCGACAATCACCAAAATGGCGTTATTCGGGGTATACCAATCTTTATACCATTGCTTTAAATCTGCCAATTTGATGTTTTGCAGATTTTTCATGTGTCCAATGACGGGTTGACGATAGTGACTGGTTGGATAAGAGATCCATTTGAAACGTTCATAAGCCAAAGAACGAGGATTGTCATCTGTGCGCTGTCGGCGTTCTTCCATAACCACTTTAATTTCAGGGTCGAAATCTTGTTGTTGTAATTGTAAATTACTCATACGATCCGCTTCGAGCTCCAGCGCCATAGGGAAGTAGGCTTTAGGATACAACTGATAATAATTCGTGTAATTGGTAAAGGTTGCAGCGTTGATGCTGCCGCCATAGATACGGCTAAGACGTGTAAATTCATCATTAGGAACTTTTGTGGTTCCTTTAAACATCATATGTTCGAGTGCATGAGAGATCCCTAATAGATTGCCCGACTCATCACTACTGCCAACGCGATACCAAATATGAGTCATTACCATTGGTGCACGGTGGTCTTCACGGATAATGACCTTTAAACCATTTTTAAGCGTGGTTTCAAAGGTGCTACGCGTTAATTGGGTACGTGTGTCTGCATGTAGATTGGGTGCAGACCAAAGGCAACTGCTGATAACACAGATAGGAAGTGCAGAGCGAAATAAAGTTTTAAAAAAACAAGGAGAAAATCTGTTTTTATGGGACACAAAGGAATCCATTAAAATGCATTTTATAGCTATCTAGTTTTCCTAAAGTTAATTTTGATTGCAAGTTCAACATGTTGTTTTTTAGTGTGCTTCGCTCTGACAGGCGTGTATCGACTCAATTTAAGATAACTTATGATAGAATCGGTTTTTTTAACGCAGTGCTTTTCAAGGATTCGGCATGCAACAGCAATCTCATGGGCAGAATAAATTTTTGATTGATGCTGATATCGGTGATGACGATGTCACGCTACCGAGTTTACCTGCGGTAAATGTGCCGATTATCGAGACACCGAAAGTACAGCAAGACGTTGCTGCACCATTACAAGAAACAGAGTCAGAAACTGAAGACTCGAAGGCGAAAGGCGGCTTCTTTAGTCGAATGAAAGAAGGTCTAGCAAAGTCACGTAAGAACTTGGCAGACGGCATGGTGAATATCCTGATCGGTGGGAAGGAAATTGACGATGAACTTTTAGAAGAGGTTGAAGAGCAACTTTTGGTTGCTGATATTGGTGTTGATGCAACCAAAACGATTATTGCGAACTTAACTGAACGTACTGAACGTGGCGATTTAATCTATTCGCACTCTTTATATAAAGCGCTTCAAGAAGAACTTGTGGCATTACTTGCACCACGTGTTAAACCACTGCATATCGACAGCAATAAAAATCCGTATGTGATTTTGGTTGTTGGCGTAAATGGTGTGGGTAAAACCACCACGATTGGTAAATTAGCGAAACGCTTACAAGGTGAAGGTAAAAAAGTAATGTTGGCTGCTGGTGACACATTCCGTGCAGCAGCAACAGAACAATTACAAATTTGGGGTGAACGCAATAATATTGCTGTTGTGGCTCAAGGTCATGGTGCAGATTCTGCTTCTGTTATTTTTGATGCATTTGAAAGTGCTCGTGCAAAAGGCGTAGACGTGCTGATTGCAGACACCGCAGGTCGTTTACATAACAAAGGACACCTCATGCAAGAGTTGTCTAAAGTAAAACGTGTAATGCAAAAAATTGACGCTACAGCTCCGCATGAAGTGATGTTAGTGGTAGATGCAGGCACAGGTCAAAATGCCATTAACCAAGTTGAAATGTTTGACGAGGCAGTAGGGCTTACAGGTCTAACCATTACTAAACTGGATGGTACTGCGAAAGGTGGTGTGTTATTTAATATTGCAAGCCGTACCCATGTACCAATTCGTTTTATTGGTGTAGGTGAGAAAATTGATGACTTGCGTCCATTCTCAGCAAAATCATTTGTCGCAGCATTATTTGAAACTGATAAATAAAATGCGTTAAATGTCACATAAACTCCGCAAAATGCGGAGTTATTTGTTTTAGGGTTTATTGATTGATTTAAAAAGCAACATGTGAATAAATCATAATCAAAATTCAGCCTAATAAACCCTTAGAATAAGTAAGGAATTGTTGTTTATATATAAAAATTGCTTTGGGGTGTTTAGGGTGGCGTTACTCGATAAAATTGGTCATGTATTGACTGCGGATATCACTAAAGATTTTAAATTAAAAAAGAAAAATACTGACCAAGAAGTAGAAGCGTCATTTGTCGACCAACTAAAGAAACGTCGCAGTATTTACGAGCTTGGAAAGAAGGTACATTATAGTCAGGCTTACTTGGCTGAACTGATTCAAGAGTCTGTAAGAAGTTGTCCATCTGCATATAATTCACAAAGTACACGTATTGTGGTTTTATTTGGCGAATCGCATCAAAAATTTTGGGACATAGTAAAAGACGTACAACGCAAGAATGTTGCGAGTTATATTTTTGAGGGTGTGGCGCTCAAAATAGATCAATGTGCAGCTGGCCTGGGAACTGTGCTTTTCTATGAAGATCAAGCCGTGATTCAACAATTACAAAAGAAAGTGCCATTAAGTGCAGAAGATTTTCCAGTGTGGTCGGAGCAAACGTCTGGCATGGCCCAATTCGCAGTATGGACTTCGATCGCAGATGCAGGTCTAGGCGCATGTTTACAGCACTATAACCCACACATTGATTATGCTGTTGCTGAACACTTTGATATTTCAAAACAATGGTTGCTGCGTGCACAATTGGTCTTTGGTTCAATTGAAGGTCAAGCGCCTGAACGTTTAGAACCAGAAGACCAAGATCAGTTTAGAATTTATGAGTAATTTCTATGTGCTGTAAGTTGCTTTGATCTCTGCTTTTAGAGCAGTAAACTAAAATCTGTATGTAAATGAGTTGTGGGTATTTAGATGCTTACAACTGATTGTTCTAGAAATAAGACACAATGTTGTAAATATAGTCATGCAACGTTTAAAAACTTCACCTATTATAAATCTCAACTTAGTAAGCTAATTGAAAATAAAAAGAGGTCTTGTAATGTCATTCTTGAATCAAATCGAACAACGTCGCACAATCTATTCTATTGGTAATAACGTGAGTTTATCGCAAGATGAAATTGAGAAAACCATTAAAAATGCTGTACGTTTAAGTCCATCATCATTTAACTCTCAAACGTCTCGTGTTGTTATTCTGTTTGGTGATGCACATCAAAAATTCTGGAATATCGTACGTGAAACTTTACGTAAGATTGTGCCTGCAGATGCATTTGAAGGAACCAATGGCAAGATTAATAGTTTTGCAGCAGGTTTTGGTACAGCATTATTTTATGAAGATCAGGCTGTAGTAAAAGCTCTCCAAGAACAATTTGCACTTTATGCAGATAATTTCCCAGTATGGTCTGAACACTCAACAGCGATTGCTCAATTTGCTACTTGGACGGCTTTGGCTGAAAAAAATATCGGTGCATCATTGCAACATTACAATCCAATTGTTGATGCTGAAACAGCTGCGGAATTTGATGTGCCAGATCAATGGAAACTACGTGCACAACTTGTTTTCGGTTCGATTGAAGCGCCTGCAGGCGAAAAAACCTTTATTGCAGATGAAGAACGATTCAAAACATTTAAGTAATGATGGTGTGATGAATTAAAAAGGATGCATTAAGCATCCTTTTTTTATATGCAAAATTCTTGAATGAATATCAAAATAATGTCTTGAAACAAAATATACAGTGATTGTTAGATGTCATAAGATTGTCATATATGCATTGCATAGTGCATTCCAAACTAAATAATTGATAAAGAGTGATAATGATGACTTTAAGATTAACTGTTGCTGCTGCAGCGCTGATGTTAAGTAGTGCCGGATTTGCAGCTGTAACTTTGACTGTTCCGGAAGAAATTAAAATAGTTGCAGTTAATGATCAAGAAGTTACTGGTGGTTTATTTCGATCTACGGAGAAGTATAAGCTAGATGCAGGTGAAAACCTATTAACGGTACGTTATAGCGAATTTTTTCAACATGCTGATAATTCTCACGATATTTTAAAGTCAGGTGTGGCCGCTATTCGTACTCCAGCACTGATTGATGGTCAAGAGTATCGTTTGGGTCTAGTCAATGCACCAAAAGATTTTGATGCTGCGCAAAAATATAAAGACCAGCCGATATTTGGTTTGTATGACAGATCTAATCAATTACTTGTGCAGCAAGCTGGGGCGAAGAAAGAACAAAAAACGATTTTCTCCAATGGTGTTTTAGGTAATGCAGTAGATTTTACGAAGAAAGAAGCTGTGCCAGAAAATCAACCAGCACCTGTTTATGCGCAATCTGTAACTGCAAAACCAACGAACGTAGTATCTCCTGTAGTAGCTTCAAAAAATGTGATTATTAATGAAAATGGGGCAGATCAACAATTAATTCAGCTTTGGCAAAAGGCCAATAAAGCTGAACGACAAAAATTCATGAGTTGGTTGGCTGAGCAAGCAAACTAAAGTCACTTTCGTAACTTCATTAGTTTTATTCAAGTCAGTGCTATTCGAAAAGTCCGTTGAATTACGGGCTTTTTAGTTTGAAGAATATAAAAATCACCAATAATTATAAAATTCGTCTTTCATAAAGCGGAATATGTAGATATATTGATCTTTAAATAAGCAATAAATTGCTTATAGTTTAAAAAATATACACTCAGGCGCAATATCATAGAAATTTCTGTGATAGGGGCTTGTGTTTGTTTTGAAACTCTATAGAATACGCTGCATACCAACGCAGACAGCGATAAACACAAGGTTTTGAGTTGTTTGATGTTGTTTCTTATTTGCTGACGAAGCATTAAGAAGATCATTAAGAGATTATGAAGAACAACTTGTGTGGATTTTTACTGGTTGATCGATCGAAATTATTTTCATTGATTGATGGTAGAAATTACTCGAAGTTTATTTGAGCAAATTTTTGTCAGTA
>NZ_VPDC01000028.1:0-30082 GCF_013417875.1 Acinetobacter sp. YH12219
AAAGCGATAAAAATAAAGAAGCATGGACGACTCTCAATGAGTTTATTTCGCTATGGTTTAGACTATGTTCAAATGGCGATTCAGCGTTTAATTGGTTTTGGGAAAAAAGAAGAGTTTAAGGAAATTTTGGCAATTTTAAGAAAGCAGAATCCTGATAGGATAAGGGTTCTGTGAAATTTGTCGTGTACAGAGTATAATAATAATAATCGAGCATGAGTCTCATACGGATGCTCGGGTCGAAAGGGAATCCCCAGGCGAGTAACCTGTTTGCGGTGATCCATTAGCTGCAGGAGCAGAAGAGCATACATCTGGAAGCAAAGCCAGGAAAGCGGCCTATGGAGCTGTGCGGCAGCGCTCAGTAGGCAATTTTTCAAAATATTGTTAAGCCTTTTCTGAGCATGGTATTTTTCATGGTATTACCAATTAGCAGGAAAATAAGCCATTGAATATAAAAGATAAAAATGTCTTGTTTACAATAAAGTGGGAGTAGTAATTTCGTTACTTTGTTTAGAATTTCTTCAGAAATATTTCTTAATAAATCGTGTTTTTCAACAAGCGTAAAATTACTTTCTAAAATCTCTTGTTGTTTAGCTCGAGTTTGGGTATAAGCCCCATAATAAAATTGACGAGGATCTTTAAGCACGTACCAATCTTTCATTTGGATTACAGTACGGCCCTTATCGTAAAGATCAAATTCAGGCTGCCATAAAGGTTTGTAATGAAAATTAATTTCTTCCTGAATATCGTAGGTCGCTTCTTGATAACGTGAAGCTGGTTTATCACCAAATCTTTTTTCAATATAAGCATAAGTATTTCTTAAAGGCTTAACTGAAGATGTTTTAATATCAATTTGCATATAAATCTTCCTGATTTTTTAATAAAGACTAGAGTTTTTATTCTCTAATACCGGCCTGTCCAAATCGCCACTTCATGCGGTCATATTCAATCTTTGCAAAATCATCCGTACTTAGGTGCTGTACTTGATGGTGTGCGCAGAATTCTTCAAAAGCCTTGACTGGCATAATCATTTCTACAGCTAACTCTGGATCACCTATCGAAAATTCAAATTCGATATATTTGTCACGCTGAGTCCCTGTAACATGAATAAAGCAAGGAGGCTGTTCTACATTGAGTTGCTGCATACCAAAATCCTCATATTCTCCATAAGATTATTGCAACTTGCATGCCAATTTTATTTATTATTATTTTTCAAATATTTATGATTTTCTCTTTTTTATTTCATACAATGTTCTTTATCAAATTGGGGTCGTTTGCGGGAGAGGGCGAAATCCTACGCTAAGGCTTTGGCCAACGATATTCTCCGGTAAGATTGATGTGTTCCCAGGGGATAGGAGAAGTCGCTTGATATCTAGTATGACGTCTGTCGCACCTGCTTGATCGCGGCCGCGATAGCTAGATCGCGTTGCTCCTCTTCTCCATCCGCGTTCCAAGCTGCGGAAAGGCACCCATAAGCGTACGCCTGGTCGAGCAGGCGACGCGGATCGACGTCCAGCGCACGAGAGAATGCGTCCGCCATCTGTGCAATGCGTCTAGGATCGAGACAAAGGTCGTCTCTGTCAGCCGGATCGTAGAACATATTGGCGGCGCCAAAGCCCACTTCACCGACCAGACCGACGGGATCTATCACCAGCCAGCCGCGACTGGAGAACATGATGTTTTCATGATGCAGATCGCCATGTAGCCCACGCAGTTCCGAGGCATTGCTCATCATTTGATCGGCTATAATCGCCGCGTGGACGTAGTCAGTTTGACAACCTGCGTTTTGATCATCGCGCGCCCGCTGAAACAAAGCTGCAAAGCGATCCCGGATCGGGAGAAGGGCAGAAGGCAGGGGTTCCTCAGATGCGGCATACAGCTTCGCCATTAGTTCCGCTGCAATTTCGGTCGCCTGGTAGTCGCCGTGCTCGGCAACGATGTGAGAGAGCATTCGCTCCCCGGCATATTCGAGCAACATCAGATTGTTCTCACGACCGAGCAACCGGACTGCTCCCCTCCCATTGCGCCATACCAGATAGTCGGCCCCGCGCAGTTCATCAGCAATGTCTTCTATAGGTTTCAATCCCTTGACGATTGCAGGAGTCCCGTCTGGCAATGAAACTTTCCAAACGAGGCTGGAAAAGGTGTCCGCAATGAGAACAGGTTGCGAAACGTGCCAATGAGCAGGAAAAACAGGCGGCATGAACATCAACCCCAAGTCAGAGGGTCCAATCGCAGATAGAAGGCAAGGCGTTCGCGGTCGGGGGCTTCGATCCCCAATACATTGAATAGGACAGCGAAGGCGCGCTCTGCTTCATCTGGCGCTGCCCAGTTCTCTTCGGCGTTAGCAATCATGAGTGCCAAATCGGCATAGCGATCTGCTGTTCCGAGCCGCCCAAGGTCGATCAGACCCGTGCATTGAAGAGTTTTAGGGTCCACCATGAAGTTCGGCATGCAGGGATCACCATGGCAAACAACCATATCGGTGCGCTCTTGGTCGAGCCGCACCGGTAGCTCTCGTTCGACACGAGCCAAAAGATCGAGCTGCGGCGTACTCTTGTCCTCGTCCGGTAAGAAGTCGGGATTGACGGCATTGCGGGACACCACATCAACGGCGCGTCCGAACATTCGCGACAGCCTGCGCTCAAACGGACATTGATCAACCGATAGGCTGTGAACAGCGCCAAGTTGCTGCCCCATTGACGGCCACGCTTTGAGCAAATCCGCTCCAGACAGATCAGCCGCCGGTACTCCCGGAATTGCCGTTATCACCAAGCATGCACCCTCCTGTTCCTCCTGCCAGTTGATCACCTCGGGGCAAGCCACACCTCGACCTTTGAGCCAAATGAGGCGGTCACGCTCTCCAGCGAGCTCACCGCGGCGGGAAGCAGGTGCGATTTTCGCGAAGGCATGCCCGTCACCACGTCGAAAAACAAAATCACCAGATTCTCCGCCTCTGACAGGCAACCAGTCAGAATGCGATTCACCAAAAAAAATATTAGTTCGATTCAATGGAGGTTCCTTCAGTTTTCTGATGAAGCGCGGAGGTGAGAGGTGGTCCCACTTGTTTGAACAACTAAAAGCTTATTTATAAGTGATACTCTGCTCTAGTTAAGCTACCTTATTTTGTTGTGGTAGCTGGTCATAGTAAAACTCATCTGGAGTCATTTTGTCCAGACTCGAATGAGGTCGTTTCAAATTATAAAATTCAAAATATGCGTTTAATTGCTTCTTCGCATCCAAAACATTGCTGTAGGCTTTGAGATACACCTCTTCATATTTAACGCTCCGCCATAATCGTTCAACCATCACATTATCAACCCATCGACCTTTACCATCCATACTGATTTGAATGCCATTTGATTTCAATACATCAATAAATGCATCACTGGTAAACTGACTGCCTTGGTCTGTATTAAAGACTTCAGGTCGGCCATATTTTTCAATAGCTTCATTTAATGTTTCTATGCAAAATGTAACCTCCATACTAATCGATACTCTATGCGCAAGTACCTTGCGGCTATGCCAATCAATCACAGCACATAAATAAACAAAGCCTTTTGCCATAGGGATATACGTTATATCCGTAGACCACACTTGATTACTGCGCTGAATAGCCAATCCTTTGAGCAGATATGGATATTTACGGTGAGCTTGATTGGCCTGACTTAGATTTGGTTTACGATATAACGCATTAATGCCCATTTTCTTCATTAAAGTACGTGTATGACGTCGTCCTATATGATGTCCTTGACGATTCAATAAATCACGCATCATACGGCTACCTGCAAAAGGGTATTGCATATGTAACTCATCCATACAGCGCATCAGCTTCAGATCTGATTCACTCACAGGTTTTGGGCGATAGTAATAACAACCACGGGAGACTTTCAGCAGCTTAGCTTGCTTAGATACTGAAATCTGAAGTGAGTCATCGATTAACTTTTGTGGTTGAAGCGACCCAGTTTCTTCAACACACCTTCTAAAAAATCAATTTCTAATGCCTGCTCACCGATTTTTGCATGTAGTTTTTTTAGATCGATGGGTGGTTCTGTTGGAGCTTTTGATTGATCGAAAGCTTGCGAGGAAGCTGAAATCAGTTGATTTTTCCAGTCAATAATTTGGTTTTGATGAACATCAAATTCAGCACTCAATTCAGCAAGTGTTTTTTCTGCTTTAATCGCAGCAAGTGCTACCTTAGCTTTAAAGTCATTTGAATGATTTCTTCTTGGTCTACGTGTCATAAAATACTCCATATATTGATGTTTATAACATCATTTGGGGAGCAAAATATCACTTATAAGTGTTGTTCAAATTTCCTGATCCACCTCTGTGGCTCAACCTGCGAAAAGAAACGAGTTGCTACGTAAGTCCGAGAACATGCTTTCCATGGTCTCTGAGCTCGCCTTTGGGACCGACATATCGGTGGAGAGCACCCCGCTTCGTTCGTTCTCGCTCTTGTTCAACAGCTCGCGCGCCGACGACGCGATGACGGGATGAACGCCAGCCTCGCCGAGATGCGGCGTGTCCATCATGGCGCGCAAGGTCGCCTCGACCGGGCGGCGGGGATCGGACAGGAAATTGGCGACGCCCGCCAGCGTCTTGTCCTTCTCCGCATAGAGAACATGCAGGATCGCGCCGACCAGCAGGCTATGGCTGGTCTTTTCCCAATGATTACGCTTGTCGAGGCTGCCTTCGGGATCGACCAGAATATCCGCGATGTTCTGCACGTCGCGGACTTCCCACTCCCCCTGCCGCACCTCCAGCAACGGATTGTAGGCCGACGATCTGGCGTTCGTGGGATCGAACAGCAGGACGCGGCCGTGCTTCGCGCGAAAGCCGGCCGTCAGCGTCCAGTTCTCGCCCTTGATGTCGTGGACGATGCAGCTTCCCGGCCATGTCAGCAGCGTCGGCACCACCAGCCCGACGCCCTTACCGCTGCGGGTCGGCGCGAAGCATAAGACATGCTCGGGACCGTCATGGCGCAGATAGTCTTGCGTATGCCGGCCGAGCACTACGCCATCGGGGCCGAGCAATCCGGCCGCACGGATTTCCTTGTCTTCCGCCCATCGCGCCGATCCGTAGGTGGCGATGTTGCGGGCTTCCCGCGCTCGAATGATCGACATGAGGATGGCGGCGGCGATGGCGATGAAGCCGCCCGATACCGCGATGATGCCGCCCTCGACGAAGATAGCGGGCGCGTAGGCGTCGAAGGAAAACCACCACCAGAAGAAGGCCGGCGGATAATAGACCGGCAGGCCCGCCAGATCGAACCATGGCGCTCCAAGCTGGGGCTGGAAGCCGAGGCGAAAGGCAACCCATTGCGTCGCCGCCCACGTCATCACCAGAACGATGGTGATGACTACGGCGATCTGACCCCAAAGGATTCGGCCTCCGCGCAATGCAGGCTCCAGTCGGCAAAAGAGACGGAGCCGATCAGAGAGTAGGCAAAATCGGGACGGGCAACAGGAAAGAGGATGCCGGAGGGCTGCCGGATACTATCGGCGGCAAATAGGATGGATCGCCTGTGCCGTTATCGTGCCGGTCGAGTGCCATCCAGGAAACGATTGGGCGAATCGCCGTCACGCTTCATTTTGCCTGCGAGGTTGAGTAGATTTTTCAGTGCGGAGTTGCGATTGAACGGCGACCAGACGGCTGTAAAGGCAACCGGCTCCGGTTCATCGAGGAAGGGCAGGAAGACGATGCCGGTCGTCGGCAACAATGACGTTGCCTCGCCGACGATAGTGATGCCGAAGCCTTGTCCGACCATAGATAGCAGCGTGTCGCGCCCCACATCAAAGCGCCGGATCGACGGTGCGGGCCAACGCCCGGCAAGGCGCAGCACGATATGGTCATGGACCTGCGGGCCGGTGCCACCATAGCGAACAATGAAAGTCTCGCCGACCAGATCGGACCAAGTGATTGCGGACTGCCCGGCGAGGCGATGCCCATCCGATAGCACGGCCACCAGCGGTTCGGTCCAGATCGGTCGGGTATGGCAGTCGGGCATCTCGGGCTTGCCCGCGACGAACACCACGTCGAGCTGGTCAGCACGAAGCTGCATCACCGCATCGCGGGCTGTGCCTTCGGTGATCTCAACCTCAATGCCCGTATGTTCTTCCCGATAATGACGGATCAGCTCCGTGAGAAAGCTGCGTGGGATTAAGGCATGGATGCCGATGCGAAGCCGGCCGTATTCTCCTTGAGCTGTCATGCCTGCGGTCTTCACTGCGTGATCGAGTTGATCGACACCCGCCGTGACACGCTCCATGAAGTGCCTGCCTGCGTCTGTTAGCCGAACGCCCCGCGCATGGCGCTCAAATAGCAGGACACCAAGGTTATCCTCCAGCGCTTTCACACGCGCGCTGACGCTCGACTGGCTGATACCAAGTGCCTTGGCCGCATGCCGAAAATTCAGATGCTCGGCGACGGCGATGAACTGAACAAGGGAAATGAGCGGTATCCTGCCAGACAGGATACCGACATTCACGAGGTTTCGATGGTTAGTGCGCCGCATCGGAGCGGGCCTGCTACCAGTCGTCGGTTAGACGACTGGCGACTTCTCGGTGGCAGCCCCACGGAGCCGAAGGAGCACCAGCCCCAACGAAACCAGTACCGCCATCGCCGTGGCGTAACAGATCACGGGCCACGCTGTGTCACCGTTTAAAAGTGCCACCGCCAATGTCCCGACAATGCTGACTATCAGGCTTTGAACGCAGAAGTAGAACGCGACCGCTGATCCCGCGATGTCGTCGAACTCTGCCAAAGCGCCGTTCGCGGTAACGGACACCGTGAAGACAATACCGACCGCGACAACCCACATCGGTAGGATGAAGGTGAGGAATGACGGCGAGCCGTAAAGTTCGCCGATCCCCAACAGGACCGCTCCGCAAACAAGCAACGCCATCCCACGCGCCACGCATCCTGCGATGCCCCATCTGGCGACAAAGGACTTCGCGAAACGGGTTGTCACGATCATTACAAGCGCGACAGTGGCGAAGGCAAAGCTGAATCCGATCTCGGAATATTCCGCTTGGCCTATGAGCACACGGGGAGCCGTCGAGAAGAAGACGAAGTAGGTGCCCATACCGGCGCTAAAGCCGACAGTGTAAACCCAAAAAGCCGGACTCGCGAAGATCGGCAAGACAGATCGGCGCGTCTTGACTTGATCCAGAGGGCGGGTTTCGTGCCACCTGAAACCCGCATTTAGGAGTGCGAGCATCGCCAGTATAGCCAAAGTAATGAATATCGCCTGCCATCCCAAGAACTCGCCGATCAATACTCCGGCGATAGGGCCGAGCGCAGGCACGAACGCCAGCATCGAACTGAAAAGGCCGTAGATGACGACACCCTCAGGACGGTTGGCATAAACGTCGCGAACCGTCGCGAACGTCGCCACCAGCATGGCCGACGCGCCCACTGCTTGAAGTAGACGGAAAGCGACAAAGGCCGGTGCAGTTGAAGACCAAGCTGCTCCCAGAGACGCAATGACGAAAGCCGTTGCGCCCGCAAGTAGAATTGGCCGTCGCCCGATTCTGTCTGAGAGCGGACCAAAAATCACCTGGCCCACGCCGAGCATCACCATATAGAGGCTCAACGTGAGTTGGATCATAGCGGGCGTCGTGTTCAGGATGCCGGGCATCGCTGGAACGACAGGGAGATAAATATCCATCGCCAGTGAAGCGAGGATGTCGAAAGGAGCCATCAGCAGCAGTGCTGCCGGCAGCGTATAGGCCCACGCGGGGCGTGTGGTGGTCATGACGAATCAACCCTCGATTAAGGAATACCGGGCGACGTCTGCTCGTCAGCAATCAGATGAGACTAGCCTTACAGAGCGCCGCAACAACAATACTGGTTGTTGCGGCTTACTTGTCTGCTGACTTGGAATTTCCCATCTGATTACTCCACGCTTACGAATATGAATTGCTACATTTTATCCGATTATCTTTTGCTTCGCAATGCGGCATGGGCGCACTCAGCGTTCCAGCCCCCTCTGCCGCCCTAAATGCTTGCTCCAATGCATCGAGCACCATATCTGTATTCATCCGTGTCGATACTTTCCATCCAACAATTGCTCGTGAGAACACATCAATAATAAATGCAGTATAAACCCAGCCTGAATTTGTTTGAATATACGTAAAGTCACTCACCCACAGTTGGTCAGGATGATCAGCAGTAAAATTACGTTTTACCAAGTCATCCGCTCGTTTTTGATCATCTCGGCTACGGGTGGTTTGTTTGTTCTTACCACGCCAAACACCTTTTATACCTAGCTTTTGCATTAATCGAGCAACAGTACAGCGCGCAATAATATAGCCTTCACGTTTCAGTTTTTGCCAGACTTTACGTACACCATACCGACCTGAACTTTCCTTCCAAATTCGTTTAATCTCCTCAGCATGATGCAAGTCATGTAAATCTCGCTTTGCTCGATGTTCTGGATTTTCACAGAGATCTAGAGTCCGGTAATAGGTTGAAGGTGCGATCGGTAAAATTCTACAAATCGCCTCGACTCCGTACAGCTCTTTATTATTATGGATAAAATCCACCATTATTTGTGTGGGCGGTCGAGCTCCGCCTGGGCGAAAAAAGCGGCTGCTTTACGTAGAATTTCATTGGCGCGTTGCAGTTCTTTATTTTCGCGTTCGAGTTGTTTGATACGTTCTTGGTCTGAAAGCTGCTGTACTTTAACTGGATTTTGTTTATCTAAATATTTTTGATACCAAACACGTAGTGTTTCAGGAGTACAACCCTTGCGCAGTATACTGCTCAGGGAGCAATAGCGGTGATCGCAGCCCAATTCGATGGATAATCTTTCTCGGATTCAATCAATAATTGAACCGCTCTTTCTCTGATTTCAGGGGTATATTTTACTTTTTTCATCGGGACATTCTCTCAGAAAGCTTGGTCTCCGACAAACCCGGTACGGTTCAAAAATCTTCCATTGATTTATTTATATCTGTTAAACCAGTCGCATTATGAAATGTAATATAAGTAGAAATTTCAGTATAAATGGTCATGATCTTTTCTAAATTTGAATATCTAAGCGTCTTCATTAATCAACCTTATTGATTATTAGTTTCTTCTTTTAAAGCTCTTTGTACTGTTGCTATCCCTACTTTAAACTTTTCTGCAACACCTCTAAATGTTGAATTTTCTTCAGCCATTGCTTTTCGTATTTCAACATAGTCAACCTTCCGCTTTCTTCCCTTATATAAGCCCTTCGCTTTGGCTTTTGCAATTCCTTCCTTTTGACGCTCACGGATCATGGAGCGTTCAAACTCTGCAAATGCAGCAAGCATCTGAAACATGAGTTTATTTATTGCCGATTGTGCTACATCATGACTGAAGGTCAAATTCTCTTTATGAAAAATAATGGTTATACCACGATCATTCAGACTATTCACAATTTCGTTCAGATCATTTGTATTACGTGCCAGACGATCAATACTATGAACATGCACCGTATCACCTTCACGCAGATAGTCGAGCATTGCATTTAACTGAGGACGTTCACGGCTACCACCGCTTGCCTTTTCAGTAAAGGTCTTATCCAGGCTGATTCCATCTAATTGACGTTCAGTATTTTGTTCAGTTGAACTGACTCGAATATATCCGACCTGATTAGGCATTCTGTACCGTTAGAGTTTAGATAATTAAATACATATTGTACCGAAATTAAATATTAAGTCTATAAATACGGTTTTTGAGTTGCTTTTTAAGACTTTATTTTGTTCCGTTAGGCTATACTCTATAGTTACATAATTCGTGATTTAAAGAGACCTAGAAAAAGAGAAATGGTATTTATTTGAGCTAATCAAAGTTGAGAAACTTTAGAATTCTTGCGTTAGTCAAATTTTAAGCAGCCAAAAGCTATATTTTATGAGGTTTTAGCCAATTCAAAAATTAGATAAACTATACTTTCGCAAGAGGTCTTTTGATTAAATAATAAGCGTGGAACGTGAAAAATCATAAAAAAAGCCCACCTTGGGGAAGATGGGCTATCAACTAGAAACTACAGCATTGATTTCTATAGAGAATTATAACGCATTTCGTATAAGGTGTATTATGTTAATTTTAGCTTTTCTCTATAATTACTATCTTAAGGCCCACTACCAAATTCTGTAATTAGCCAATCAGATTGAGGAGATTGTTTCACAAGAGTAATAAATAAAATATAGTCACCTACTGGACTACCAGCATCATCTATATGGACGACTTTAACTTTTACCATCACTGAAATAATTTTATAAAATTCTTGATAATACTCAGGTCTACTTTCCGCTGAATCATAATTAATCCTTACTACTTCTAAAATTTTTGAGTCTTTGAAAGAGAGAAACCTTTCAGAACTTTTTAAATCTTTATGTAATCGCGCATCTGGCCAAACATATTTGATTGCTGATTCTAGATCATGTTTAGCAAGTGAATTAAAGAAAAGTATTGTTGTCTGTGTTGCCATCTCTTTATCATGATTTAATTTCTGTTTGTATGAATTAATGATTAGAAGTAGACATAGACCTACAAGTAAAATTCCTAATTTTATAAATATTTTAGACATTATAATTTCACTTTTATCTTTCGAAAAAACGCATAACCGACTAAAAGACACATAAGCCAAAATAAATAATCAAGAATAAAATATAAAAAAATGAATTGATCTATTCCTATAATAATATTTAAAGGATCTAGCGCTATACTACCGCCTGGAGATATTTCACCATCTACTAAAAACTGTAATGGAAATCCTCCTCCTATAACTTCAACTTTTCCAAGCTTGTCTACAACTATCCGGTCTATCAATGTATATTTCTGATGAAACAAAGACAAATAAGTCAAAACAAAAGCTAATATATTGAAATATATTATTTTTTTCTTTAATAATTCTTTAACTTTAAAATCAGTTAAAAATAACCAATAAGACAAGCCTGGAATTAGAGCCATAAAGATAGTCCAAGTGTCGGTATACATCTTCCACCATTCTTTCGAAACTTCGCCTGTATGGCTCCATCCAAAAAGAACAAAAAATGGCATAGCAATAATTAAAGAGCTAATACAGATAGTTAGCAAATTAAGAATACTATAACGATTTAAAAGAATTGAGACCATAAAGCTAAAAGGTACTGTCAAAATACTATAAGCTAAGTAAACAAGACCATGCCCTGCAAAAACCACAAAAATTGAATATAGACTATATTCACGATTCATTATGATAAATAGCAATGCTGTGAAAAAAAGTAGTGGTAAAGGAGCAAGTAATAGGGCTTTTACTATTTTTTCTTTTGAGTATTTCATTAACTTAATTCTCTTATTTACTCAATAATTATTACACTATATCAATTCTTGGAAAAAGCGTTGAATGAGCCTATTTAATTGGTGAATAATATAATTTAAAGTTTCTTTGATGCTTTTTCTATTGATGTAACAACATTCTTATTTAAAAACGTAGGTAATATGAAAAATAATAGTAAGTTGATTTATTTAGTTATTACGGCAATCGTAGTAGCTTTTATTGGATTTTTTATTTTTGCCAAAAAAAGTGATGATGTACATAGTAAAGAGCTGATGGAAACTCAAGAAAAGATCAGTTCCAACCGTAATACTCTTAATGCTAATGACGGTATCACTAACAATGCGCCCAATCTCCCTCATGGAATGCCTCCTAAATGGGTAAAAAGTACGATTGCTATTAATGATAGCCCTACATATTCACGAGAAGATAAAATCCATAAGCTAGTTGATTTGTTGAAACAAAATGAATCGAACCCTGATGCATTAAGTGTAATTCTTGTATCCCTAACGAATTTAGACCCAATTGAAGCAGCAGACGATATTATTCCTTATTTAAAGGATACGAACCCAAAGGTTCAAATTTTGGCTCTGGGTGCTCTTAATAATGCTTCGCTACTCACTCAGAAAGAACATGAGATTAAGGGTTCACTGCCAGAGAATGAAGCTGTTCGTAAACGGATTATTGAAGCCGTTAATGAGCTTAAAGTAGATCCAAATACGTCAGATGAAGTAAAGAAAGTATTAATTGCCACTTTCCCATAGATAAATCCTTCTTTAAAAGGCAAATAACAAATGATTTTATAGAGCATTCTTAATTCACTATTCAGCGGAAAAACATACCCACTTAACATAATGGCGGTTATACGAAATTAATAGCTTCTAAACTGATTTCCTAACGTATTCGTCTTTTGTCTTATATTTTTATTTTTTACCTATTGGTAAAATATATATATTCAAATCTACATCGATAAGTAGATGATTAAGAAAAAATTACAGTGCTTAATAAGCCTTATAGTTCCGGGAGAGACTATAAGGCTTTTTCTTTATCTTAAAATTCATATATTTATGTTAAAATTATAATGCTCGACGATGTAAAAGACCGGCTTGGGAACAGGCCGGTCTTTTATGATATTTGCTAAAGTACTATTCTAAAATATAAAGAAAAACCAAGCTGGTGCAGCACTGGGTTTAGGTGTTTTCTGGGCTTAGTTATTATCGTTATTGAAAAAGTATAACTCAATTTTTAGTTAATTAGCTTTCTTTTCAACTAGCTCCAATCTATTTAACTCTTGCTTTTTTTTCTGATCATTATTGATCTTCACAACTAGAGCTAAAATAAAAATCATCACTATAAAAATCAGGAAAATCAAATGCTTTCTCATTATTAATTCCTTCTTTTAACCTTTAAGAATGCCTTTTCCCCTTACAAATAGATATGACTAAGGGAAGCCTTGATACAAGTCTCTTTTAAATAACTTTAGCAACTCTATAAACAGTCGCAACCCCACAACCTACTGCTTTAGCAATTTCATCTTTAGTCATATTTCCAGCCACCAGCAGTTCTTTTATTCGTTTATGTTTAGCCTCATTTGCCTTCTTACCTGTTGGCTTGTAACCCGAACGCGCTAAGCCCTGCTTAATACGTTCTATGCGTTTCTCATTGTCCAAACGAGCCATTGTTGCTAGTAGATCAATCAGCATATTGTTGATGAGCTCCAGGACTGAATGAGTAATGCTGTCACTAGTTTTAATCATTTGATAGGTAGTAGGAAGATCTGCCACAACTAAGCGAAGTCCCTTTTCTTGGATTCTGCGCTTCAGCTCTTGAAAATCCCTTTGGGTTAGGCGTGATAAGCGGTCTACACTTTCAACCAGCAAAGTATCTCCTTTATTTGCTTCTGACAGTAGCTTATTCAATTCAGGCCGATCTAGTTTTGTACCACTATAGTTTTCCATATACACAGTGATCTCGCCCAAATTCAGATCTTGGTTTAGATCCTGCAGAATCTGCAAAGCTCTTTGTGCATCTTGATCTTTGGTTGAGGCTCGTAGATAAATACGTGTATTCATTACTATCATTTAATCTTAACTTAATTAGATCAATGATAATACTATCATTTAATTATTGCATTAAGTTTAATGATAGAGATTGCATGTTATTTGGCTCTTTATCATTCACCTATAGTCTTTTGATAAAAAAAGCATGACTAAAAGCCATGCCTTGGGAATTCGTATAACGTGTATTATGTTAATTTTAGGAAATCTTAAGCTTTAGCCAACATAATCTTCAGTTGATATTACTTGAGCATATGCAAATTCAAAAGCGGCCATTAATGTTGCATGGACATGACCAGCAGGTACTTTAACGCCATTAAATTCCAAGTCAGCTCTGGCCCTAGAATCATTTTTTTAACTTTTCATAACGAAGAATAAAAATAACTCAATGTTTACTTTAGGTTTTATACGCTTTTTCTTTTCTGGAGATAATGCTAGGATCAAAATTGGCTAACATTAAATAATCATAATGAAGAATCTTCAAATAGTTATAGCACAAGCTCTACATTCATATGAATTTGAACATATGGAGCAATCAATAAGTAAATCCATTAGCGACACTATATTGGAAATATTGGTCAATGATGGGCCTTTTGAAAAAATTGATTGTTATCTGTATTCAAAAAAAGATTCTAAAAAAATTCTAAAAAGCTCTATACACTATGTAATTGCTGTCTTAGAAAGGGCGAAGTATAGAGTACAGAAAGCTCAGCAAGATAATCTGAGTCCTTTGTATATCTGCTTATACGTGATTAAGAAAATTGAGGGCTTTATCGAATACTTAAATACTAAATTTTAACTGTGAAAGCCTCCATTTAACATAATGGCTGTTATGCGAAACGAGAGTGTTAGAACCCATTTAAAGTGTCTATATTCTCACCAATAAAAATGTCTGGTTTATGATGATTTTTATCACCATGGACTGGATATAAAATATAGATGCTGATCACTATGTCTGACAAAGAAATTCAACGTCTTGCAGTTCTGCAAGACGTTCGAGATCATCGTATTACCCAAGTCCGTGCTGCTGAAATCCTGAATCTTTCCACCCGTCAAATTACCCGGTTATTGCAGAAGCTCAATCAAGATGGTGTTTCAGGCATGACGCATGCCAGTCGTGGTCAACCGGGCCATCATCGCCATGACGATTTATTAAAATCGCAATGTCTTTCCATTATTTCTGAACATCTGCTGGGCTTTGGACCTACCTTGGCGCATGAGAAGCTCAGCAGCATGTTTGACCTGAATATCCCGGTAGAAACGGTTCGGCGCTGGATGACTGCAAATGACCTTTGGATTCCGCGATCCAAACGTCTAAAACGCCCATACCAGCCACGCTATAACCGTGATTGCTTCGGTGAGCTGATCCAGATTGATGGCTCATATCATGACTGGTTTGAAGGAAGAGCCACCAAATGCTGTTTGCTGGTTTATATCGATGATGCTACCGGCAAGCTGTTGCATCTGCGCTTTTGTGAGGCTGAAACGACCTTTGACTATATGCTTTCAACCCGAGCCTACATTGAGCAATACGGCAAGCCCTTGGCCTTTTACAGCGATAAACACTCGGTATTCAGAGTGAACCAGAAATCGAGCCAGGACAGCAAGATCACGCAATTTGGCCGGATTCTGAATGAGTTAAACATTGATATTATCTTTGCCAACTCACCACAGGCTAAAGGTCGCGTAGAACGCGCGAATAGAACCCTTCAAGACCGTTTGATCAAGGAGATGCGTCTGGAAGGCATCAGTTCAATTGCCGAAGCCAATGCCTGGTTACCCTGCTTTATTGAGCATTTCAACCAGAAGTTCGCCAAGTGTGCGCGAAATTCAAAGAACTTACATCGTCCGCTAACAGAGTCTGATGCTGAGCTGGAGGATATATTCACCTGGCAGGAACCGCGTAAGGTCACCAAGAACCTGACGATTACCTATGACAAGTGTATTTATCTGCTTGAACCGACAGAGCTGAATCATAAGCTTGTTGGGCAATACATTTCATTTCTGGAGTACCCGGATGGCACTGTGGCGATCATGCATGAAGGACGGAAGATCAACTATAGTGTCTTCAATAAACTGGCTGGACTACAGCAAAATGAGATTGTTGAGAATAAACGGTTAGGTTCAGTCCTGGCGCATATTCAACAGCAGCATGAAGAACTAGAAAAACAGAATAAACGTTCCCGGGCCAAGAAAAGTATGCCAAGTCGTAAAGCTCAGAAAGCTGTTGTTGAACAAAGAAACTTAAATCCTGTGCTTGACTCTTGTGGTTAAAAACAGGACATTTTAAATGGTTTATCGCATAGACATTTTAATTGGTGAATAACATCGCCTGTAGCCCCAAAGTAGAGAGTCTGTATAGGAAATTTCTACTTGGGAATAAAACGGTGGCTTACTCAAACTATTGAATATAAAAAAATTTTATTCCCATGAAGGTTTTTTTGTTTTTTTCCTAAAAATATATTAACCTGATGATTAATTAAGATATTTTTTCTTAAACAGCTAGTAAGCAATCGCATAGGCGATTTTTTTCTAACACTATATATTCTGATTGTTATGTAAGTCTCAATGAGAATATGTAGTGTTATTAGCTAACTCTACTTAGTTAATAATTATCTTCATCATCAATGGAACAGAAGATTATGACCAACTCCGAAGATCCGAAAAAATTCCCATTTTCGGAGGCTGAATTGCTCGAAAACATAGATGAATATAACGCACATGCAGATGAACTTGCTGTACTTCAAGAAGCCGAATACTGTATAGCCACCAAAATTCTAGACACATATAACCATCTTCTGATTAAACTAATTTAAAACTTAATAAAAACTAAAATAGAACTAAATAAAAATCAAACTAAATGAATTATTAAACAATCTTCAGTTTACCATCAGCGGCTATTTGCAACAGTGGGCTTTGTTGCACAAAGCTATTCTTGAGGGCTTCTTCAGCAATATAATTTCCAGATGAAGAAGCCTACATCTAAAATCTACCGTACAATAAATTGGTCATCCTACAATCGTGCTTTAATCAAGCGAGGGAATATTTCAATCTGGTTTGATCCGAAGACCCAATGGTATGCACAACCACAAGGCAAGCACGGACGAAATCAAACTTATTCCGATACAGCGATTCAATGCTGTTTAATGATCAAATCTCTATTCCGTCTTTCTTTGCGTATGGTCACTGGCTTTGCTCAAAGCCTGATTAAACTCAGTGGCTTGAATTGGACAGCACCAGATTACTCCACCCTCTGTAGACGACAAAAGCATATTGATATTGCGATAAGCTATCAGAAAAGTCGTGATGGGTTACACCTACTCGTCGACACTACGGGTTTAAAATTTTTAGGTGAAGGCGAATGGAAGCGTAAAAAACATCAGCCTGAATATCGTCCAATGGCGTAAATTACATATTGGTATAGATGCTAAAACCCTGCAAATACGCGCTATTCAGCTCACAACCAATAATGTCAGTGATTCACAGGTACTTGGTGATTTACTTGATCAGATTCCACAAGATGAACAGATTGACTCTGTTTATACTGATGGAGCTTATGACACCAAGAAATGCCGTCAGGTCATTGCAGATCGGCAAGCGCATGCGGTGATTCCACCTAGAAAAAATGCGAAACCATGGAAAGATACAAAGATCAGCTCGCTAGCGCGAAATGAATTACTTCGAACAGTTAAACGTTTAGGCAGGACACTATGGAAAAAATGGTCAGGCTATCATCGGCGAAGTTTGGTTGAAACTAAGATGCATTGCATCAAGTTATTAGGCGATAAACTCAGTGCGAGAAATTTTCAAAGCCAAGTGAATGAGATCCATGCACGCGTAGCCATATTAAATAAATTTACAGAATTAGGCAGACCTCACACCCGATTTGTACCTTAAATTTGAGTCACTTAGGGGTATTTTATTTTTTAAATCTTTGTGCAACAAAGCCGCAACAGTGTCTAAAATTTTACATCACTTTAATAGAATAAAATTTAGTTCTTTTTTGACTATGATTAGAATTTTTTTGGCAATTATCTATTTTTTTGTAAAAAAATTTTTCTAAGATATAACTTCTTCGTTATTAGATCTGATTTACTTATTAAATTGTTCAAATCAGATCTTAAAGTAATCAAATTTTCTTTATTTTCTATAGAGTGGCTACTAATTAAACCATTGATTACCCTATAGTATTTATAATTTTTATATTTATATGTAAAAAATCGAATTGAACTAACACGATTGCAATATTCGTCTAAGTTTTCAAAATAATTTTTTTTAACAGATATAGAAATAATATCCGATGAACTGTATGTAATTTCATCTAAAATATCATTAAGAAAGTAACTATATATTGTTGATTCAGACATTATGCACCCTTAACTAAAAATTACATGAAAAAAAAGCTCTAGATTCATGTCTTTTAATTAAGAGTGACTTCTCTTCCTGCGACTAAACAACAAACCTAATCATCTAATTGAGAGTCAGTTGTTACCGTAGGTAGATATATTTATAACGTAATATTCACGTAATGCATAAACTTTATACACCAAAATTCATTCATTTTGTTTAATAAAATTATAAGCAAAAATCTGAAGAATCATTTATTTCCACTGAAGAATCACGACCACCAACCAAAAATAAATGTTTGTTTTTATTAGAATTACAATCATTAATGCTTGTATTTTCTTGTATCTGAGTTGCAGGTATCGGATCTAAAGAATCATCCACTATTTCCACGTTTTTATTGGCAAATTCTTCTTCATTAACATGATTTTTTTCTTCCGCGGGCGCAATATCAAATGTGATTTCTATTTTTGTTAATTGTGCAATCTCTTGAACTTGCCTTTTAAAATCATCTGTTCCTGATACTAGAACTGACCCGAATTTATCTAGAGCAAGTAAGAGTGCATCCTCAATATGCTTTTTTTGTTCACTCACGACTATAATTTCTGGTGAATTATCTCTCTCAAAAAAAGCAACTTTTCGCTGATCTATATAAAACTTTTGCCCAAATTTGTATTCAATTGCATATTTATTATGAGAAAAATATTTCTGTTTCTTGTTTTGATCTTCTGTGATTTTCGGATCTTGAGAATCTAGTGTATTTGACAACTTATTTTCTTTTTTCTTCTTTAAATTACTATTTTGACGATACTCAAAATACTGTTGAATCTGTAAATAATCTAGTTCAGATAAGCTTTCAGAACGCTGATAGTTTTTATTTGTTTCATTTTTTGGGATTAATCTCAGATCAGATCCAGGAGAAGAATAAATGGGTCTCATCTTCGGATGCTGTTGGCCTACAGATGCATCTAGTACTGATTCTAGGTTTAAATATAGTTTCCAACAGTATTCGATCTCTTTTGAATTAAAATATTGTTTATTTAGCTCAGTCGACTGAGTTTGTATTAAGTTATTCACTCTTTGTATCAGTATCTTCTGACTTTTTTCGTTGAAGCCTGAAATAATATTACTATCTACACAATTTTTTAACGTGAGTTGCAGTTTCATCAAATCTATATCACAACAATTTAAAAGCATACTTGTTTTCACAAGTGCGGTACTTTGATTCTGACTCTCTGATATAAATTTTTTAAAAATTAAGTTAAAACATGCTTCCAATCCAGATTGCGACAATTTTTTAAGACTCGGCAATACTCTTTTTTCATTTATATCAACAAGTTTCTCGTCATTTTCAAATGATTGTAAAGCGACTGCATATAACTTTTTAAATTCTGGTAGACCAGTTGGAGTGGCTTTCGCATTTGAGTCGAGATGTTGTATGCATTGATAAAGGCGTGGAACAGAATAATTACTGAATACCAAAATTCCATACTGATTTTGAATCGCGATGGGCTCGTTGGGCTGATGCTGGTTATAAATGATCTTCGCGGTTTTAATTTTTGGATTATCTTGTCGAATAAAGTTTCGAGATTGTCGTTGATCCAATAAAAACTGTTGCTGTATCGATAGATGATGCAGAGGCGATATATATTTTAAAAAATCGGCATAAGAGGTAATTTTTGAAGAACTAAATTTTTGAAGCAATGAGAATTTAGCTTGTGTATCTTGCAAGACTTTTTGACTTAATTTTTCATGAGATTGGCTAAAATTCTCTCTCTGTAATTTTCTAAGTTGAGTTTGTTCTGCCTGATTTTGATAATGCAGAAGTGTAAAAATGCTCTGCGTAGATTGATTTGGATACGTTTTTTTAAATGATTTTAACCATTGCTTTTTATTATTTTGATAAATTTCATTTTCAAACTTAATATCTTGGTAGGCAAATTTACGCGATGAAGTAATCGAATCTTTTTTATCTTTAAGTTTGAGATATTGGTCATGTAAATCTTTGACTAAAAAATCTTTCTGCTCAAAAAGATGATAAGGATGTTGATCATTGAACTTATGCTGTATAGATGTAACTGATTTTTTTCTGAAAATTGCATTGGAAACAGGCATCATACTTGTTTCAAAGTTACCCCATTTTTTTTCTAAATTTTTTAGGGTCGTGGCTTTATTGCAAAATAGGGATGCTTTAAAAGTCTGCTCACGATGTTGCCCAAATTTAACGTTGAAAATAGCACCATTACGCTTTTTTTCGTAGTAAATCCCATATGAAGCAAGTTGCTCATGCCATTTTTGCCAACAATCTGAATGATTTAATACATACTGAATAACTCTATTTATTTGCTGTATGTCTCCTTGACCATGGGATATTCCAGTCGTGATGTCACTTTTTTGTTGATGTCGATGTTCTTGATCTCGAATTTTGGTACTTACTTTTTCGGCATCGGGTTGAGCTATGTAATTTGGATTTTCATTGCATTTTTTTGATTCGAGATCATAGATATACATCGAATTCGGTTCAGGTTCCCATGCTTGTTTTGCTTCAATTTCAGCTATAGCACGATGTAATGATTTATGGATCCACCCCTCTCCTAAATCGATCACTTTATTCTCACCATGCTTATTTTTTTGAAATGGATGAACTTTATTAATGATCAAATGATAATGCACATTGTCAGTATCCATGTGCATTGCATATTGCATTTGTAGATCCTTCGCACCCAAATGTTTTGAGATAATGTCTATTTGTTCTTCTAATTGTTCAATGGTCGGTACCTCAAATTTTTTAAAGCTACCGATGATATGAACAATTGGGTCAATCACTTTGCTGTTCAAACTGGCAGTTTGTGACATTTCTAGCTTTTGCTGTTGCGGATCATCATCTAAAAAATTTCTAGCGTTTGAATAAACACATTTCTCGATCGAACTCAAATCAACACTTGGATGAAGTTGATGAATGTAATCTGATAAAAGATCAGTGCGTGAGGGTTTGGGATCATGAATATAATCAGACAGACCATTCACACGTTGTTCTACTGAAGATGTTCCAGTCGTATTTTCTATAACTTTAATAATCATCGTTTTTCAAACTCATCATTTAGTTTACGAACGAGCATTTTTACTTCTTGCACCACCTGTTTAATCTGTTCGACCTCATACTTAACTTGTTCTAAATCATCCAATTCTTTAAATATTTTTATGAGCATAAATCCGAGCAAGCGAACATTATGAATGTCATTTGGTGCTATAAATCCGATGATCGAAGTACTCAACAGTTTATGTCGTAAGTAGTCAAACTGCGTCAAAGATGCCTGCTTACAGGCATCTTGAATTTGCTTAAATTCATCTTCAGTCAGATGAATCAACATCTGTTTTTTAAAAGCATCTTTTCTATTCATCTTTTCTATTCATTTTTTCTATTGTAAGCAAATTGAGACCGAGCATCGCGAGCTCGAGATTTGTATTTGGACAAAAGATATCTTTTGTCCCATCCTGTACCTTTTTAGCAGTCATGATATTGGCTAAATATGATAAAAATAATGCGATTTTTTTAGTTTTTTTCTTATCGCAAAAAGTACCTTTTTTGAGAGATTTTAAAATTCAAAAAGAGTTGCTTTTTGCCATACTCATAAAAATGAATGTTGCAAATAATGAGGTTGTATATTTATTTTTGTAGGAAAAATCTAATGCAAAATCAGAATCTTTTAGAGCTTGAGACACAGGATTCAAATCATAAATCTCCTGGTTCTTCGCCCACGCCATCTCCTGAAATCGCAAAAAAATCTGTTGTTCGCTCTTCAAAATATTTTGAGAAGAATGAAAAAATATATAGTGAAAATGACTCTAAGAAATTTGAGAGTATTTTGCTGCTTCATATAGAAAAAATGAAGGAAAAGACGAAAACTCGGAATCAACTGCTGACTCAACATAAGCAAACTTTACTTCATCTTTTCAAATTGGGTGCAACAATAGATGATGTTCTGACCTTTCTCCAAGAAAATAATTTCAGCGGTATTACTGCTGACAATTTAAAAGAATTTTTAAAGAAGAGTAAATAAATCGGTTACACCTTTATCTTGAGCGATGGCTATATCGATGATCTTGAGCATGACCGCTTAGGTAAAGAGTTCCGTCACGACATTGAACCGTATGAAACAGCAACCAAAGCATTCCTAGAAGAATTGAATCGCGGGCTATTGAATATCTATACCAACTATTACGATCACATGCTTTCAACCGAAGTGATTACGCAATACTTATTGGCTAACTGCCGGTTTGAGGGAAACGGTAACATCCACTGGAACTAATTTATAAAAAAGCCCTCAATTGAGGGGCTTTTTTATCTAATGGGGCATAAAGCCTCGTGATTCAATATTCGAGCGTCATTTACTATTGGTGTACTCTTGAGTGATACGCAGACCATTGGAATTATAAGAACTTAATTGCTTGTGTGCTGCTATATTCCCATTCTTAGCTGAATGTAAAAAATGCTCTTAGGCTTTTGAATAATCTTGAGGCATCCCCCCCCGCTCATAGAGAACTCCTAAATTATAATGAGCGACCGCTTGCGCCTCAGTCGAATTAGTTTCGGATTTTTCCATCTTGACTGCTTTGCTTAAAAGTTCAAAGGCTTTATTATAATTTTTCTCGACTACCGTGTCTGACATATACATATAAGCTAGATTTACAAGCGCACCGGCTCCCTCTTCACCTCGACCCTGCTCAACAGATTTATTAAATAATTCATAAGCCTTTGCATAATCTTGTTTTACACCCCAACCATTTTTATAGCTCAAACCAAGATTATATGAACTGCTAGATTTACCACCATTAGAAGCTTTTAGATACTAGTAATTCGCTTTGACGTAATCTTTATCACAACCATGACCATTTGCATAAATCCCACCTAGAGCATTTTGGGCATCCGTATAACCTTGATTTGTAGCTTTAGATAACCATTCAAATGATTTGAGATAGTCTTGATGTAAAAGTCTACCATACCGTATCGCACCCCAATTTCGTACTGAGCTTCCGCATTCCCTTGAGCAGCTAAGCGCATAGTATTTTCTATCTTAGAATTAGCATGAGCCGAACTAAATATTAATGTTAAAGCAATTATAACAATTGATTTATTAATCAAATCCAAAGAGCGTAAATCACGAACAATATTATCTCAAACAACCAAAATATTAATCGGAAAACACCCACCAAAAATTGTACCAGGTAGTGGATTTTTGCGGTAATGACAAAAGCATCCACTTGGGTGATATACACCAGTGTATCTGCAATAAAAAAATAAGGCAGTTTCAACTGTAAAATTGAAATATTAGGCGTCCGCCATTCATTTGCTTAAGCATTATGACTATCCACATGATATGGCATTACTGGCTACAGAAACTGTACTTGAGTAAGCAGAGCACTTGGCAAAAGGACTTGCAGCCTCTGCCTAATTTCTACCACTAAATAACAACTAAAATAAAATTATATTGATTTTAAATTAGATGTATTTTAGTTGTATTTATACCTCTAAACCAAGTTCCTTAAATACCTCATTGTACTTTTGAATGAACTTCTCATCTTGTAGTTCAAGCAGAAGTCTTTTCTCAAGATCAGCATAACTCTCACCTACTGCAGCTTTCTGACTAGCAAATGGATCATAGTGAGCTAGCTTATTGGCAAAGAATTGAATTTGCTTATCTGAGAGCTTCTTAGGCTTCGTATGGGTAACTTCCTTAGGTTGGTGCTTAGCAGTGAATGTAAATGAAAAACCACTGATCGTACGCCCTACTTTGTGTTGTTCATAAGAAGCTGTGATATCTGTGAGCTCATTGATTTGGTTTAATGCTATATCGAGTACTCGAACCTTAAAGTTTGCCATCTTCGCATAATCACCCTTAGCTAACCCAAGCTTGAAGCGAAAGTCATCAATATCAAATATAGGTGTCTTTCCCACACTACGCCATTGAATCAGTAACTCATAAAGGCGAATCGCATACTTACTTGTAAGAGAGCTAATTTGCTTAAGTTCATAAGCAGTGAATGACTTCTCAAGCTGCGTAATTAATGGAATGACATCAGGCGCAAAAGTGAGTTCTACGATACCTGCAGAATCAACATAGGCTATTTTGGATACCCAACGTGATTTGACGATCTTTTCCTGCTGGGTTCCCTCATGGATCCCCTTATAACTGAATTTGCGCTCAAAGAGATTGCTAGCAGCGTTTTTAAGCCCCTCATAGGCTGCGTGCTTATCAACATTGAATTGCTTCATGTAATGATGAGCATGGACCTCTAGAAGACTATTCGCATCCACATTCTTGCTTAACTCTCTTGCTTGAACAATTGCCAATAAAATCAGTCTCTGTTCTGTTGTATCCAGATTATAGCTAGCATTGATTAATGCGTTATCCTTCACGACTAGATCATTTTTCACTATTGGGATCTTTTCCTTTAATTATAGCATTAGGATACATCAATTACACATGTAGACACAAGGTGGGAAAACGTAGACTTAAAGGTGGGAAAACGTAGACTTAAAGGTGGGAAAACGTAGACTTAAAGGTGGGAAAACGTAGACTTAAAGGTGGGAAAACGTAGACTTATTACCTCTGAAATGCTTGCTATATAAGGCTTGCAGAGGTCTTAAAAATAAAATTATTAAAAGTATTTAAAAATAAAAACGGTTATTGTTTAAAAATTAAGAGTATTTTTTGTTTTACGAGTATCCATTTACAGTTATGAAGATAAATGAAAGAACGATTTCCATATAGGTGGGAAAACGTAGACTTATACTAAATAAGAATTTAGTAATTTTTTACCTATTCTTTACATCAATCTAAAATATAACTATATTAGATTCAAATTAGTTACAAATTACAAGTAAAATGATCATCTTAATTGGAAGCCAAAAAGGTGGATGTGGGAAATCCACAATAGCCATCAATATAGCAACTTATCTTGCTAAACATAACAAAGACATTGTTTTAGTTGATGCAGATCCTCAACAGAGTTCAGCTAACTGGGTTAAGGACAGAGATGAAACAAATCTCCCTAAGGTACATTGTGTGCAACGATATGGAGACATCAAGAACACACTGAAAGACTTAGATAGCCGTTATAACTATGTTGTTGTAGATGTAGCAGGACATGACAGTAAAGAGCTTAGAACAGCAATGTTGGCAGCTCATTATCTTGTAGTGCCATTTAGACCTTCACAATTTGACCTGGATACCTTACCTCATCTTTCTGAAGTCATAGATCAGGCACAGTCATTTAATGAAGAACTCAAACCATTTGGGTTACTCACCTTAGCTCCTACGAATCCATCTGTATCAGAAGTACAACAAGCAAATGAGTATTTAGCAGATTTTCCTGCGTTCACGGCCTTATCTGCAGTAATCCATGACAGAAAGGTTTATCGCGATGTAGCAGCAGAAGGGAAAGGTGTAGTTGAATCCAATAACCCAAAAGCAGTTGACGAATTTGAGGCGTTCATGAAGGAGTTATTAGCATGATCAAGAAGAGAGAAATCAGTAAACCAAACTCTCCTGACATGGATTCTTTCATCAATGGTGCAGATGAGCAAAAGGTGACAAAGCTAGATCCTAAAGCCCCTAGGAAATTCAAGACACACACAATTCCTATGAATGAACATGAGTATCAATTGTTGGTTGAATTGGCCGAAAAGTATGGCCAAACGCATAATGGAATTATCCGCTTTGCTTTGAAGAAACTTAGTGAAGAATAGAAACTAATTTGAAACTAAATTAATTCTATTTTGGTTTTAATTTGTATTCGTTTTAGATGTAAAAAAAAGCCCTTCATCATTAAGGGCTTTTTATATGTAATTTTTTCTCTCGTATGACCTATATTCTGATTTAAAGTGCTACAAAACAGAAAAGGCTATCCTTAAATTACTAGTCGAAGTTAAAGAAATTGTCTGGGAAGCAAGAAAGGAATGCCTTTTGAATATCGCTGTATTCACCTTCAGGATGTTCCTCTAGATACCGTCGAGTCCAAATCAGTGTTGCTTCATAATCGTTAAAACACTGATCGAGTTGTAAAAAAATCCAAAGTTCATTTGCTTTTTGAATGAAAAAGTCATTGATGATCATCAGTGCAATTTTCTTTTCAGTATTTGTATTAGGGTATGAATACATAATGATTTCTCCTATATAGATGGTAAATAGATTAGTTGATAAGCTATTTATAACACATAAATTTATGTGTTTGCCACATAATTTTATGTGTTTTTATGTAAATATAACCCTATGCTATAATTTCAAAACACCATTTCTATAAATTTACTCCAATGCCATATACTGAATTTCAACGTCTTATCGGTAAAGCAGGGCTTTCTATTAAAGAATTTGCTGAATTATTAGACATGAAACCTAATTCAATTACGAACTATAGTAAACAAGGTGTCGTGCCTACACATATCGCTGTAATTGTTGCGCTGATTTCTACGATGAAAGATGAGGGATTGGATTTCTATCCAATTTTTGAAAAAATTAAATCGTATTCAGAAGATTAAAACTCTCGTTTTTTAATTATTTTTAAGCGATGAATAATGATGTAAAAAATGCCTGAACTTCAGGCATTTTTTGATTCTGGGATGTTTATAAACCTAGATAGAACTTTTCAATAAAGTTTCGAGTTTTGATAACTAAGGTATTCATTAGGGTCTTCCGTTCTGAGATCTTAGGACGATTAATCGGTAAGTCTTTGACATCTTCACGGCTAGGTAGACGTTTAGTGTATTCATATTGGCTGAGCACCGTTTTAAATATCTCAGGCTTGATGGCTTCTTTTTGACATAGTTCATCCAGAGCCTTCTCTTTTTCTACATCCCAAAACTGAGCAAAGGCCTCTTCAACACTTTGACCATTGGCCATCCGTGGAATGTTTTCATCTAGAAACTTTTGAATCAGCTCTTGTTTGTCGTACAAGTTGTGATTGGTCGAGATGATATCTTGTACCTGGGAACGATACTGCTGCTTCTTTTCAGGATCTTTATGATTAACCACCGATTGCAGTAAATTCAGGATATAACCGACATTTACGGTATCGCGGTGGATCAGTTCAAGTTGGAAATTGACGTCATTGAGGACCGATACTTTGTCTTTAGGCTGGATCACACGGACGTTGTTGTACAGATATTTGTACTGTGAGGTGTGCTTTTGGAATTCAGCTTTGTTTAAATTGGTACTATCTTGGTCATACTCTACAAAGTTTTCCAATTGTGCATTGATCCGCATTACCTCACGGAAGGCTTTGACGTATTCTAATTGCTGTTCTTCAGTTTCTAGCGTATTGGGTACTTGGTCCGGATCTGGGGCAATACTGAGTAAGTGGGCAACCGCAGCATTGTACTTTTCTTTAATGCTATCGAAACTTGGGATTAGGACAATTTTTTGTGCTTCATCCTTGTTTGAGAATAAGGTGAGGGCTTGGTCCGTGGCCTGTTTCAAGTTACGGAAGCACAGAATATTACCGAAGGGCTTGTCTGCGTTCAGAATACGGTTGGTGCGTGAAAAGGCTTGAATGAGACCATGATATTTAAGGTTCTTATCGACATACAGGGTGTTGAGTGGTTTTGAGTCAAAACCAGTCAGGAACATATTCACCACAAGCAGGATATCAATTTCTTTTTTGCGTACCCGATTGGCAATGTCACGATAGTAAGCATAGAACTCATCGCCTGAGTTGTAGTTTTGGCCAAATTTGGCATTGTATTCAGCAATGTATTGATCAAGCTTATCTCGATTGGACTGACTGATTTTGGTCGGGATATCCGCAGACTCTTCTTCAATTAAACCACTGTGCTCTTCGACCTTGAGTTCTTCATTGGCTGCAAAGGAAAAAATCGTGGCAATCGTCAATGGTGTATAAATCCCGCCTTGTTCTTCAGCTTGTTGCTGTTTTTCTTGCTGTACTTTTTTGAACAGTTCGTAATATTGGGTCAGGACTTCAACAGAACTGACACAGAACATTGCAGTGAAGGTTTTATTTTTGGTTTTAATATGGTGATTGTCCAGAATATACCGGGTAATCATTTCGAGGCGAGCAGGGTTATCAAACAGCTCTTTGGTATCAATTCCTTCAACATCTTCTTCATAGTTGTCGCTATTTTCGATGCCGTTACTGGTGTATTTACCTAGATAAGCAATTTGGAAAGGTAAGACGTTACCATCACGAATAGCATCGGTAATCACGTATTTATGTAGGCATTCGTCAAACAGGGCATTGGTGGTGACTGCTTTCGAGTCAATTTTCAGTTGGCTATTTTTCTCAAAAATTGGCGTTCCTGTAAAACCAAACATTTGCGCCTGATTAAAGAAGCGTTTGATATTGCGATGGGTATCGCCAAATTGGCTACGGTGACACTCATCAAAAATGATCACGACTTTTTTGTCTTTGAGATAGCCAATCTGATCGCTATAACGATCAGAGCTAATTGCAATATTGAGCTTTTGTAAGGTGGTGACAATCAGTTTGTCATGCTTTTGGCCCAATTGAGTGACTAATGTGCCTGTATTCTTGGTGGTATCAACACTGTCTTTTTTGAAGGCATTAAACTCACGTACTGTTTGAGTGTCGAGATCACTGCGATCCACCACGAACAGAACCTTTTCAACTTCAGGCAAGCGCATGATCAATTGACTGGCTTTAAATGAGGTCAGGGTTTTTCCTGAGCCTGTGGTGTGCCAGATATAGCCATTTTGCTCCGAATGTTGCACACGTTGAATAATCTGCTGTACCGCATAGATTTGATAGGGGCGTAGCACCATCAAACGCTTTTCAACTTCCAAGATCACCATGTATTCAGTCAGCATTTGGGTGATGTGCTGGTGATTTAAAAAGGCTTCGGCAAAGATATCGATTTTATGAATGTGTTTATTGTCAAAATCTGCCCAAGGGAAGGTAAATTCGAAATTACTGGTGCCTGTTGAATAGTAATGGGTGTGGTCACGATTGCTGATGACAAACAGTTGGATGTAATTAAACAGACCTGCTCCGCTACTATAAGCGACTTTGGCATAGCGTTGGGTTTGATTAAAGGCTTCAGGAAGCTCGACACCTGCGCGTTTTAGCTCGATTTGGACTAAAGGTAGGCCATTGATGAGCAAAGTGACATCGAAGCGACTGGTATGCCCATTCGTTGCACTGTGATCAATCGCGATTTGATTGGTCACTTGATAGATGTTTTTCGTAGGATCAGCAAATAAAAAATCAATGTGGCGTGTAGATCCATCATCAAAGTTCACAGGAAAGCGATTACGCAATACCTTGGCACAGTTGAAACTGTTGCCTGCTTTAAGATGATTCAGGACTTGAGCCCATTCATGTTCAGAAAAAGAAGTGATGCCATTGGCACGTTCAACTTGAATTTTGAGGTTGCTCAGCAATTGAAGCTCATCTTTGACATCAACTTGGTTGTAGCCGAGCTGTTTGAGTTGTTCAATGAGTTCATTTTCAAGTTGAGCTTCGCTTTGTAAAGACATCTCTTTCTCTAATTTTTTATTCAATTACGGTGATCTAAATGAAATCCATCTGATTGAAGCTCGAAACATACTGTGATGTTTTACCCTCAAAGTCTTTCAATCAGATGGCTGGGTTTTATTGATAGATATTTAAACAAACATCTGCTGTAACAAGCCTTTTTTCCACTGTTTGGCTTGTTCAATTTGCTGTGCTACAACTTCAATCTTTTGGTCAATGGCAGATAAGAAGTTAGCGATTTTGGTTTGTTCTTCTAGGCAAGGGATCTGTATTTCAATAGACGATAAATCTGAACTATTGATTGCAGGATAACTTGTTCCTGTACAACGATTCATAACTTCATCTAAAAATGCCTTTTCATGCAAAGCAAAATAAATAAACTTAGAATTTAAATCCGTCCGAATTTGAGCATATCCCGTTGATGCCACATATTGCCCATCTAAATTGAAATAGTAATTATTTTGTTGATATGGTCGTACCATTTGGAATAATACATCACCTTTTGATAATAATCTTTGCGCTCGGCTAGGAGCATCAATCAAAGAAATATTTTTTTCTAAAAGTAACTGACCTTTTTCGACACTCTCTAAATCAATATAAATAAATTCATCAGGTAGTTTTTTTACCTTGGGATGGCTTTGTTGCACAAAGATTTGAAATGCAAAGCGCCCCTAATTGAGCGAAATTTAAGGCGTAACTTGGGTAAGTGGTCGACCTAATTCCGTAAATCTGTTGAGGACTGCTACACGTGCATGAATTTCATTCACCTGACTAGGAAAGCTTCTTGCCATTAATTTATCGCCTAATAATTTGATGCAATGCATCTTGGTTTCCACCAAACTGCGGCGATGATAGCCTGACCATTTTTTCCATAATGTCCTGCCTA
>NZ_VPDC01000029.1:0-29058 GCF_013417875.1 Acinetobacter sp. YH12219
TTGTTCCATTTTAGAGATTTGTTTAAGATAAGATATAACTCATTGAGATGTGTCATAGTATTCGTCGTTAGAAAACAATTATTGTGACATTATTTCAATGAGTTATCTATTTTTGTCGTGTACAGAGCTTAATTAAATAATAATTAATTCATTTTCATCATAAGTGCATAAGCATCACGTTTGTTTTGACGCAATGATTCTATCTCGGACTTCGTCAGCTGTTTTACGAGAGTAATTAACTATAACTAAAAATATAGACAAATATTTGCATAAGTTCTCATTTTGTCTATGTCGATTCAGTAGTGGCAAGGTGGGTATTTATTAGAGATTTAAATGATTATCTTTTGTATTTTAGGTGAGTGTCTTGGTATATTAGCATCCATATCTATTGATTATCCAATCCCTTAACCTAGGCATGACTTTGTGAAATTAACACGCATCCACCATTGTAAAAACTTGAATGTGCAAAAGTACAAACAGCTTGAGAAACAAGCTGTTTTACTTGGTCGTATTCGTAGCGAGGTGTGGGCTAAATATGGTGCTATTTCAGGTTTGAATATCAGTGACAGAGCTATTCGTGATGCGTGGATGAAAGAAAGTCGTGACTTTGGTGTTTCTGCAAATGCGTGGAAAGAAACGCTACGTGATTGCATAGGTGATATTAAAGCCTATCGAGAAGCATCAAAAGACAAAGTAAAGCAGGCGATCCGAAAACGTACCTCCTGTAATAATGAACAAAAAAGACTATACACCTTGCTTAAAAAAGATGAATGGATGACTGATAATTTCCTCCATCGTCAAATGCGTAATCACTTTAAGCATGGTGTTAATCACACACATAATCAAATTATTGTTCGTGCGGATATGTGTAAAACTTTTGAGTTAAATGGTCAATGTTGGCTTAAAGTGCCGAGTCTAGTCCCTCGACAAACCATTAAAATTCCACTAAACACCACTGTTGATTTTGCGCCACAAGGCACACTTAGAATCATTCTAAAAAACGGTAATGTTGAAGTTCACTCAACTTATGATGCAGTTGAAACACAGGATTGTGGTCAGGAAACCGTAGGTGTTGATAAAGGTTATTCAGAAGCCTTTGTGGATTCTGATGGTGAAGTATATGGCAATGGTTTAGGTAAATTGATCTCAAGTGAATCAGACTACCTAAATCAAAAGTACAAACGTAGAAATAAGCTCAGAGCGATTTCTAAAGCCAAACCGCACAAGAAACAGAAAATTGAGTTAAATAATCTAGGTCGAAAAAAACTAGATAAGCGACAAGATACTCAAAAAGCAAAGCTCAAAACATTAATATTTACAGCAACTCACAAGTTGGTTGATAAAGCCAAAGTGATTGTTGCGGAAGATTTAACATCCCCAATTCAAAGTAAACGCAACTATGGCAAAAACACCAATAGACGCTTAAATACATGGGCTAAAGGTTTGTTAGCTAATGCCCTAACTTCTATATCTCACCGTAGAGGTTCTACGGTGCATCTAGTCAATTCTGCATATACTTCGCAAAGTGATTCTTTCTTGCATGGCCTTTTAATAGGTACACGTAAGGGAGATCGTTTTCACCGTTTCAATGGGGAAGTTGTGCAAGCTGATTGGAATGCTGCGAGAAACGTGCTTGCAAGATTAAACGACAATGAGATAAGTCGTTATACGCCTTACAAAACTGTAAAGCGTATATTGCAAGAACGGACTGACCGCTACAAGTCGGAACTGACCGACTCAGGCTCTAGTTACACGCTTGGCAACAAGACATTAACAGAGTGCGAATTAGTCCTTGAGTATGTTTGAATACATTTTAAGGAACAGTAGGATAAAAACATGCACTTATTTAAATTAACTGACGAACAACTCGCACAAATTCTTATCCCGAAACGATTTGTACCACCTACTCCACCTGAACATGAAGGCAAGAATATGGTCTATGTATTTGATAGTGAGGATAAGTTTGAACTGACTTATGATGAGCTGGTGGAAATCATTAGCAAAGCTAGAATGGCTGGTCCGAAGTTGATACCTGTCTTAGGCACCGTGAATTAAATTGTGCAGTGTTCGCACGCCACTTGAAACATAACTTGATTGGAAATGAATTTGGGCTGAGAAAAATTCAGTTCAAATTTAACCTGACGGGCACACTAAAAAATGGGTAATTGTCAGATCGAGTTTGGACTACAACACTTTAGCTCATCGATTTACCATACCGCTAATCTTCACACCATTTTCGTAAATCCAGCGATCAAACTGTGATACTACATTCCGCTTATTAATCCAAGTCAGCATGGTGCTTTTCATAAAGGCAGTTTACTTATAAACAGGGAAATTTCTAAACAATTCCCCTTTAACATGCTTAGGCTATTTGATCCAGAGTTCATCTTTTTGCATCATTTTTAACATTAAATTAAATATAACCAGCGGAGTAACATTTTTTTTGTTAGAGCCGACAACTCTTTGAAAACTAAATTTAACGGTTCGCTCAGGAGCATCCAAATTAACTGGGTAGTTTTGTTTTTCTAAATACAGATGATCTCCTAACATTGGCTCTATACCAGTAATAAAATTAACAATTTGTTGCTCATCACCTTTCATTCGGCATTGAAAATGTAGAAAATTCTTACGCAGTTTTCCAAATAATAATAATATTTTAAGCGCCTTAACCATGTTCTTTTCTTTCAGTGCATCTTGCTGCCTATCATCTTTATAATGAAAATCAAGGAGAGGAATTATTTCATCTGGACGAGTCAGTTTTTTAGCCTTTTCGTAAAGTTCATCAAACCAACTCTCTTCTAAATTCTTACTATAAACATAATTCGTTTTTAAATTAAATTTTTGGCGATCCATCCATTTAGTGCTCATCCATTGACATCGTTGCATCCATTCTTGAGCTTGGGTATCTTCGCTTAATCGACCTTCTCTAAAACTTATCAAACGTTGAAAAGGTGTCAGAGTACTCTTCTCTATACTAAACTTCTTTTCTTGTCGGCCAGCCATCGTAACTGGCTGTGTTTGCTGATAAGAATTAAACCATTTCTGCTGCTGAGTATAACGATTTAGGTTTATGTAGTCTGTACTTGACTTCACTGGACTAAAACACTGTTCTAATACTTTTTTTGAAATGATACACGGCGAATTATAAATTCGATCGACTGCTAATAAATCCAAAACATGAAGGTAATTTGAAGCCGTTTGCTCAATACTGCTATGCCCCATCCAAGAGGCGAGCACCTGCCATTTATGTTGAATAATCTCTTCTTGAGCACGTGCTTTCATACCAAACAATAAATCCCTCATCTTTTTTGCTTTTACCCAAGGACAATCTGTGTAGGTCTTGATCATTTCTTTTGAACCGAGCAAAGTTATTGCTAGATAGTTAGCAGCACTGTGGCGTAATGTATGAAAACTAAAGCCATGATGCATACCTAATATTTGACTAAACAAATCTACTGTAATTTTGCTGATACATTGATCAGTTAATACACGATGATTCACACTAAAAAGTAGATCATCCTGCTGATTAACCAAATATTGCTCATAACGATGTTGTATGTAACGTTGTACTACTAAAAACTCATGTTCTGACAATGCAATTTTCAATGGTATTTGACGATTCGCACTTCGCGTTTTCAGACGGCGATATGAATTGTCTTGGATATGAAGCGTGATATTATTAAAAACTGTATTTTCTTTTTCTTTATAAAGTAGCTCTGGGCAAATAATATCTTGTATTTTAAGACAACGAACTTCATTTAATCGAAGTCCAGTTCTATAACTTAGTAAATACATCAGCTTTAAACAACTCAGATGATCGACCCACTCTGATGCCGTTGGCTCTTGACTTAAATTTTCTAGTTTTTCCAATAATTTGCCAAATAGCAAAGGACTCACTAGCCGTGCATTGCAAATTTGTAAATGCTTAAAACTTGAATTCTGTAACACCAATACCCCTGGAGCATCATAATTCTCTATACAGAATTGATGAAAATCTTTTAGGCGACCAAAACGGTATTCTGCGCTTTGGTGCATCTTACGAGAGGTTTTTCCTTTCACCGAATCTCGTTGAACTGCTTTTTCATCACGTTCACTGCTGTATTTCAATAGCTGCCGATATAAATCCTCATAGTCATCTATGGATTGTTGCTTTAAATCTAATTTATTGAGCCAAATCTCAAATATAAATTCTTTGCCAAACGATCCTAAGTAGCTTTCAATAGTTGATAATTGAAGCCCTCGTTTTTTTAAATGCATTAACCAGTGAATTAAGCGTAGTTGAGCATCAATTAAAGACTTTTCCTCCGTATTAGCATCAACTATCTTCTCCTCTAACACCCTTCTAGTTTCTTGCCAAAAACGTAGCGTGCGTTCTTCTTTATTCCTCTTTTTATCTAAACGCTCAACTTTTTGACCTTTACGTTTCTTTTGACCAAACAACATCAACTCATACGGAATCGTTTGTAATTTGCTTTGAACAGTCGGAACTTCAGGAAGTAACTGCTCTTGTTCAAAATGAATAGGGCGATTATCTGGTTCTGTGACTTGATTGTAATCATTATTCCACAGCAATCTAAATTCGGATGGCCTTAAAGCAACAGTATTAATCTCTTGCTGAAGCACATTACTCAAAAATATATCTATGCTGAGGTTTGGATTAAATTCGAGTACCATTTGCACATCATTAAATGCACGAAATCCACGGCGTTTAATTTGATATTGCAGATCCCCAAGACTTTTTTTCCTGCCTATCTTACTCAAGCTTTCTAAAATACAATCTTCAACTGAATGTTGCAGACAAAATTCTTTCTGAGCAGCTTTCAACTTTTTTAAATATTGCAAAATGAACTGCGCATATGGGTTAAAAAAAACATGTTTCCATTGGTACAACTTTCCCTGTTCTACATCGTTGCCATATTGAGAGTTTTCAACACGATAATGTAGTAACAATGGATTAGTGATTTTTTTGTAGTCCGAATGGTATAACCGAAAACAATTCAGATCTGTACCAAGCTCAATGGCCTCCTGCAATTGCTTCTGAATAGCAATCAAATGCTGTTCATCTGCACAGCCTGAAATATATATAAAACTTAAGCATAAATTTCCCCATAAGTACTTTGGTTCATTCCAATATTCAAATGAATCTTGCCAATACTGCCTTAATTCCTTAAGTACATGGATATGTAGATGCCCCTGTTCTAACCGTGACTCTGTACTCTCAATTTTTCTAGGCAGTACGATCCGTTTAGTATGTGGATTTAGCTTAATTCTGTATGATTTTTTATCTACATTCTGGTTGAATTGCTTCCTTCTTTTATTAAATTCATCTTCAGTAAATTGCATCAGTTTTGATTGTTCGTCTCGGCTCAACTTTTGACTCAAACAATCAACACTATCTTTAATGTCATGCCATTTTTCAGCGATCTGCTGATCAAGTTTTTGCTGCATTTCTTTCGTCAATACTTCAGGTGGAGAAGGCTGTCTATCTAGCGACTTTTTCACCATTTTATGAATATCAACAAATAGATCATCTAGTTGTGGTTTTATTAGTTCTTTGATTTTTTGCATACAACTATTTTCGCTCTAAGTGTTTAATCGATAAAGATTTGACATTATCTTGCAATTGCTGGCGGGCTTGCTGTACATAGACATTCGGGATAAGTGAAGAATGCGGATGAAAAGCCTCTCGGTCACGTTGGTCATGACCATACAGGGCCTGAATTAAGTGAAAAGCTAATGCTGGTTTACCCTCTTGCTGCTCATGCATCAAAAAGTTCATGTCAAAATGACGTAACCAATTCGAATACATATTCTTTGGAAAGACTCCTTGCATATATGAATTCACCCATTTTCTCGATAAAGGGATTAACTTAATTTTCCTGCTCTGCCATTCTTTGACAGTTATCGGCAAGATATCTTTACTAAAAATGACCTTACCAAAAAGATCATTTACAGTTATCTTCTTCTTTGCAAAGACTTGTCTAAAAAATGAACCGTACGCTTCAATAATTTGTTCTAAAAAGGCAGTGTAATTTTGCAGTGTTTTTATGAAAAAATCAGATAAAGGGATAAAACGACCATCTTTTCTTGCTTTACTATTTTTTTTATCATTCACATATAAAAGCTTGAGCTCAACACAATAATCATCCAAATTCCCCAACAGGTTTTTTTTAGGCCGACTTGCCAAACTCAACAAACTGATATGCCACATCCAACACGCATATGCATTAAGTTGATTAATAATGTGCTTATCTTCTTGGATGTTTTCGTGACAATGTCTATGTAAAATATGGAATTGCTCTTTCACAAAATTGGGTTCAAGTGCCAGTTGGCTCCCTATCCTTCCTATAGATAATGCAGATTGCACTTTGAATTGTTGTTGCAATATTTTTAGTTCAGCCGTGTCTTCAGTAAAATGTGTGGAATGTGGTGTAAGTGCTTTTTCTAAAAAGGCTAGATATGTGCTACTGAGTTGAGTTTTCGGTAGCCCGCCATAATAGATACCAGGCATGTGATGCTGACTATCCCGCCCAGCAATTACATGAGCAAGATATTCATTATATGTTTCATAATATATATGAAAATATAATTGAGCCTGCAGTTTTTCTACAGTGATCGAACCTACAAACCGATTATCAAGCCAATTCTTAAGTTTCGTATTAATGTGTGTTGATGAAATTAGTGGATTCGATGCTTGTTCTATATAGTCAAACCAAGCAGAAGGTAAATGTAGTTGATGTGTCATCACTTCATTCCACCGCACATGATTTAAGCTCTTAATCTTCTGCTCTGTAATTTTAAGATTTAATTTGAGTAAATATTCGCGACGTCTACTTGAACCATTCTGGATCAAAATTCCATCTTGAATAAGCTCGTTAAAATCCATCAGTGCGACGGGTGATAATCCCGTCAAAAGTGACAATAAACATGCTGCAGCGATTGCAGCATCCCTCCAGTGCCCGGATAACTCGGTTCTCAACACATAAACAATTTGCTTCAGTATATCTGGCGCCAAATAATGTGGATTTGTAACAAAAGGAGCATGACGGCGCTGGCGATGCCGCATTAGATGCGTCGCATTATCGCTGAGTATATAATTTAAATTTTTAGACTTTTCATCTTCTGAATAAAACTCCATTTCAGGATCTAATAGATCAACTTCACCCTCTTCATCTTTGTGAAGAGCGGCATCATAAATACTAATCTTTGCGTTATGTCCAATATCTACTTGCTTACCCGTTTTAATTTCACGAAATTTTTTGAGTTCATTTTTCGTCGGCCATTGCAAAACTTTGCTTTTTTTTGACTTACGCTGACGATGAACTACACGACGATCATCTAGTCTTTTAAAAATTATTAATAGAGCCGATAAATACTCTATGACTTGTACTTGTTCGAAATCTTTAATATTAAAAAGTTGATTACGATCCTCTTTTTTCAAATTACGTTCGTACGTGACATAACAATTTAGCAGCTTACTACATTCATGAAATAATTCAGCATGATTAGAATCCAGCACATATCGTGAGACATAGCGTAATAGGTCACAAACATGTTTTTGCTTATTCTCAGCTTTATCAATTTTTGCAAATTCTTGATACTGCCGATATGTTAAAAAACTCGCTTGTAGAATCAAATAACGTTGCGATGACAGCTCTTGTGTATTACTAGAATCTGGACATGCAAAAAAACTCACAGCAGCTAAAAAAGAATACTTACCGATCTGTCTGGAGCCTGATATATAGCTATAAATTTGTTGTGCTAATTTGTATAGAGCGTAGACATCTTTATACAAATCATCTGATAGATCGACAAATTGTGTATTTACAATATCATCACGTAATAGACAATAATCTTGTTGATATTTTTCTGCTAAATCTAAGAATTGCTCTTGTGTTTCAATGTTTGGCATATTCATTTTCGCTTAATATTTTTATCACGTTGCATTGTTTAAATTCATTGTGATCAGAACGATTTGGTAAAAGTTGATCCTTTATTGAATTCTTTGTTAGCTTAAAAAATCTTGCAAAAAATTTAGCATCCAGTTCTTTCTGAGCTTTTCTTTCAAAGCACAAGTGTTGTTGTGATTTTTCGATAAAATCATCAAGATTATGTATCAACTGTAAGATTGCAACATAATTAGAATGCACACGTAAGCCTGGCTCCGTTTGCATTAATAGCAATATTTTTTGCCAAATTTTCACATAGATTATTTTGAACTTTGCTTGTACTACTACTTTCTGGCTCTGTTTAATCTTTTTGATTTTCAGTAGTTCTGAGTTAATTTTTACTATCTTAAATTGAACATTTTGTCGCTCAAAGCAAAAGGGCATGATAAATTGCCCCATAAATATCTCTATATTTTTTACTAAATAGTCAAATTTTAACATTTTTATCGATATAAAAAATGAGCATATCTTTGTATATTAAAATTCATTTAATTTATCAACTAAATTTTCTCAAAATTACAATTATCAACAAATACATATGGTTTACTTATCATGGGTGGTCTAAATTTTAAGAATTCTTCCACTTTTTTTTAGTTTTCTGTTATTACATGAAACAATACCGTTGTATTACATTTTAGAAATGCTGTGTATGCAGCATTGATCAAAAAGATTCTCTGCTATACTTACTTCACGTGTAGCATCAATGGAGTTTCGAAATGCTCAGAACCACTGAACAGAAAAGAAAATATATTCAAGCGACACGTTCGCAAAACTATCAAGCCAGCCTAAAGCTTGAAGGCATTACAACGACAGCTCAAACAACTCAACAAAGTAAAGCTGAAATCTTGCAAAAATATAAGAAGTATTCGCAACCCGAATCTTAGTCAGGTGCATGTATGGATAAATATGGGGAAATGGGTGACAGCCTGTATTGTTACCCTGGCACAAATATCCTAAAGAACAAACTCAATATTCGTGATGAACAAATTTTAGAACAAGCTGAACTAGAACTGTCTGGATTGGCAAGTAACTTAATTGAATATGCTGAACCACCTTACGACTTACAATACTTAAAATCAATTCATGCGCAGCTCTTTGGCGACTTATACGACTGGGCAGGAAAGTTAAGACAAATCGATATTTCCAAAGGTGACACCCGTTTTTGTAATTTTTCCCGTATTGAAATTGAAACCAATAAACTACTCAAACCGCTTCAAGAAAAAAAATACTTTCAAGGCTTAGCACCACAACAACTGATTCCTCAACTTGCCGACTTGTATTGTGAGCTTAATGTCATACACCCATTCCGTGAAGGTAATGGACGTACACAACGGATTTTCTTTGAGCATCTGATTGCTCATTGTGGTTATGGTATTGATTGGTCTCGCATTGACTCTCAACAACAATGGATTCAAGCCAATATTGAAGGTTTTTATGGTAATTTAAATCCATTAATTAAGATTTTTGAAATATGCTTTATTCAAAATACCTAAAATTTAAGTAGTCGAAGCCCACAATCCTTAATGAGCCATCATCTTTGCTTCAATCCACTGATTAATTTCCCAAATAAACCAACAATCACGATTCTTAGAAATCTTAATACTCTTCGGGTAATTTAGGATCGTAATATTCAGATTACTTATCCAGAATTGAATAGATCGTTAACTTAGATAGACTTTTAAGCAATGTAACTTGCCGCATGTTTATCAACATATGTCTCAAAAAAGTCTGCCCATACATAGATTTATGGTGTTTAGTGCTTAAATTTCAGATTAATCTTCGTCTGATGACCTGAATGGATGTTACAGATTACATGCAGGTGAATTACTCTGTGGCTGTATCATGGCTTTTGTGCAATCCAATCCATTTGATCCGAATGTTCTCTTTTGCAATAAAGCAGCCTCTTCTGCTTTTCCTGAACCAACGAACTATGTCATTGATTTGATTCAACCGACAACAGTGATGCTGAATCAAATCTCCAAAGAAGGGATTAAATGCAAGAAATGTGGTAAGAAAAAGATAGGGGATGGAAGTTATTATCCGTCTAATTGGAACCAGCCCATGAGTCGAGATCAGTTGAGTAAGAATCATTTTAAATGAATAAGAGAAGGATGGCTTACCTCACTTCTCCGAATAACAATGCTATGCTTTTCAACCAAGGTTATAAATTGGCAACTACATTTCATTCTTCTTCATGCTGGTCCTATAGCCTGTAGACAATTACTACATCATTTGCATTCAATGCTCAATACAGCCTGTCAGCAGAACCGCAGCGATACTTTTTTTCGTGCATACATGTAGTGTTTAAATCCATTCATTTTTCAATGATCCTCTGCCATTTATCACATTTATGGTCGATCTTTAACCTTGTGAAAAATGCACATACCGATCCCTTCAAACTGTCAAATTTATGTATGCATGACATTTAAAGAAAATTATCTGATCAATTTTTTTAGGTAAAATTCATCAAGAAAAAAGTTATTATTATTCATAACATCACCAATAACCACATAAAAACAATAATTTAATAAATTATTCTTCCAATTTTTTTATATTTAGTGTTATTACCTCTAAATCCATGTTTACCACCTTCTATTACATAAGTAATTTAGAAGTATCCACGATATAAATTGCTTGCCCTCACACCTCTCCCCTCTCACGCCCAAAAAATTAGTTCATCGCACTTTGCCGGGAAATGCAGCACGGATCTTGAGGAAGAAGTAGTCCGTGTCGCGGTATCCATAGGCCATCCGCTTAATGACTTTGATCCGGTTGTTCATGCCCTCCAGCACGCTGGTGTTCAGCCGGTGGAGGGCACTGGAAACGATACCCTCCATATATGGCTCCAGCTTCTTGGCAAATCGTACCAAAGCATCAATTCCGCTACCGAGGGCCATGCCGGCCCATTCCCGCCAGGCGCTTCTGGCCGTCGTCTCGCTTTCCGCAAACCATAGCGTCTTAAGTTGGTCCTTGAGCACGTACACCGTAGTCAAGAACGCATTGGCGGCCAGGAGTTCGTCCAGCTTGACCGCCTGCTCGGGCTCAAGGTTGTCAGCATTGCGTAACAGTATCCAACGGCTGCTTTTGATCACCTTGCGGGCGACCTTGTCATCTCGCAGTTGATTGGCCTGATCAACTCGCACTCTATCCATCACTTCGCGGCCATACTTAGCCACCACATGGAACAGGTCGTAGACCACCACCGCGTTGGGGCACTGGGCCTTCACTTCAAGATCGAAGGCTGAGTTCATGTCCATGGCCACTGCCTCGATCTGGTTCCGGGCATCGCCTAACCACTCGAAGAACGGCCGGATCGCCTCACGCGAGCGGCCCTCGCCAATCCACACCACTTGCTGGGTGTCGGCACAGGCGACCACCGTGGCGTAGCGATGACCCTTGTGCAAGGCGAATTCGTCCATCATCAGGCGGCGCAATCGACTTCGATCTGGCTCGTGCAAATCACGTTTGAGCCGCTCCATGTCAATAGTCTTGACTGTATGCCAATGCAAGCCCAAAAGATTGGCAACATGACTGACGGGCAGCATCTGTACTAATTTCTCAATCCAGTTGCGCAATGATTGCGTAATACGGGAGCGCGGTGGTAGCCAATCGATCCGCTCTCTGGTTGGACCGCATTGTGGACAACGCAGCCGCCGCACAGGTACATCCAACTCGACGCGATACTGCATAATTGGTGACTCGCGAACTCGGCGCCAATTGATGTCATGTACCAGGAAACAAGGGCAATCGCATCGGCTACAAATTGGCGTATGCTCCTCGTCGTGTGTAAGACGGATCAGCAAAGTCTGTTCATCTAGAAGCCCATGAGACGCTGGCGAAAAGCCCTTCCAGAACAGGCTCCAAACATCAGCGCTAGTCATGATCATGGACCGATTGCGCGCTATCGGTGCCTTGTAGCGCCAAGGCATCATGTTCTTCTTGGCTGAGATGGCGTCTGTTGGGATTGATGCAGGACAGACAAAGCACTGCTGTTGCGAGGATGAGGCAATAAGCGATGATCGGCCAGGTGGTACCAGTCGATAAAAGCGTAATAATGAGTGTCCCGATAATCCCTAACAGTAGTCCACCCAAACAGAAGTAGACTGCTGTAGCGGTCCCAGCGATATGATCGAAACCTCGAAGAGCGGCATTGGGTGCCACCGATACCGCAGTGGCGATACCAACACCCACGAGCCACATCGGGGCGATGAAGCCAAGCACCGAGACCGGTGCCAATGTCTCGCCAACAGCGAGCAACAGCGCTCCCGCCATCAGACACCCCATTCCCACTCGTAAGGTCTTCAGGCTTCCCCACCGGGGAATCAGTCGTCCCATGATTCGCGCTGTAGCCATCATAGCGATGGCCACTGTAGCAAATAGCAAGCTGAAGCTAAGTTGCGATAACCCTTGCCTCCCCATCATTAGCCAGGGGGCGGTCGAGAAAAAGACGAAAAAGCTGCCCATCCCCGCGCTGTAACAGAGCGTGTACAGCCAGAAGTTCAGGTGTTTCACAGGAGTCAATAGCTGCGACCACTGTAGGTCTGCCGTCCGGTGCCGCCGAGTCTCTGGCCAGAGTCGCCAGGCTGCGATAACAGCGCCTATCATTGCCATCCCTAGCAAGCCGAAGATTGCGCGCCATCCGAGCCACGCGTCGACCAGCGCTCCTAGCAGTGGGCCTATCGCAGGAACCATCGCAAGCATAGAGCCGAGCAAGCCATAGATGACGTTGCTTTCCTCACGGCCCGAATAGATGTCGCGTACCGTCGCGAAAGTGGAAACGAGACATGCCGAAGCGCCGCAGGCCTGAAGAACGCGGAAGCTCAGAAAAAGTTCTGGCGATGAAACTACGGTGAGGCCGAATGAAGCCGCAATATAGGCAATCCCGCCACCAAGTAAAACGGGGCGGCGACCCAGCCGATCCGACAGTGGGCCGAAGAGAAGCTGTCCGGCTCCAAGCAAAACCAGGTATGCCGTCAACGTCAGCTGGATCGTCCCTGCACCGGACCCAAGTGCATCCGCCATGAAAGGCACCACGGGCAGGTACATATCCATGCCCAGTGACGCCAGCAAATCGAATGGTGATAACAGCAATAGCGTGGCGGGAAGAGAATACCGCCAAGAAAAATCTTTTGAGCGCACGAAGCCATCTCCTTAAGTTAAGAATTTGGCGGCGCTCTTGCAGAGCAACTAGGTTCTTGAGAACGCCGCAACAACCGAAAACGAAGGTTGCTGCGGCTTACTTGTCTGCTTTCTTGGTAGCGCTCATGTGCGGGTTATCTCATGGATGAGTCCATATCGTAACAATCTTCACGCTAAAGTGCAAAGAACCAAAAAATTTATACTGAAAGGCAGATTAAGCCCGTTCGAGTTACATATAGCCGCATGCTATATTGAAAGCATTAAGAAAATATCCTCAATATTTATAGGATTTTTAAAGTATGAACTAATTTTCGAAGAACCCTTTCTAAGTAATGTGACCTATTAGGAAAAATGAAAATACTGAAATCTCCGTATCAACAATCAGTCAAAGTACATCCTGATGATTTTCTGTAACCGATACCCAAGGACTATACCTACCCTTCTGATGTGCTGTGCAACAAAGCCCTCCTTAGCCACACTATAGCTATAGATTAATTCCATTATTTTGTGATTTAATTAAATTATTCATTCTTAAGACCCAATTTAATGGATTTATATTTCACTAAACCAGAAGAAGTTGTGACTCTTTTAGGTGAGCGTTTACGTAAGCAACGACTCTTTCTGGAGATGTCTCAAGCTGAGGTAGCAGCACGCGCTGGTGTCGGCGTGAATACAGTTTCGAATCTTGAAGCGGGACGAAATGTATCTGTTGAAAATTTAGTCCGTATTGCAATGGTCTTGGGTCGATTAAACGAACTTCAGGAACTATTTAAACCTCAGCTTAACAGTGTGAATGACATTCTTCGCTATGAGAGTCAAAGTAAGCGCCACCGTATTAAGAGGAAGGGATAATGCTCAATAGACTTAATGTTTATTACAACGGTTGGGGCGAATCATGGTTATGGGGAACGCTGATTAGTTCAACAGCCACGACAGGTAGACCCACCATTGCTTTTGAATATAGTCCAGAAGCAATACAGCAAGGTGTTGAGCTCTCTTCTTACTTGCTGCCTTTAAAAGGTCTACCATTCAGACAAGGTTTTCCTACTCATCAAATGGGACTCCCAGGTCCAGTCTATGACGCTTTACCAGATGGTTGGGGCATGATGTTGATGGATCGATATTTCAAAAAAATTGGCTTAAATTCAGCACGAATTGGACCTTTGGAGCGTCTGACCTATATTAGTAGTCACGCAATGGGTGCCCTCTCCTTTGAACCTTGTGTTGCTGACATGCAAACCTCAGAAAATATCCCTTTACAACAACTGGCCCAGGAAGTTCAAGAAGTACTCAAAGGTGAAGGTGGTGAATTTCTACAGCATTTATTGGTCATGGGTGGCTCCCCTCAAGGTGCCAGACCAAAAGCGTTGGTTTACCGAGATCCTGTCAATTTAGAGTTTTCGACTCAAGATTCTGATCAACATGAAGCCTGGCTGATTAAGTTTCCTGCTCAGCAAGAGCATCCTGAAGTCTGCGCCATTGAAGCCGTCTATGCAGAATGTTTGCGACTTTGTGCAATTGAGACTCCAGATACCCATTTCTTTAATTTGCCCAATGGTTTAACGGCTTTTGCTTCTAAACGATTCGATCGTCAAAATGGTATGCGGATTCCAATGCAGAGTTTGGCTGCATATACAGGAGCAGACTATAAAGTTCCAGGTAGCCTAGACTATCGCAATTTTCTCCGGGCAACCTTGATGTGTACGCAAGATGTACGAGAAAGATTGCATGCTTTTAAACGTGCTGTGTTTAATGTGCTTTTCAATAATCGGGATGACCATACTAAGAACTTTTCATTTCTCATGGAGAAAAATGGTCAATGGAAATTGGCTCCAGCCTATGATGTGACCTTCTGCGAGGGTCCAGGTGGTTATCATCAAATGGACATTATGGGAGAAGCGCTCAATATTTCCCGAAATGACATACATAAACTCGGTACTTCAGAAGCTAATCTGACTACTCTAGAAGTCGATGAGATCATCTTGACCATGCGTGAAATTGCACTTCAATTTAGTCAAATTGCGCAGCGCCTGTATCCCCATCAAATTCGAGAATCTACCCTACAGATGATTCAATCACGGATTCAACAGAATATTGATTTTTTAACTGAAACCTAAGCGTAAATATAAACTAAGCGCCAACCATCAACTGCAAATAGACTTTGATATAGTTAGTCGCTACATAATCTGTAGAACCTGTGAATTAGCTCTCTTTATAATCACGAATATTAGATGGATCACCGCCAAGATATATTCTGCAAACGTGAAATCACTACATCCAGATCGAAAATCACTAAGAAAAAACTGTCACCAAAAAAAGGTCTGCACTATGGATAGATGCAGACCAAACTCTGGATAACTACCAGCACGAGAAATATGTCGCAATTTTGCATAGACATGAATTTGATAAAATCAGCCCAGAAAGCCAGAAATTCATAAAAACTATTTCATCAATCCCCTATAACTTAATCACGTTCATGGTCGATCTTAAATCTTGTGAAAAGTACTCATGCTGACCTAGCCAAACTGTAAAACTCATGTATTCATAGCCTTTAAATGAATCTTTCAATCGGTATATTTAAGGTAAAAACTAGTAATCAGAAGTTATTATCACCCCCATATAAAACAAGGATCAACTTAAAAACAATAACTTAGTAAATTATTCTTCCATTTTTTTTATATTTAGTGTTATTTACTGTAGTCATTAGAACACTCTTCTTTGGAATACTCTGAAGAAAACTGTAAGGTTGTAAACAGACCAAGTTACAGCGAGTAACTGATTCAGAAAAAGGCTGGTTGTATGGTGAAAGTTTAGAGTTACTGTTCTAATGTTTTAAACAAATGTTTTGTTAAAAAGGAGCAACATATGAAATTTCACATCGCTAATATGACTTGTGGTGGTTGTGCACGCGGCATTACTACCGCAATTAAAGAGCTCGACTCGAATGCCTCACTCGATATTGATTTACAAAACCGTATTATTGAAATCAACACAACGGTGAGTCAGGATCAAGTCATTGCCACTCTCAGTGAGCGTGGATTTACAGCTGATCCTGCTTAATCTCTGTTAGAGTAACAGTGGGAATTCCTTACCACTTTTACTCTCTTATTTTCCTCATCGTACAGATAAAACCTGTACTTGCTTGAAATAAAAGTAATCCCTGAATTCCACCTAATCTTGGTTCGAGCTGATCTTCGCATATAGAACTCAGCATATCTAAATGATAGAGATCGTATATGAGTACCGAAATGACTGATACGCCACACTACAGTGAAACATTAGAGATTGAGGGGATGACATGTGCTTCTTGTGTAGGCCGTGTGGAAAAAGCTTTAAAATCTGTTGAGGGTGTTGAATCGGCTCATGTAAATCTGGCTACCGAAAAAGCAGTCATTTATGCGCATCAACCACTTGATCGCGCTACTTTAATTAAAGCCGTAGAAAAAGCAGGCTACGAAGGGCTTTGTTGCATAAATATGTAAGCATCTGATTTAAATAAATTTAATTTTGGATCAAAAAACAATCAAAACTTTTAAAATCATATAGTTATGAAATCTTTGTGCAACAAAGCCCTGAATCCATAAGAGTTCCGATCAGCAGTGGTCTCCGCGATGGGTTCCAAAGCCAGCAGATGGAGCGCCTGCATGGCCCGGCATTTCATCGTGGGTATCCCGAGAGGTCTCATCTTGCCATTTTTCTTCGGAATAAGGACTCTCCGAAGCGGAAGGGGCGTGTAACCTCGCCTCTTCAACGACATCATCGCACCGGTCTTGGCCTTGGGTGTATTCCAAGTCACCTTGTCGACCCCAGCCGTGTTTTTGCCTTTGTTTTCAGACACTCGTTTTACGGCCAATGCTTTGCCACTAAACGAGTGAGTCAGCAGCCATTGCAAAGCTTTCGCCTTGTTATACCTGCCGTCTTGTACCGCCTTCACAATACGCGCTTGCAGCCCTCTGACATGACGCTGTACAGCAATCCAATCGATGCTGTCCCACGATGTGCTGGAAGGCGCACACGCTGATACTGCTGCGTTCATTTGCTCTCCCTCCATTAAAAGGGTTCTACACACTCTCTTGTGATGAGAGACCATAAGGACGTCAGCCCGCTTTCGCGTGAGGTAATGTTTCAACCTCTATCCAACCCATTACAGACTGGCATTCGCTTTTTCCTCGTTCCTTCGCCCGCATCACCATGGGCAGTTTTTGCAAACTGCTTTCCCAATGGGGGTAATACGGGATTTCCACGTTCCGCTTACTGAAGTACATCGGCTTAGGTGCCTGCTATCGACCGGGAGGCGTATGGGTCACGAATGCGTAGTAGAAAGACGCGATTCCCACCTCCATTACCGTTTTGGTTCGAGCGTATTAGCCATTTCCGCTCGTTCAATTTAACGATCGTTGCGCAGATTCACATGTGTTCACCATACCGATTATCTAGCCCTTGTCCGGCTATGGCTGCCAGAAGAGTACGCCTCTCACGATTGATACCCCGCACCTTGCGGTGCCTCGTTACATTGTCGAAGGCGCTCTTTATTCAGCCTTCTAGATTCACCCGGTGACACGGGTGGTTCCCGCAGGGGGAACAACTTCATTAAGCGACTTCGTGTCGCACCTCTACCCAATTATTGCAAATCGGTAGATTGCCATCATCCAAATAGCGGCTTAAAGCTGGCCAACGCTTCAGAGTGTAATTGATGGCCTTGGCGGTGGGAGAACTCGATGGCACCGTCAGATGATGTTGGTTGAGCCATTCATATAGTTGTTGCATCACTGGTTGACTATGCTGTTGTCGGTATTCGCGGCGGTCTTCCGCTGTACCATCGGTCTTTTTCCTGAGCTCTGCTTCTATCGCATACAGTTTCTGAATCAGCACTAATGCCTGTTCAGCGACCTGACTTTTCCCAGTTACATGCAGTTCATGGAATTTACGACGTGCATGGGCCATGCAGCCCACCTCAATGACCTGGCCTGATTTAAAGCGTGCTTTATAACCACTGTAATCATCACAGACTAGATAACCCTGCCAGCCTTTCAAGAACTCTGCAGCATGCTGGCCTGAACGACTATCCTGAAAGTCATAGATCACCGCCTGAACTGGATTGTACTGTGTAGTGGCATAGGCCCAGACATAACCTTTCTTCGGTTTTTTATCATTCTCACCCATCCGCATGATGGTGACTGGTGTTTCATCTGCATGCAGCACCTGCTGTTGCAGCACTACCTCTTTTAAGGCATTGGCCAGAGGTTCCAGTTCTACACCGCAGCGACCTATCTGAGAAGCACTGCTTCGCAAGAGATAAAGTTGATCTAGAAAGTTCGATTCCCGCCCGCTGATAGATCAGACGTTGACGGTACAGCGGCAAATGATCGGCATATTTCGATACCAGCACATGGCTGAGCAGTTCAGGTGAAGCAATGCCTTTATCAATCACATAGGCGGGCATCGCTTGCTAAGTCAGGGTGTCACACTGATCACAGACCCATTTACCACGCACATGCTGTTCCTTATAGAACTGTGCCGGTCTGAAATGCAGTTTTTCACTGACATCTTCGCCGATACGACGGAGTTGGCAGCCACAAGCACATTGGGTTGATGCAGGTTCATGCTCAATACGGATGGTGTGTAGATGATCTGGCAGTGGTCGACGTTTAGGTTTATTGGTTTTGGCTTTCTGTGTCGCTGCATTAGTTTTATCTGCATTTAGCCGTTCCAGTTCTAGATCAACCGCGGCAATATCTTCTTCAACCGCTTCATCCCACAGATGGATTTGTTTTGCCGTTAAGTGTTCATTCTTTTGGGCGAATTTGTGCTTTTTAAACAGCGCCAGTTCATGCTCGTATTTTTGATTGAGAATAGAAAGATGTTGAACTTTAGAATCTAATTGCTGGTTTGATTGTGCTAGAGACTGATGCTGCATCGCCAACTGCCGGGTAAATTCCAGCAGTTGTTCATGGGTCAGTTGGCTTAAGTCAGGCAGCGTATTCATGACCGCAGTATGCCTGAGGTCATGAAGAGAATGAAATAGAACGTTTGGAGAATAGCAGAATAGCCGAGCTTGGTTTAGAGCATTGTTACCACTTGCTGTCGTCCAATGCGCTGCCAGGGCAAACCCTGGATTAATGCCTGTAACTGTTCCGGGTTGAGGACCACGGTTTCACCTTGGTGAACTTGAGCCCAGTGGAATTTTCCCTGTTCCAGCCGCCTGGCACACAGCCAGATGCCCAGTCCATCATGTACCAGCACTTTCATACGATGACCACGTTTATTACAGAACAGGTAGGCGCAATGCGGTTTGATGTAGCCAAAGGCTCTCACCACCTGAGCCATGGTCGTATCCATACCTGCACGCATGTCCATGGGCTGGGTAGAGAGCCAAATTTCATTGATACGGATCATGTTGCCAGTGCCTTGAGTAATTCTGCCAAGGCAGGTATTTCTGATGTCTGCCATTTTAGCTGAATATCATTATTCGTATGAGGCACGGTGATACACAACGTGATCCTCTCATCAATAGGTTGGCTGATTGCAGCAGTGTAAGGCAAAGCAATAAATGCTGGATTCACATGAGTAGGATCCTGCACGGCACCATCATGATGGCTGAAGATCCTGATCCAACGACTGACAAGGTTGGCATTAATACTATGTTGCAGTGCGACCGAAGCGATCGAGGTATTAGGATTTTTGCAGGCATTGACAATACTGAATTTGAATTCTTTGCTGTATGTTCTGCGTTTTTTAGCAACAGGAGGTGTTGCTGAATATATATCCATGTTCATAGATTAAGTCTCCACTTGTTTTTAGGTGGGAACTAAATTAAGGCTTATAGGATCGCTTGGTAAGGCTGTGTTAGCTGGATGCTTACTTTCTTTTACCTTAATAACGTATTTTTTTAACGGCAGCATACCTTTTGAAACACCACCAAATTATTTATGTTCCACCAGCATATATACTTCCCTATCGAAAAATCTGATAAGAATTGATTATTTTGATACAAAACCTGAAAACTGGGAGTGCTTATATGGACATATATAATATTTCCGGATAAATATAAAACTACTCCACAAGAAGAAAGGCAGAATTTAATCTCAGTCCGAAGTAACAGTACTCTCAAAGACCAAATGTAAAGAAGCATACTTAAGAAAATAAATTTCAATAATGCATGAGGATGTAATTAGTTTCAGGGTGCTAAGAAAGTGTAGCAACTTGCTACACTTTTTCGCTTTTTTGAATCAGCTGTTTTAAGAAATCTTCTAATTGTAAGAGACTGGCTTCGTCAATTTCCGAGATATTCAGAGAAACCTTAAGCTGTTTTTGATTCAGTTTGATATTCCCCGCAATCTTACCGGCATATTCAATTTTTCTGACCACGGATGTTGTGGTCAGTTTTTCTGGATTCTGACTCAATAGTTTTTCAGCATAAGTAGTAACTTTGCTTTGCTCGAGTTTTTTGTCTTTTAATTTTTCCCAAGCTCCGAGTAAGGCCACTTCGGCTTCAGAGAGTTGTTCAAGATGATCCGATAGAAATTTTTTGAATGCAGTTGCAGCAGTACGGCCTAGCAAGCCTGGTTCCACATCAAGGTCATTTAAAATTGCTTGCGGCAGTTTTTCGTATGCTAAATACTTGTACATATCTTCGCGATTTAAACCCAGTGAATTGGCTAAACGTTGCTTGTTTTTCTTTAATTTCTCATCAAGTGAGTTCAGGCCAATAAAAATCTCATAATCTGTCAGATCCTGACGCTTTAAATTCTCTGCCAGGGTTAACAAAGATGCTTCTACATTATTTGCATCAATTATAATGGCTTCAATCACAGACTTTCCGAGTAATTGATGTGCCCGTAAGCGTCGCTCGCCTGCAATCAGTTCATATTTCAGATTATCCAGTTTACGCACTGTAATGGGCTGCAAAAGGCCGATTTCATTAATAGAATCCGCCAGTTCTTTTAACTGTGACTCTTCAAATATTTTACGCGGCTGGTTTGGACTTCGGCTGATATCCTCAATAGGGACATTACGTCTAAACTCTTTCGGCTCTTTAATATTGTCTTTCTGTGCTTGCTGATGTTTTTCTGTATTCTGTTTCAGTTTCTGAGCTAAAAGCTCTTTGGTGCTTGCCATAATGCTCTCAGGTTTTAATTTTCACTACAATTTCATTGGCAAGGCTTTCAAAAGCCTTACGTACTTTTGAATTTTTTTCTACTTTCAAAAGTGGTTGTTGCAGAATCGCTGCTTGATTGACTTTAGTACTTTGAGGAATTGTGGTTTCTAAAATTTTACCTACCTGTTTCAAGGCTTCATCCCGAATCAGCTTACAGACATTCTGACGTTCATCATGCTTAATTAGTAAAGCGCCTAAAAGCTCTAAATCTGGATTAATACGTTTGATTTTTTCAAGATGATTTAAAAGATCTGTTACCCCATACAATCCATATTGTGATCCTGATTCGATAGGGATAATGACATGTGTTGAAGATGCCAAGGCATTGCTTGTTAATAATTTAAGGCTAGGTGGACAGTCGATCAATATAAAATCATAAAGATCTTTTAATAGTTTTAACTTGATATTTAACTCTTCAGAAGGACGGGGAGCTTCTTCTTTTAGTTGATCTTCAGTTTTTCCTAAATTTAAGGAACCATAAATTAATGATACTTTTTCAAAGTTCGTTTCTTCTTGTAATGCATCTGCCAACAACGAAATATCGCCCACTAGTAATTCTGCTGTAGTGACAGCAATTTCGCTTGGATGTTGGATCCCAATGTGTAAACTTGCGTTTGCTTGAGGATCTAAATCAATGACTAAAACTTTGTAGCCAAGATTGGCAAGTTCTGAGGCTAGGTGTACAACAGTCGTTGTTTTGCCACATCCGCCTTTATGGTTAGCAACAGTAATAATTTTTGCAGACATGCGTGTCAGATGCTTCCTTATTTCAATGTTTAGTAATATAAATAACTTTCATTCATCTTACTATAGTTTTTAAATTTATAAATCCTATTTATTCAGCTGTAAAACAACTTAAAAAATAAATTTTTAACTAAGCTAGCTTAATTAAAAATTAGAATAATTAGTTATTTAGCTAATTAATAATTAGGATCATATTTTTATTATATAAAACAAGTGCTTGTAACTTTAAAAGTGGAAGGTTTGTCACTATAAAGTGGAAGGTTTGTCACTATAAAGTGGAAGGTCTGTCACCGTAAAGTGGAAGGTCTGTCACTATAAAGTGGAAGGTTTGTCACTATAAAGTGGAAGGTCTGTCACTAGGGTGGAAGGTTTGTCACTACTATTTTTATAACTGCTATTTTTATTTAAAAATAATTTAAAAAACAAATATTTAAGCTGTTAATAAAGTCTCATAACTAAGCTTTAAAGGTGGAAAGATTGTCACTGTATCTTCTTAACCTGTGGATAATCTGTTTTTATTGGATATTTCCTGATGATTATATGTGCAGTTATACCTTTTAAATCTAACAAAAAGGTGGAAGCCTTGTCACATCAGGGTTTTTATCTGACTTAACCTAACTAGACCTGAATGAAAAAAGTAAAAATAGACCTTCTGAACTGTAATTTCGAGACTAAAGGTGGAAGGTCTGTCATCATGGGGTGGAAAGATTATAATTAATTCCACTTTAAGTGCAGGAAATCGGCTAAAATGCTTCTTTTTGATGACAAACTTTCCACTTTTAGAATATTGTGGTGAAAGTCTTGAAAGTTTTTCCACTTTTGTATATAAAAACTAAGTTAAATTATAAATATCACGGTTATGACAGAATCTGAACCATTGCAAGAAGAATCGAATTATATTCCTTACTGTATAGGCAACATTCGCCATAATGGCGTTGTCAGTACCAGTAACCGTTTAATTCGCCCAATCGAATTATCAGCCAATGAATATAAGGCACTTTTATATGCAATGGCGGTTGCGAATTATAGTGAGAAAAATAGGGTAGATGGTGAAATTACCGAACAAACTTATATTTATTTGTATAAGGATGATTTGGCAGATTTACTAGGATTAAATAAACGTAATTCAATTAATGTTGCAATAGATCGGATTTATAAAGAGCTTTCATCCCGGGTAGCTCATTTTATTATTGAGGAGCCAGCTGATAATGGTAAGAGAAAGACTAAAAAAGTACATTCTGTCGTTCCCATTATCCGTGAGTTAAGATGGGAAGATGATTCTAAAAATGCGATTCAGATTCGTTTTACCAGTGAGGTGTTGCCGTATTTCACTCAACTGGCTGGGGGTAATTTTACTACCTATCAGCTAAAACATCTTTTTGCCCTAGATTCTGTTGCCAGTATGAGTCTTTATACTTATTTCATTAAAAACGAATTTAAGTACGCCAATCAAAAGAGTTATGAAGTGCCATTACTTTTAGAAAACTTGAAAGCACTGATTGATATTAATGAAACCAAATATGATCGCTGGGTAGATTTTAGACGCTATGTATTAGACAAAATAGTGGCAGAAATTAACGAAAATACAGATCTACAGTTAGAGTATGAAACCGTTAAGAAAGGCCGTCCAATTGTAGGTGTGAATTTTAAACTGCATCATCGGATTGCTGATAAGGCACTGGATGAATTTGCAGTGATTGAAAAAATCTATCTTGATGTTCCATTTGAAGACAATGCATCCGTAAAAGAATTAGGGGCTAAATTCGATATGAATGTACGTTCTTGGTATATTTTTAATAATGATGAAAATTATCAGCAGTTCAAGAAGTGGTTTAAAAAAGTAGGATGCCTCACTGACTCTCAAGCAAATATTGTCATTAATGACACTTTATTCCAAATGGATTTTGCTGAAATTGGTATGGGGTTGAATGACTTTAAACGAAATATGAAGCATAAACTTAAAAGTAATCCGGAATTCGTCCATAGTATTCGTGAAAGACTGAATGATATTTTTGGTAAAGAGTTGATCTAGCGAAAAGTGTAGCAACTTGCTACACTTTTTAGATATATGTTCGTAAAGAATACAAGTGGTAAGGACCTTAGGATAAAAACGACTCTGTTGCATAAAGTGTGAAAATTGAGACTGAACCGTACCGGGTTTGTCGGAGACCAACTTTCTTGAGAGAATGTTCCAATGACAAAACCAAAGGCACTGTTGCAAATAGGCTGACATGATAAGCTAAATATCTTATTTATTTCGAGATACAGCAGATGAATCCCTTCCACGGTCGGCACTTTCAAGGTGAAATCATTCTTTGGGCTGTTCGTTGGTATTGTAAATATGGCATCAGCTATCGTGAACTTCAAGAAATGCTCGCTGAACGAGGCATAAATGTGGATCACAGTACAATTTATCGTTGGGTTCAGCGTTATGCTCCAGAAATGGAAAAACGGTTACGCTGGTATTGGCGTAACCCTACAGATTTACATTCATGGCATATGGATGAGACTTATATCAAAGTGAAGGGGCGATGGACTTACCTGTATCGTGCAGTTGATCAACGTGGTCATACGATTGACTTTTACCTTTCCGCTAGACGGAACAGTAAATCAGCCTATTGTTTTTTAGGAAAGATCTTCAATACGGTGAAAAAATGGCAAATTCCACGGGTCATCAATACAGATAAAGCAGCGACCTATGGCCATGCTTTATCACGGTTAAAGCGAGAAGGAAAATGTCCAGTAGATATTGAGCACAGGCAGATTAAGTATAAAAATAATGTCATTGAATGTGATCATGGTAAGTTAAAGCGAATCATCAGGGCCACATTAGGATTCAAATCTATGAAGACTGCTTATGCCACAATTAAAGGTATTGAAGTCATGCGTGCACTACGTAAAGGACAAGCATCGTCATTTTATTATGGTCAGCCTCAGGGTGAAGTGTGTCTAATCAACAGGGTTTTCGGTCTCTAAGCACTTTTTAAAGGGAACATCATCGACTCAAATCTCTATTTGCAACAGTGCCCTCGTAAGTTGGGCGATAATATTGAAAGTGTATTGAACAAGACTTTAACTATTCATGCCCAATCTTATATGCAACAGTTTGACGTGGCTAAACATACGGCTTATGAAGCCCTAAAGCGTGGAGTCAATGGTTTATTTGAAGCGGAATTTAATTACACCCAGTTTGTTGAGGGTAGTCAAAAAATTGAGTTTGTCCGCAGTCGCTTTGTGCAAAAGATTAGTTACGTTAATGATTTAGGATTGGTAAGATTAGTATTCGCCAATGACGTTGTACCATTAATTGTAGGATTGGAAAAAAAATTTACCAAATACGAGATAGAGCAAATTAAAGGCTTACAGAGCCGATATGCTATTCGCCTGTATGAGTTTTTGATTAAATGGCGGTCTGTGGGCAAAACCAATGAAATCTCGTTAGATGAGTTAAGAAATCATTTTGGGTTATTGAGTGATGAATATGTGCGTATGCACCATTTCAAAGCAAGAGTTTTAGATTTGGCTATTAGTCAAATTAACGAACACACGGATATTATTGCTGAATATGAGCAACACAAGCAAGGTCGCACTATTACAGGATTTACCTTTAAATTTAAACAAAGAACCAAGCCCAAAACGGTAAAAGCTGAAAAGACAGAGCGTGATCCACATACAGTAGATATGTTTATAACCATGACCGATAATCAACGCTTTGCCTTCGCTAAAAAAATATCTCAATTACATGAGGCATCGTATTTGGCACAAGGGCAAGCAGGTCGAAGTTACGATGTGTTTGCTGAACAAATTGCTGAAGCATTATTAGATAGTGAAAAGCAGAAAGTATATTTACCCTTCTTATCGAAATTAGGGTTTAAATTTTAAGATTTTTATTCGCTGTTTACAGGTTGTGGTAGAAGTAGTCCTTGATATCAAAAACAAAAATTATTTTAAGGGAATAAAGGCTTCTGACTATCACCAAATGATAAGTTATCTGAGTTCTATTCAGTGAAAAACTGCTATATTAGGGGTCAGCACAGAAAACGGAAATTATAGGGCGGTAAGTACATTTATTTACTTCTATGTAGTTGTTATTTAAGAACTTCGTTAAAAATCTTTCAATTAAATTGCATGTTGCCAATCTCTAGCAGACAGGCAAAGCATAAAAATATAAATCTTTGATTTTAATAAATTAATTAGTCGACAAAATTCCTTGTCGTACTATTTTCTCCAAATTCTGGGGTAACCCCTATCAAATCAAAAACTCGATGATATGCGTCATTTAGTTGATCAAATACCTTCTTACGGCAGTCAATCTATACCTAAAATAAACGATCCTAGTTGGGAGGGGTTATTAGATGATCGGAGAATATCTTGGAATATGAACGACATCACCATAATAGAAAGGCTAGTACTTATTTATTATACTTTTAGTATGAAGGTTCTTAGTGTTTTCAATCAAGAATTTGCAGAGAGAGGAGTTTCTTTTTCATACTCTGATTAGTATGCCTATGGCAAACCAATTTCACTGCTTCGGTACCCTAGTGAGGACTAGAACCTTAGGCTGTAGGCTAATGATATTGGTATATTGAGTTATTTAGGTAGTCGCGGTGTACTTCATGGTGTATAGAAAGTTAGTTTTTCGAGCTAATAAAGCCATTTTGACAAAATTTAAGAAGTATTTTAGAAAACTAGATAGTTACACAGAATTTAGGGTAGTCTCAAAATGAAAGTTATAACTAATGGTTCTTTAACATCTTCTAATTCCTTTGGTGAAAAATAAGATTCCATTTTATGCTTAACTCTCAACTTTTTTTCGCTAAATCATTTATTTTACGAAGGTTAGACTTTCAATATTAAACTTACAATTCTTGTAATACAGCCATTCCAATAGGCTTAAGAAGTTGAGAGTGGCATTTCTTGCATAGAATTATTTTGTATTAAATAAAATAACTAAAGGTTTGGCTCGTGAAGATCTCAATAAGAAAACTGTATGTAATTAGCTTAAGTGCATTAATTACTGTGGCTTGTTCCAGTCAAAGTGAATCAGAAGGGATGCTAATTATAAATAACAAAACCTCCGAAGATATAACTAAGGTTAATTTAACTTATAAAACCACTAATAAATCAGAAAATATAGGTAATTTATCTCCTAATCAATCATTTAAGTATCCTATAAAATATTCTGACACCGAAGACTCTATAGTAATTACATATACTGATAGTAATAATACAGTGCATAAGGATGTAGCTGTTCCTTATTTCGGTAAATATGATAAGAAAAATTATAGTTATAATATCAAGTAGTTTAAGTATTATTAATATTTAGAGTGTACGGCATTGACGGTATAGGTTAAATTGACACTACAAGACAGCACTTTAACCAATTTCAACAGCAACATCCCCAAATATATTTAATATAAATTAAGCATGAGATATAAAAATGCACGCCTTTGATATTATCATACCCCAATATACAGGTATCGCTGAAGATGATGATAGCCACGACCATGATGTATTTTGTTATTTAGGAAATTTAGAAGGCAACGGACAAATATTACCCCGTAACCATCATTTAGCTGTTAGCCAAAATGATATTACTCGCGTGACTGTGGTGTGTCCTGAAATGGATGCCCTTGACCGTAAAAATATGAACAGCTATGCCCAAGAAATGCACAATAAAATCGAACAGTTAGCAGGTAAACCCATTCAAACCTTGTATATCGGAGAAGACCATGACTATCCTCTTCCCCGTTATGCCGTACCAACGCAATCTGAATTTTACATGTTGCGTTGGGGCTGGAGTTCGCCTTTACTAGATGGAGTAACCTTACAAGGCATTCCTCTATATAAAATCCCATATACCCAACCTGATCACCCTTGTTATGATAATGTGTGGTCATGGTATCGTCAGGCTGAAGCGTTATATCGTTTGTGGCTTGGTTCTCAACCAGTAAGTGAAGCCTTTGCCTTAGAGCAAATGCAAAATCCCAATTCTGAGCATAGCAAAATAGGTCGAGAATTGTGCCGTATCATTGAACAAAGCACAGGTGTACCCACCTATTATTTTCTAATGAATTACCGTGATTGGACACAGGCAGAAGATATGGAACAAAAATGTCCACTGACAGGGCAGGATTGGCTATTGCCTGCCAATACCTATCACTATATTGATTTTAAATGCGATGAGAGTCGTTTGGTGAGTGAGTTGAGTCAAAATTGGTCGGATGAAAGCGAGGACTGACCGAATGAAAAATTATTTGTGGTAAGCTCATAAAGCCTATCAAGCATAGAGATAAAAATAACACCCAAACTATCTGTAACCAACCGTGAATCGTCTCGATATTTTCGGAGAGTGTTTTACTGGAATCAGGTACAGGACAAGTTTATTTTCAGTATACCCTAGCGGAACCACCTAAAAAGCCCCTTAGACCTATTAATAGACTACCTAGAACAGACCGTTATAAGAAAACCGCCTATAACAGACTATTCTAGGTAGTCAGTTTTTCTCGCTATCTTGAGAAATCATAGTCTTCTTCGTTCCCGTCTAAATACTCGAATATAGGGGTCAGCACAGAAAACGGAAATTATAGGGCGGTAAGTACATTTGTTTACTTCTATGTAGTTGTTATTTAAAAACTTCGTTAAAATTTTCAATTAAATTGCATGTTGCCAATCTCTAGAAGACAGGCAAAGCATAAAAATATAAATCTCTGATTTTAATAAATTAATTAGTCCACAAAATTCCTTAGCGTGCTATTTTCTCCGAATTCTGTGCTGCCCCCAATTAGCAATATTTAGAAAGGTCTAGGATAGCTATTTCTTGGCACGGGTTGAGATTTTGGAGCAACTGATAGATCGCTATCCGCCAAAGGCTCAATTTCACTTAATTCTCGCCTAGTCGTTACCATCTCACTATAAGCTTCTTTGAAATCAGGATTATTGTAAGCGTCCGCTGAACCCCATGCCTATTTTTTAATTTGAGTTGGATTTCCAGCGATGTGGCAGTAATTCTTCAATCTGAGTCACTTTATGTGTCGGCAACCTTTTCAGCACATCACTTAAATAGGC
>NZ_VPDC01000030.1:0-23883 GCF_013417875.1 Acinetobacter sp. YH12219
CGAACTCAGAAGTGAAACCTCTTAGCGCTGATGGTAGTGTGGGGTTACCCATGTGAGAGTAAGTCATCGCCAGCTCATTATTCGAAACACCCCCTGACTAGTGCAGGGGGTGTTTTTTTATGCGTGAGGGAAAAGGAAAAAGGGAAAAGGAGAAAAATATAGATAAATTGATGCTTGAATCATCTAAACATGGATGATTATTAGACAATAAACGCATTCAAAAATCATTAATCAGGAGAATTACTAGCTTAAGATGCGGAAAATCTGAATGTAAGTCAGCTAAAACAACAGTTTAAATGCCTAACTATCGACTTAAGTGATGCTTGATGACTTATGATTTAGAAATCTACGACTTAGATCGTAGAGCTGCGGTTTTTTTCTATAAAATATGAGTTTTATTCTGACAATTTTCATATCAAATAATCTATCGTCTGATTGTGATTTAGCTTCTAATAACACATTGATAATTAATCATTATAAAAACTAGACCCACAGTCCATCGACTTTTTTATGTATAAATATTTCAAAAATATCCAAGTTTTTATGACATTTTATTCCCAAACAACATGGATATATCTGAAAGGTATGGGTCTATACCTTTGTAATTTTGGACAATTTACAGTCAAAAACGGCATTGTAGCGAAAAATAAAACTCACAATTGGAGGTGAGGTTCAATGTCTACAAGCACAATGAATGTGAATAGCGTTGTCGATAACGCTAAGTTCACAAAATCGCATTTCAGCATCATGATGTGGTGTCTAATTCTTATTTTATTTGATGGTTACGACTTAGCGATCAATGGTGTTGCGCTGCCTTTATTAATGAAAGATTGGGGATTAACAGCTGTTCAGGCAGGTATGCTAGCGAGTACAGCACTTGCAGGGATGATGTTTGGTGCCATGATGTTTGGTACTTTGGCTGATAAGATTGGCCGTAAGAAAGTCATCATGATCTGTGTATTTTTATTCAGTACATTCACATTTCTAGGCGGTTTTGCATCAAATCCTACTGAATTTGGTGCTTTACGTTTTATTGCTGGACTTGGCATTGGTGGAGTATTACCGAACCTTGTGGCATTGACGTCTGAATATGCACCTAAGCATCTACGCAGTACTTTAGTGACCACTATGTTCAGTGGTTATGCAATGGGTGGCATCATGGCGGCTTTATTTGGTTCATGGTTTACTGCGGATTATGGCTGGCAAATCATGTTCTTCATTGCGGGTATTCCACTGTTACTGTTGCCATTTGCTTGGAAGTTTTTACCTGAATCGCTCACATTTTTGGTGAAGGTGAATCGTCACGATGAAGCTCGTAGGATGATTCAAACCATTGCACCAGAGCAAACGGTGACTGCAAATACTCAACTTGAACTGACTGAAGTTGCTGTTCCGGGTGGAGCGTCTGTTAGAGCATTGTATAAGCAAGGTCGTGGCATAAGTACGATGTTGTTTTGGCTATGCTTCTTTATGTGTCTATTAACCCTGTATGCATTAGGTAGTTGGTTACCAAAACTAATGATGGCCGCAGGTTATTCATTAGGTAGCAGTTTGACCTTCCTATTGGCGATGAATATTGGTGCGGTAATTGGTACGATTGGGGGAGGTATTTTAGCGGATAAGTTCCATTTAAAACCGGTGATCATTACATTATGTCTGGCAGGTGCTGTGGCATTATCTTTACTCGGCTTTAATTCTCCACAGCCTGTGATCTACCTTTTGGTTGCAGTCGCAGGTGCATCAGCAATTGGTTCTCAAATCTTACTCTATAGCTATGTTGCACAGTATTATCCGCTGTCTGTTCGTTCGACAGGAATTGGTTGGGCATCTGCTGTGGGGCGTACAGGTGCGATTGTTGGTCCGATTCTGATCGGCTATTTATTATCACAAGAATTGCCACATCAAATTAATTTTATGGCTGTGGGAATTCCAGTAGTCATCGCAGCGATTGCAGTGTTCTTTATTCGCAAAGCTCAAACGGATGAAGAAGTTGCTGCTTTAGAAAATGTGAATAAGGCTTCAGTGAAAACACAACGTTCGTATAGCTAAATCATAGATTTAAAAAGCCCGTCATTTGATGGGCTTTTTTCATGTTGTATTCACATTTTTTATTATTAATTTAGTTTTGAAGAATTTATTAATATTATGATAAATAATGAGATTTTTTATTTTAAATAACTTTTCTAATTTAATTTCATCGTTTTATAGAGACTCGATCATCCGTTTTTCAGTACAAGCCGAGATCTGAAAATAGGGGATGAAGTTCAGGGCGTATAAGTAATCAAGTTTGAGGCTTGTGGTTCATTTTGTTACTTAAATATAGTGAACTCTGTGCTCAGTCAGCGCATGATAGAGGCATAGACTTATTCACATTTATCAATAATGTCTCAAGATTATGGAAATATCATCATGTCCAAAGCCGTACAAGATATAAAAGATTATCCGCTCTATGTTGCAGGTAAAGCAGAGACCACAGCGCAGTGGTTAGAAGTGAATCATAAATATACCCAAGACGTATATGCACGCGTTGCACTCGCAGATGCTGCAACCATTGAAATAGCCATTGATTCAGCGGTTAAATCTAGCGCTGCAATGGCGGCATTGGAACCTTTTCAAAAACAAAAAATCTTACTGCACTGTGTAAAACGTTTTAATGAAATGCGTGCAGAATTGACTGAAATTTTAATTGCGGAAGGTGGAAAACCGCGTAAAGCCGCAGCTGCTGAAGTTGAACGTTTAATCAATACCTTTCAAATTGCTGCTGATGCTGTTACACAGATGGATGATGGTCGCATGATCCCATTGGCGGTTACCGCAGCGGCATCTGGCTATCAAGGTATGGTCAAACATGTGCCAATTGGTCCTGTATCGTTGATCAGCCCGTTTAATTTTCCGATCAATCTTACTGCGCATAAAATTGCACCTGCCATTGCTGCAGGCTGTCCATTTGTGTTGAAGCCTGCAAGTTTGACGCCTATTTCAGCTTTAAAAATTGCGGAAGTTTTAGCAGAAACAGATTTACCTAAAGGTGCCTTTTCGGTTTTACCTTGTCCACGTGAACATGCAGATGTCTTGGTCACTGACGACCGATTTAAACTGCTCAGCTTTACCGGTTCCGATGTTGTCGGTTGGGATATGAAAGCGCGTGCGGGACGTAAAAAAGTGACTTTGGAACTTGGTGGTAATGCTGCGGTATTGGTTGAGCCTGATACTGAAATTTCAGCGGCATTTATTGAACGCTTAGTCGGTGGGGCGTATAACCATGCAGGGCAGGTGTGTATCAGCGTACAACGCATCTTGGTGCATGCTGATATCTATGCCGATGTGAAGAAAAAACTCGTGGCGAGAATGAAGCAGCTTAAAGCGGCTGATCCTCACTTGGAAAGCACCATGGTCGGTCCAATGATTAAGGAAGCTGAAGCAACCCGCGTGCATAAATGGGTCGATAAAGCAGTCAAAAAAGGAGCTAAAGCTTTGGTTCGTGGTGAACATCAGGGTGCTTTGCTCGATCCAATTTTATTGGAAAGTGTCGATGAATCACTGGAAGTGTATAAAGATGAAATCTTTGGTCCTGTAGCGATTTTAGAGAAATACAAAAATTTTGAAAAAGGCATCGCCAAAATTAATAGCAGCCGTTTTGGCTTACAGGCGGGCGTCTATACGCAAAATTTGAATAAAATGCTGTATGCGTGGAATCACTTAGAGGTCGGTGGAGTGATTATTAATGACATTCCATCTTTCCGTGTCGATAACATGCCATATGGTGGCGTAAAAGATTCTGGCTTAGGCCGTGAAGGGATTCAGTCTGCCATTCGAGATATGCAAGAAGAACGCGTATTGGCGATAAAATTGTAGTCATTTAAACATGGGCTTGGTTCAGCATGATTCTGTTCGAAGCCCAGTTTTTGAATCATTTCAAAAATCTAAAGTGAATAAGAAAAAATGAAACGAATTTTATTATTGGTCAGTTTAATGACTGTGAATATGGCTGTCTTTGCTTTTAATGCCACTCAAATGGTGACGGATGCACGCAGCCAGATCGGGAAAACCTTATATTATGATCCTGCGTATACTGCACTGCGTTATCCGATGGGAGATGTCCCTTTAATCAAGGGTGTTTGTACCGACGTGGTAATTCGTGCATTACGACAGCAAGGGATTGATTTACAACAAGCCATTCATGAAGATATGAAAGCCAATTTTAAGCAGTATCCACAAAAATGGGGCTTAAAAGGAACCGATAAAAATATTGATCATCGACGTGTTCCCAATATTCAAACTTGGATGCAACGTCAGGGCTATGTTGTCAAAGATAAGCAGTATTTGGCAGGAGATATTGTCACTTGGGACTTAGGGCGTGGTTTAGTGCATATTGGCGTGGTTTCAGATCGTAAAGTGAAAGCTAGCGATGTTCCGCTCATCATCCATAATATTGGAGAGGGCACACAGGAAGAAGATCTTTTGCATGCCTATAAAATTACCGGACATTATCGAGTGAAATAACTTTAAAAATTTAATAGGAAATAAAACATTCCTAAAAGTTATATTATTGATAACTTAAATTGTATGAAAAATAAGCTGATTAAATGAACATTTAAACTTAAACATATTATAAAAATGGAATATTTGCCGTAGAAATTACAGAAAAACTTAAAAAAAGTGAGTATTGTTAATTCATACAAAGGGAAAGTTATTTGTGGTGTTTTTAACAAAAATGCGCATGTGATTTTTCTGTTTGCAATTTGGTATAGACGCTCATAAGGTATCTCACCAGATCAAACACCCAGAATTTTTATTTTTATGGTTCTTTTTTTGCTCGCGATATAATCATAACAAGCAGCAGTTAAAGATGCCTGAGGTTTAGGTGTTCTATGTCAGATAATCGTGAAAGCTGGTCTGCGCGATCAGGCTTTATTTTAGCGGCGATTGGATCAGCCGTGGGTTTGGGGAATATTTGGCGTTTCCCTTATGTTGCTTATGAAAATGGTGGTGGTGCATTTTTAGTACCGTATTTGATTGCAATTTTTGCAGCAGGTTTACCCTTACTCTTTTTGGACTATGTTGTTGGACATAAGTTCCGTAAAGCACCACCTACAGCCTATAAAAAGTTAATGAATGCTGAATCATTGGGTTGGTGGCAAGTGATGGTGACTCTGATCATCGGGATCTACTATGCCAGCGTGTTGTCATGGGCCGGTAGTTACATGTATTACGCCATTGGACAACAATGGGGCTCAGATACGGAAAGCTTTTTCTTTAAAACCTATCTACAAAATGGTGATGGCTTAACATTTGGTTTTGTTCCGACTTTATTTGTTGGTTTAGTCATTGTTTGGGCTGTGGTGATGTTCATTCTCTATGGCGGTGTACGTCGTGGTGTAGAACTTGCCAATAAAATTTTTATGCCGTTATTGATCGTGTTATTTAGCATTTTAGTCATTCAAGCATTGCGTCTACCGGGTGCGGCAGAAGGCTTAAATGCATTCTTTACGCCAAACTGGGAAGCGATGACCGACTATAAAGTATGGTTAGCAGCCTTTGGTCATATCTTCTTCTCGTTATCGATTGGTTTCGGGATCATGTTGACCTATGCGTCTTACTTAAAAGCAAAAACCAACTTAACCGGTTCAGGTGTAGTCGTTGCATTAGCCAACTCATCATTTGAAATCTTAGCGGGTATTGGCGTCTTTGCAGCACTTGGTTTCATGGCACAAAGTTCAGGTGTACCTGTAAAAGAAGTAGTATCTGGTGGTATTGGTTTAGCCTTTATTGCCTTCCCGAAAATCATTTCGAGTATGGGGGCAGGCGGTGATTTGTTTGGCTTCTTGTTCTTTGCTTCGTTGGTGGTTGCAGGGATTACCTCTATGGTGAGTATCTTGCAAGTGCCAATTGCAGCGTTTCAAGACAAATTGGGTTGGTCAAAAAATAAAGCTGTGAGCATTATTGGTGGCGGTTCAGCAATCGTATCTACACTTTTATTCTCTACACAAAGTGCCATTACTTTTGTTGATATCATTGACTACTTTGCCAATAACATTGGGATCGTGGGTGGTGGTTTACTCTCTATTATTTTGGTGTCGTGGTTCCATCGTCCATTGATGAAACAATTACAAGAGCATGCAAATCAATACTCAAGTATCAAGTTGGGTCAAGGTTGGAATTTCTTATTGACCGTGATCACCCCAATTTCATTATTGGTTGCACTTGTATTGACGATTAAGGCTGTCGCAACTGAAGGTTATGGCGGTTATCCTGCAACGACACTTTGGTTGGTGGGTGGTTCGGTATTGGCCTTCTTTGTATTGGGTTCTGTTCTATTAAGCTTGTGTAAAGACAAAGGTCCAGAGGAGAATTAATATGAATACATCTGCAATGATCATGATGATTTTATCAATTGTTTTGCTATGGGGTGGTTTACTTTTAGCGACGATTCATTTGGTGAAAAATCCTGACGAAGCTGAAGATTAATTTAGAGTCATGAATAAAAAATGCCCGATGAATTCATCGGGCATTTTTTATGATTGTTTACATCTAAAAAGGTGTTTATTGATTTAGGCCGTTTTTACTATACGGCAATAATAGAAACCATCACCATAACCGACTTTTGGGAAAAGTTGACGGCCATGGATCTGTTCCATACCCCAGTCTGCCTCAATTTTGACTTCTTGAGCATCTGCATGATTAGCAAAAAACTCAACCATTTGCTGTTCATTTTCAGCTTTTAAAATCGAGCAAGTGATGTAAAGCAAGGTGCCGCCGACTTTAAGCTGCTTCCACATGTTTTCCAAAATTTGCTTTTGTAACACTACCGTTTTCGCAATGTCGCCCGATTGACGTAGTAAACGAATGTCAGGATGACGACGCATTACACCCACAGCGGTACATGGCGCATCGAGCACGATGCAATCAGCAAGTTCAGGAGCAGTATAGGTGACGGCATCGGCAGTTTGGATTTCGACATGTTTACCATCGAGATCCAAACGATCAAGGTTTTCAACCACACGTTTCAGACGTTTCTCATCTTGGTCGAGTGCGATGAGTTTCTTTGGTTGGAAGGTCTCTAAAATGTGTGCTGTTTTACCACCCGGCGCAGCACAAGCATCAATCACAAATTTACCGTCAAGATTTGGCAATAGTGTTGCGCAAAGCTGAGCATGTTCATCTTGTACCGAAAAACCACCTGCTTCAAAGCCCGGCAGGCTTGGAATGTGTAGGCTTTCGTCCATCACAATGCCGACATCAGACAGTTCACAGCGATGCGCATCGATACCTTCATCTTCCAAAATATCGAGGTATTCGTCACGGCTCACTTGACGTGTATTGACACGCAAAGTCAGTGGCGCAATTTGTTTAAGCTCATAACTGAGTTCATCAAATTGTTCACCCCAGTCTTTTTTCAGACGTTTGGTTAACCAACTTGGTAAATTGGTCGCTTGTTCAAGTACATCGTAGAACTGTTCTGTTTCACGTGTTGCGCGGCGCAAAATCGCGTTGATTAAGCCACTTAGACTGCCCATACCCAATTGTTTTGCAGCGTCTACCGTTTCGGAAATTGCAGCATGAGCCGCGACACGGGTACACAATAATTGGTACAAACCAAGGTATAAACAGGTTTCAACCACTTGGTTATCTACCGGTTTAGACAGTAGCGGTAAAGTCAGTTGTTTCAATGCATACCATTGACGTAAACAACCGAGCACCAATTCATGGAATAAAGCACGGTCTTTGTCCGATACAATATTCATTTGCTGCGCGAGGACAGATTGCAGCGATTGACCATTTTGGACAGCCAATAACGTCTTCACTACCTGAGCACGTAAATTAAGGTCTCGGGTCGAGGCGTTGGGAGATTGCTTCATTATAAAATTTGTCCAATAGTCAATTTTTGGGTTTGTAAAATTTGTACAGGGTTGAGTGGTTTAGCACCCGGCCATTGTAAAGAGGTCAATATAATCACGCTGTCATTGGCACAGGCAACATGTATGCCTTTTTTATCGATAGCGATGATTTCACCTGCTTGAGCATTCGGTGCTGAATCAGCAGAAAGTTCAGAATGCCAAACGCGTAAATTATTTTGCTCATCCAACTGAATGAATGCTACCGGCCACGGATTAAAGGCGCGAATGTTACGATCGATTTGTACAGCATCGATGGACCAATCAATTTTTGCTTCAGCTTTTGAAAGCTTATGTGCATAAACTGTTAATGCTTCGTCTTGGACTTCACGGCTGTCTAAATATTGCTGCAATGTTTGTTCAGTGTCTAAAACGGCAGCAATTGCAGTTGCACCTTGCTCTGCAAGTTTGTCATGCAAAGTTGCAGAGGTATCCGTTGCTTCAATCGGGCAGATGGTTTTATACATCATGTCGCCTGTATCGAGTCCGGCTGCCATTTTCATAATGGTGACACCTGTTTCAATATCACCTGTTGCGATGGCACGTTGAATCGGTGCTGCACCACGCCAACGTGGCAGCAATGAGCCATGAATATTCAGGCAGCCATATTTCGGGGTGTCTAGCACCACTTGCGGCAAGATCAAACCATAGGCTGCAACCACCATAACATCGGCATTTAAGGCTTTTAATTCCGCCTGTGCGGCTAAACCTTCTTCAGTCGATGATTTGAAATGAAGGGGTTGGTAAACGGGAATATCATGTTCAAGTGCTAAGACTTTAACAGCGGATGCTGTTAATTTTTGTCCACGACCTGCTTTGCGGTCAGGTTGAGTGTATACCGCAACAATTTCATGTTGTGTTTTGAGCAATGCAGCTAATGCTGTTGCGGCAAATTCTGGTGTACCGGCAAAGATGATTTTCAAAATGAATGAACCGAATCTGTGTTGAATATGTGGATTATAGCAAAGGATTAAAGCGTAATTTAGAACATTAGAAATTGATTTTTGCAACTTTGAAGCTGTCCAAGCTCAATGATTTCATAACCCAAAATAGAACTTTTGCAATTTTTAAATAAATTATATTTATATAAAAATTAAAAATTATTCATGAAAGTTTTGTATTGTGCAGCCATTGATGGCGGTATAGTAGATTTCAGTTAAAAGATTTTTGTCGTCAAATCACTCGTTTTTATTGATAGACCCATCTGCCCAAATCTCAGCTTAAAAAGCCATCTTTAAAAACAATGGCTTGGTGTATGATAGGTTTAAAATTCGACTGATTTTACATCATTGTCAGTATGATTTAGCCAGAGTGAATCTGTAGGATTCATTTCAAGCTCAAACTTTGTTGGAAATATAAAATGCCTGACTATCGTTCAAAAACATCGACACACGGAAGAAATATGGCGGGTGCGCGCGGCTTATGGCGCGCAACTGGTATGAAAGATGAAGACTTCGGTAAACCAATTATTGCCGTCGTGAACTCATTTACTCAATTTGTACCGGGTCACGTTCATCTTAAAGACCTTGGTCAACTCGTGGCACGTCAGATTGAACAGGCAGGCGGTGTAGCAAAAGAATTCAATACCATTGCTGTTGATGACGGCATTGCGATGGGTCATGACGGTATGTTGTATTCACTGCCTTCACGCGACCTGATTGCTGACTCGGTGGAATATATGGTCAGCGCACACTGTGCCGATGCCATGGTGTGTATCTCGAACTGTGACAAGATCACTCCGGGGATGTTGATGGCAGCAATGCGTCTGAACATTCCAGTGGTCTTCGTGTCTGGCGGTCCGATGGAAGCCGGTAAAGTAAAAATTCGTGGTAATGACAAAGCGATCGACCTGATCGATGCGATGATCGTCGCTGCAGATGATAACTATACTGACGAAGAAGTGGCTGAATATGAACGTTCTGCATGCCCAACCTGTGGTTCATGTTCAGGCATGTTCACTGCGAACTCAATGAACTGCTTGACTGAAGCCTTAGGTCTATCGCTTCCAGGTAACGGTTCAACTTTGGCAACTCACGCCAACCGTAAGAAACTGTTCGAACGTGCAGGTTCTCTCATTGTTGAACTGGCAAAACGCCATTATGAACAAGACGATTATAGCGTATTACCACGTTCAATGGTGACTAAAGCTTCGTATGAAAATGCCATGACTTTGGACATCGCAATGGGTGGGTCAACCAACACCGTTCTGCATTTATTAGCAGCTGCAAATGAAGCTGGTGTTGATTTCACGATGGACGACATTGACCGTTTGTCTCGCAAAGTGCCTGTACTCTGTAAAGTTGCACCTGCGAAAAACGACGTGCATATGGAAGATGTACACCGTGCAGGCGGCATCATGTCGATTTTGGGTGAATTAGACCGTGCAGGCTTGCTCGATACTTCGGTTGGTACCGTTCATGAAGCTTCATTAAAAGATGCTTTAGATAAATGGGACATCATCCGTACTGAAAATGAAGACGTATATCAATTCTTCCGTTCAGCACCGGGCGGTGTACCAACGCAAACTGCATTCTCTCAAGATCGTTATTACCAACGTCTTGATGGTGACCGTGAAGCGGGTGTAATCCGTAATGCAGAACATGCATTCTCTAAAGATGGTGGTTTGGCTGTGCTTTATGGCAACATCGCGCTAGATGGCTGTATTGTAAAAACTGCAGGTGTGGATGATTCCATCCTGAAATTTAACGGTACTGCACGTGTATTTGAAAGCCAAGATTCTGCAGTAGAATCGATTTTGGGTAATGAAATCAAAGCGGGCGATGTAGTTGTAATTCGCTACGAAGGTCCACGCGGCGGTCCGGGCATGCAAGAAATGCTGTACCCAACCAGCTACCTGAAATCGAAAGGTTTAGGTAAAGAATGTGCACTATTAACGGATGGTCGTTTCTCTGGCGGTTCATCAGGCCTTTCTATTGGTCACGTGTCTCCAGAAGCTGCAGAAGGCGGTGCAATTGGTTTGGTGGAAGATGGCGATTTAATCGAAATTGATATTCCAAACCGTACCATCAACTTAGCTGTTGATGAAGCGACTATGGCAGCTCGCCGTGCAGCGCAAGAAGCGAAAGGTTGGCATCCAGTGGAAGAGCGTCCACGCAAAATTTCGAAAGCATTGAAAGCGTATGCAATGCATACCACGAGTGCGGCGAAAGGCGCAGTACGTGAAATCTAAGCTTTAGATTTCTAAATAGAAAAGCACTCCTAATGGGGTGCTTTTTAAATTTGCATCTACATAACTTGCAATGGATAAGAGGAAACGTCATCTGCAACTGTTTGAGGCAAACGGTAATTTAAAAGTGGATTTTTCTGCGATCAATTTTTTAGTTGCAACCAGTTGCCGAGTTTTGCGGATGACAAATGGTTTTGGTTACTTTTGCCAAAACAAAAGTAGCATACGTGCTCCGAAAATTAGCTTTTATAGGATAAGACTCCGCTGTAATCAGCTTTTAAATGAAATAATGGGACAATAATTCTAAGTTATAGATTTATTAATCTGATTAAAAATAATGTTTCTTGAAGCAACTAAATAAAATTTAATAATTAGTTGATGTCATTAAAATTCTAAAAAAGACAGCCTCGAATAGTAGCTATAATTTATATGGCTTTGTGTAGGCAATCCCTTACTTTTGAAAGATCAAAAGTAACAAAAATCTTTTGTTCTCCTGATATGGCATCCCTGCCATACAGGAAAACAGCGACATCCATGTCGCTTTGTCATGTGATTGAATGGTATTGCATGCGCTAAAAATCTTTTTTGTTGAGATCTAATTTCTTTTACATGCCGAGCGCTTTCTATACAATAAATTTAAAAGAATCCGCCAAGGCTGAAGCCAAAATCAGCCATCGCCAAGGAAGAACAATGAGTAAAAATAATATTCGCGAACATTCTGCGCCTGTTTATGAAGGTATCGAAAATGCGCCTGCACGTTCCATGATGCGTGCCACGGGCTTCCAAGATGCTGACTTTAAGCGCCCATTTATAGGCATCGCCTCGACTTGGGCCAATGTCACGCCGTGTAATATGCATATTGATGGCTTGGCGCGTGAAGCTGAAAGCGGGGTGAATGCTGCAGGCGGGAAAGGGATTATTTTTAATACCATCACCATTTCTGACGGCATTTCCAACGGTACAGAAGGCATGAAGTATTCATTGCTATCGCGGGAAATCATTGCCGATTCCATTGAAGCTGTGGTGGGCTGTCAGGCCTATGATGGCGTAATTGCCATAGGCGGCTGCGACAAGAACATGCCGGGCTGTATCATGGGTTTGGCGCGATTAAACCGTCCGGGCCTGTTTATTTATGGTGGCACCATCAAACCCGGAGCAGGGCATACCGACATGATTTCGGTATTTGAAGCAGTGGGTCAGCACGCCAAAGGCGAAATTAATGAAATTCAGGTCAAGCAGATTGAAGAAGTCGCGCTGCCGGGGCCGGGTTCGTGCGGCGGTATGTATACGGCCAATTCGATGGCTTCAGCGATTGAAGCCTTAGGCATGAGCTTGCCAGGTTCATCGGCGCAGGAAGCAGTTTCAGCAGATAAAATTGAAGATTGCCAACGCGCAGGTGAAGCCGTGATGAACCTGCTGCGTCTGGATATTAAGCCGCGCGACATTATGACTAAAGCCGCTTTTGAAAACTCGATTAAAGTACTGATTGCCTTAGGCGGTTCGACTAATGGCGTGCTGCATTTGATTGCCATGGCGCATACCGCAGGCGTGAAACTGTCTTTGGATGATTTTGTGCGTATTGGCAAAGACATACCAGTGGTGGCCGATGTGCGTCCATCGGGTAAATATTTAATGTCGGAACTGATTACTATTGGTGGTATTCAACCGCTGATGAAGCGCATGCTGGATGCAGGTATGCTCGATGGTTCTTGCTTAACCGTTACGGGTAAAACTTTGGCGGAAAACTTAGCCGATGTAGCAGACTATCCTGAAGGACAGCAAATTATTCTGCCGTTTGATGCACCTATTAAAAAAGACTCCCACCTAGTGGTGCTGAAAGGCAATCTGTCACCGACGGGTGCAGTGGCTAAAATTACCGGTAAAGAAGGGCTGTATTTTGAAGGGCCCGCGCGGGTATTTGAGGGCGAGCAGGGCGCCATGCGCGGTATTTTAGATGGTGAAGTACAAGAAGGCGAAGTGGTAGTGATCCGCGGTGTCGGGCCGAAAGGTGGGCCGGGTATGCCGGAAATGTTAAAACCGACTTCAGCGATTATTGGTAAGGGCCTAGGCCAATCTGTTGCACTGTTGACTGATGGGCGTTTCTCGGGCGGCAGCCATGGTTTTGTGATTGGGCATGTGACACCAGAAGCCTATGAAGGCGGCCCAATTGGCTTGGTCAAAAACGGCGATAAAATATCAATTAACGCTGAAACTCGTGAAATGACGTGGCATGTGGCTGAGGATGAAATTGCTGCACGTCGTGCGGCCTGGGTCAAACCGAAACCAAACTATACCCACGGCGCTTTGGCAAAATTTGCCAAGCTGACCTCTGGCGCGGAAAAAGGTGCAGTGACTGACCTAAATCTAGACGTCTAATCCATTGTAAAACATTGAACATTCAGCCCTGACTTGATATAAGTTTTGCACAAGGCTTATATCTCATTTAAAACAGCTTCATAATAGAAGTTGAATTTTAAGTATGTGCTGGAAGGTTCGGCACAATTCATAATTTTGAGGCAAAAAACGCATGTCACTGTTACGCCGTTGGTTCGATCCAATCCGATCGAGTTGGTTTTATCAGAAACCGACCCGACAAGCGGTGTTACCCACGGAACAAGGTCTGAGTGTTTATCTTCGACTGGATGATGTCTATAGCTATTTGGCTGCGCAGCAACTGCCTCAATTAGAAGAAATTCTCAGTGATGAAATTAAACCACTAAAAGTGATTATTTGTCGTCAGAGTGCTGAACCTCCAAATCAAATGTCATCGATAGAATGGCAACAATATTGTCTGAATGATGCCCAAATTTTAGCGCGGCAGCATCGTTTTAGTTTTCATGAAACACCTGAACAACCGACCGCTGAAGCTTTAGAACAAGCCGAAATTATTCTAAAAAATACGCCATTACGCGGCCAAGATTTTCTTTATTTACTTGAAGATGTGTTCCACATGCTGTGGCAAAAGCAGTATGGCAAGCTGAGAACACTGTATGCGATGGCCAGCCGTCATCATAAAGCACAGGATTTTCCAGAACGGATCTTTTCTGACTTACCAATTTTGACGGGGTATTTTGAGTTTGGTGAACGTAAGTACCATGCTGTAGATGATTTACTGCGTTTAACACGCCGTTTAAAACAACAAAAACTCCTGACAGATAACCCGATCTTTATGATCAATCATATTGAATGGCGTGAGCACCTGATCAGTGATGCAGAAGAGTTGAATGAAATTCAGGGACTCGATCCTGAGCTTGATCTCTACATCGCGATGGAAGATCCGATTTCATGGTTACTGTTGGCTTATATTCGTGAGGAATTGGCGGACTATTATAATATTCAGCTGAATGTGTATCCATTGTCGTATCACGGTCGTGATCTGTTTGATTGGAGTTTGGCAACACGTCTGTCTAAACGGACAGAAGTTAAGTTCACGCCATTTTGCCGGCCTACAGAAGCTGCGACATTAGCTATGTCACAGCTTTACTACAGTGCGCCCGAAGAGCAGCGTATTGATGTGATGTATCGTATTTTGGAAGCCGTATGGACCAAAGGGCGTGATTTATCCTTCAAAGCACATTTTCAGGCTTTACAGTATGAGTTAGAGATTTCTGAACTGACTACTAACGATATTGCTGAAAAATTAAAAGAAAATGATATGCACTGTGAGATGAAGTCACAGCCCGATTTTCCTGTTTTAGAATTACGTATTGCAGGTCAAAGCTATGTATTTAATAGCTTATACCGCGTTTGGATGATTGAAAGTATTTTCAGTAATGTGTTAGAAGAGAAGTATAAAAGTGAAAACACCGCTGAAAGTGAAGCCAGAGAAGATGAAGAAAGAAAAAGTTGAGTCATTAGAGCAAGCCCGCGCACAGATTGATGTGATTGATCAGGGGATTATTGAGCTCATTGCTGCACGTCAGTTTTATGTCGATCAAGCGGTGCGTTTTAAGCGTTCAGTACAGGATGTTCAATCACCAGAACGTGTCGAAGCGGTGATAAGTAAAATTCGTCTACAAGCCACAGAGCACGGTGTAAATGCAGATATTGTGGAACGTTTATACCGCGATATGATTCAGCATTTTATTCAACGTGAGTTGAAAGAGATTCGTCCATAGTTGGGACCGATTTGATGTTATTCCCCAATTAAAATGTCTATGCGATAAACCATTTAAAATGTCCTGTTTTTAACTACAAGAGTCAAGCACAGGATTCAGATTTCGTTGTTGAATCGCTGTTTTCTGTGCACGTCTACTTGGCATCTTTTGAGAACGATTGCGTTTGTTTTGTTGTTCCAGTTGTTCATGCTGTTGTTGAATATGTGCCAGCACAGAACCCAAACGTTTATTCTCAACGATCTCTCTGGTTGAGCTGACTTAATTTATCGAAGAGGCTGTAATTGATTTTTCTTCCCTGATATTCAATGGCTACAGTACCATCCGGATATTCCAGGAACTCAAGATACTTGCCGACCCATCTTTGATTTTCTTCGCTGTTTTCCAAGATATATACGCATTTATCATAAGTAATCGTCAAGCTGTTCGTGACCCTGCGGGGTTCACGCCAGGTAAAAACATCATCTAATTCTTCGGCTGTTTCAGCGATAGGCCGATGTAGATCCTTGGGATTAATGGCCATCTTGGCAAATTTACGATTAAATTGCTCAATAAAGCAGGGCAACCATGCATTGGCTTGCTCAATCGAACTAATGCCTTCCAAACGCATTTCTTTAATCAGACGGTCTTGAAGCGTTCTATTGGCTCGTTCTACACGGCCTTTAGCTTGTGGTGAGTTGGCGAAGATGATATCGATATTGAGGGTACTGAGCACACGTCCAAATTGCGTGATCTTGGTGTCTTTATTGCTGCTTTGATTCACCCTGAAGACTGAATGTTTGTCGCTGTAAAATGCTAAAGGCTTACCGTGCTGTTCGACATATAAGCGTGTTGAAATCATATAGTCAAAGGCTGACTCTGACGCACAGAAGCGTAAATGCTGCAATTTTCCTGTGGCATCATCGATGAATACTAGCAGACAGCATTTAGGTGCTCGACCTTCAAACCAATCATGGTGTGAGCCATCAATTTGGATCAATTCACCATAACAATCTCGGTTATAACGAGGCTGATATGGTCGTTTCAGGCGCTTGCAGCGAGGGATCCATAAGTCAGCTGCAATCATCCAGGAACGCAGGGTTTCTACTGAAAGATCGAGTCCATGTACGGTGGTGAGCTTTTCATGCGCTAAAGTGGGCCCGAAACCATGGAGTTGGTCAGAAACAATATTGAGGCATTTGAGTCTGAGTTCTTCAGGAAGTTTGGAATTGCTGATTTGGCCACGACCGGCATGGGCTAATGCAACTGGACCTTGGGCTTTGTATTTCTGCAGTAAGCGTCTGATCTGACGTTCTGAAATATGAAGTAGCTGAGCAGCATGGGATTGAGTTATGCGTTGATCGCAGATTTCCTGCAAGACCGACAATCGTTTAAGTTCTTTATCCGACATAGACACCAACATATCAAACCGTCCGCTAAGGAAATTGCAGAAGTGCATATTCTAAAAGCGGACATTTTTACTTTGGAGAAACCGGACATTTCTATTTTGGGCTTACAAAAGCATTTCGTATAACCTCTATTATGTTAAATAGAATCCTCTTTAGTTGAATATTCATGCTTATAAGTGGTGTGTAAATCTTAAGTGAGAAAATCACTTTTATTTCAGCACACGTCAGATGCCGTGATCGCAGAAATTACCGAATTTTTGCATCATCATTTTGATCTCAATCATGTGACTGTACAGCTAGAATCAATCGATTATGCTGAACATTGTGAGATGAACCATAAATATCATGTTTCATAGACATCTGACATTTAGTAGTACGTGAAGAAACCCTATATTTTGTATCGTCCATCCTAAGTGGTTTTAGATATTCCTTTGGCACAGTTAGGTACTTTTTTTAAAGAAGATGGAAAATTCATTATTGGGGAAAATGGTAAGTATCTAAAATAAAAACATAATTTATTGTGAAGGCCCTGAAAAATGGTTTTTTTTATTTCCCATGTCACATTGACAATAATCAATATGATTTACATACTGGTTACATTAGAGCCATTTAAGGATAGTGTAGATTGAACAATCTTCAGGCCTGTAATTTATATAAAGCTTTAACCGATGAAACGCGGGTTAAAATTTTACAAACACTGCATTCAGGTGAATGTTGTGCCTGTGAACTATTGAAAAATTTATCAATTACGCAATCTACGCTCTCCCATCATATAAAGTGTCTGACTGAATTAGGTCTAGTCAAGGGAAGAAAAGATGGACGTTGGATGCGTTATTCACTAAATATCCCTTGTACCGAACAGCTCTATTCATTCACTAAAACACTTTTAGTCGGCCAAGGTTAGGGGGATTTAAATGGACAGTATTATTGCAATCTTTGCATGGTTAAATAGCGTCCTGTTGAAAATGACATGGCTATCAGATGGAGTTGCCTGGTTCGTTGAAAATATCTTAGGTTTATCGATTGCCACGCAAGTCGGTGGCAGCGTGCATTTTTTTATCTATGATGTCATTAAAATTTTTATACTTTTAAGTGTCCTGATCTATTCACTGTCGTATATCCAGAGCTATTTCCCTCCAGAACGAACCCGACAAATTCTGGGACGCATGAAAGGGATTAAAGCCAATATCATGGGTGCCTTACTGGGAACCATTACCCCATTTTGTTCATGTTCATCTATTCCTATCTTTATTGGTTTTACTCGGGCCGGTTTACCTGTCGGCGTAACATTCTCTTTTTTGATTTCCTCTCCTTTGGTCGATTTAGCTTCCATTATTTTACTCGCGAGTATCTTCAACTGGAAAATTGCCATGATCTACGTGGTACTTGGTCTGATTCTGGCAGTCCTAGGTGGTTCACTCATCAGCTTTTTCAAAATGGAAAGGTATGTCGCTGAATTTGTAACGCACAATAATGCGGTGCAAGATGATGAAAATTTTAAAATGTCCGCGAAAGAGCGTCGCGAATTTGCCTGGGAGCAGGTGGTCGAAATCTTCCGGAAAGTTTGGATCTATGTCTTGATCGGTGTCGGTATTGGTGCTGCGATTCATAACTGGATTCCAACGCAGTGGATTACTGCCTTATTAGGGCAAGACCATTGGTATTCAGTGCTTGTTGCGACTGTGGTCGGCATGCCGATGTACGCAGATATATTTGGATCTTTACCTATCGCAGAAGCATTGGTAGCTAAAGGTGTGGGCTTAGGTACAGTTTTGGCCTTTATGATGGCGGTGACAGCGCTTTCTCTGCCATCGTTAATTTTGTTAAAACAGGTCGTGAAGAAACAATTGCTCAGCCTTTTTGTCGCGATTGTTTTTGTTGGTGTTTTAATCATTGGATATAGTCTAAATTTAGTTGGTCAGTTCTTTATATAAAAAAGCAGTCTCAGGAGATTAGAAATGCAGATTAAAGTTATGGGTACAGGTTGTCATAAATGTAAGGCTTTACTAGCAGCGACAGAAAAAGCAGTGAAAAGCAGTGGGGTACAAGCTGAAATTGAGTATGTCACGGACATAATTAAGATTGCTGAAACAGGTTTGATGAGTACGCCTGGTCTAGTCATTAATGATAAAATTGTCTCAAGCGGTAAAGTATTAGAAGCTCCAGCAATAGCTGAGTTAATTGAAAAAAATAAGTAAATTGAGTTATTGAAATTTAATATAAAAAACCAGTTGCTCCGGCAACTGGTTTTTTATATTAAAGAAAAATGAAAGGGGAAAGGGCTTTGAATCATAAACAGAATGAAACGGATGTGATCATTATCGGTGGTGGGCAGGCTGCTTTATCTACGGCTTATTTTTTAAAGCGAAAAAAAATACCATTCATTATTTTAGATGATCAAAATCAAGCAGGTGGAGCCTGGTTACATGCCTGGAATTCTTTGCGTCTATTTTCACCGAATAGCTGGAGTTCCTTACCAGGTTGGGTTATGCCGAATACAGAACAAACGTATCCGACCAAGAAAGAAGTTATTGAATACTTGCAGCAATATGAGCAGCGTTACCACTTTCCGATTATTCGTCCTATATATGTTGATCACGTCAAAAGCGAAGGAGAGGCATTGAGTGTGCATGCAGGTGAACAGTTATGGAAAGCCAAGGCTGTAGTCAGTGCAACGGGCACCTGGAGTCATCCTTATATCCCATCTTACCCGGGCCAAGAAAATTTTAAAGGGCTGAAATTACACTCCGCCCATTATCAAAATGCAGAACCGTTTAAAGATAAGCACGTCATGATTATCGGTGGTGGAAATTCCGGAGCACAAATTTTGGCTGAAGTTTCCCAAGTGGCAGACACTCTTTGGATCACGCCAACACCTCCTCAATTTTTAGCAGATGATGTTGATGGCCGTATACTATTTTTACGTGCGACAGAGCGTTTAAAGGCAAAATTAGAAGGCGGCACAATAGATCAGCCTGTTGGCGGTCTAGGTGATATTGTCATGATTGATTCAGTCAAAGATGCACGTTCACGAGGAGTTTTACATAGTGAGCGCCCGTTTTCGGCTTTTACAGAAGATGGCGTGATTTGGGAAGATGGATCTTTTCAACAGGTTGATGCTGTGATTTGGTGTACTGGATTTAAAGCGACTTTAGACCATTTAAAGCCACTTGGAATAGTAGAGGAAAATAATACGATACTGGTTGAAGGAACAAGATCAGTAAAACAACCCAACCTATGGTTAGTAGGATATGGTGAATGGACTGGACCTGGTTCAGCAACGCTGGTGGGTGTTTCAAGGACCGCGAGAACAACTGCTGAGGAAATTTCCGAATTTCTGGATTAAAATTTTGACCTATTTGTCTTGAGCAAGAAATAGCACAACAAATGGCAAATAAAACTCGTTATTTGGGTGCTATTTTTGTGGGCAAAATAAAAAGTTAAAAAATCAGTAGAAACCCGGCTTGGAAACAAGTCGGTTTTTTGGGTTTTCGCCACCGATTTTTTATAACATAACCTTTTGAAATATAACACTATTTATTTTGATGCGAAGTATGATTTTAATTTCCTGTTGGAAAGCCATGAAACATCCATTGTATGCCCCATAAAATAATTAGAATTAAAATTACGAAAAAGATAATTTCTAATTTTTTCATTTTTAAAGTTCTACTAAAATTAACATAATACACGTTATGCGAAATTAGAAAAATGAGTTTATTACACTGATATTTATCTGTTTTTTAAATTTTAAACCTGGGTTGGTGCCCAGGTTTTTTTATTGCGTATAACAGCCATTATGTTAAATGGAGGAATTTTATGATTCTAGACGTATTAGAAATAATCTAATTATGCTTTGCATAATATATAGATAAATGCTTGTATTATCTAAAATTGAAAGGTGCTTAAGCTGATTTTAATAGCTAAAAGCATATACATTTGGAAGCGATATGAGTTTATTTACTGTAGATACAGATAAGAAAGTATTAATGCCACTTGGTGGAACAAAACTAAGTGAACAACAACTGACAGAACGCTATGATTTACAAGAGTGGCTAGTTAGTCATCCTAAAGCTTTAGGTGAAGAGCTTCTAATTATTCAGAAAGAATTCTCAGGTTTTGATGGTACAGGGGAACGTCTAGATTTATTAGCATTAGATACCCAAGGTAGATTAGTTCTTATTGAGAATAAACGAGATGAAAGTGGACGTGATGCAGTTTGGCAAGCTATCAAATATGCTTCTTATGTTGCTACTTTTACTGTAGAAGATATTGAAAATGTTTTTGAACAGTATCTGCTTAAATACAAGCCTAGATATCCAGAACTTGATGATAATGCATATGATTTAGATCAAATTAAGCATACAGTAAAGTTACTTATTCAAAGATTCCTTGGCGAAAATCAAGAACTAGATGCTGAAATACCTACACTTAATTTAGGAAATAGCCAGCGTATAATTTTAGTAGCAGGTGAATTTAGACGAGAAGTTACTAGTACAGCATTATGGTTGATCGAACGCGGTATTGACGTCAAATGTGTCAAAGTTTCCCCATATGTATTAAATGGACAACTTTTAGTTCAAATCCAACAAATTATTCCTGTTCCAGAAGCTTCTGAATATATGGTGCGTTTAAACAGGAAAGATGCCGCGGAAGTTTCAGTTAAGATTAAACGCACTGATAAAACTGATATTCGATATCAATATTGGGAAGGATTATTAGAATATTTTTCAAAATTTAATAATCGTTTATATAACAATATAAGTCCAAAAAGTGATCATTGGCTTAATACTGGTTCTGGTATCTCAGGATGTGCATATACACTACTTTTTTTACAAAAAGAGCTAAGAGTCGAATTTGCTATGGGGCGTTCAAATGCAGAAGAGAACAAACTATTATTTGATTTTTTTAGTAAGCATAAACAGCAAATTGAAGAAGTATTTGGACAACCTTTGGAGTGGTTACGTTTAGATGATAAAAAATCATCCCGTATCCAATTATCAATAATGGTAGATGGATATGATAATACATCTTGGGAACAACATTTTAAGTGGCATTTGCAAAATATAGAAAGGTTAGAAAAAGCATTTAAGCCATTAATAGGTGAAGCTTACAAAGCTTTAAATAATATCAGTTAATATTTACTAATTTTAAAGTGTTTCTAAAATTAACATAATACACGTTATACGAAATTCTTGAAATTTTCCTATAAGTATCAATATTTTATTAAAAACCGTTCTAGTAAACAGCATATTGGAACGGTTTTTATATCACTATTCCACCAATACGCTTATAACTTATTCGAAATCAAAAGAGTTTGTTTAGCCCATCTACGCTATCTGCTTTAGACGCTATAACCTAGCCTCAACTTTTTATTGAGGCTCTATTCCAAAAACACTGATTTTTCAAAGCGCCTGAATTGCATAGCATAGAACCAATTCTTCAGCGAGTTTCGCCATGATTTGGTTCGTCATCACAGTTTTTGCAATCGCAGGTCTAATTAAAGGCACGATTGGGTTAGGCCTGCCTGCGGTATCGATGGGCTTACTCACCATGGTGATCAGTCCATTTCAGGCAGCGACGTTATTGATCATTCCATCTATGGTCACCAACTTTTGGCAACTATTTGCCGAAGGGCAGGTGCTGCGCCTAATTCAACGCTTTTGGCCCTTATTACTCGGCATCATCGTTGGTTCAATTTGGAGTATTTTCCCAACTTTAGGACATGGTGAATTTAAAAGTGAAGCTTTACTAGGTGGCATGTTGGCACTATACGGACTGTATGGGCTTTGTGCCAAAAGCTTACCGAACTTTGCACCACATGAAAAATGGCTATCTCCAATGATCGGTTATCTCGGTGGAGCGCTGACTGTAGCCACAGGTGTGGTGGTGATCCCGGTAGTACCATATTTGCAAGGTTTGCAGCTCAAACGCGATGATCTTGTACAGTCACTCGGTTTGGCCTTTACCACATCAACCATTTGTTTGGCAGTGTTCTTACAGCAAAATCCTGTGGAAGATCTTCCGATTGATTATGCCATGTCAGCCATGGCACTGATTCCTGCGCTCATTGGTATGTGGGCAGGGAAAAAAATCCGTTACCGCATTCCAGAACAAAAATTCCGTAAGGTGTTTTTTATCGGGTTGATTGCCCTCGGTAGCTATATGATGCTGCACCAGTTTGGCGTGATTTAAAGCCTAGACTTAGCCATCTAAAGTAGATTTTTGTGACAGTAGAAACTGACTGAAATGCTGATAATTTAAAGGTAAATCATCAAAATTACGTGCGGTGAGGAGCAGTTTTCGATTGGCCCATTCACCGCTGAGCTCAACTTGGGCAAAGGCATACAAACTGATTAATCGTCCGGCCGCACATTTTGGCATGATGGCAATGCCCACACCATTCGCCACCACTTGGGCGATCGCGGCAAAGTTCGGCAAACGCAGCCGATACTGAATTTCACAGCCGAATAATTTGGCTTGTGCCTCGATCGATTGTTGCAAGGAATGATATTGCATCAAACCGACAAAGGGATAATTTAAAATCTCTGCGGGTTTGACGCTAAGTGTCGAGGCCAATTCATGAGTTATAGGACAAATCAGTACCAAAGGATCATCTGCAAACTCTAGTGTTTGTAACTGTGCAGATTTAAAGAAACCTGAAATTAAGCCCAGTTGTGCATTACCTTGCTCTATCGCTGCAATGATGTCTTTAGACTCGGCTTCATGCAGCTCAATTTGTGTGTTGGGATTTTCCAGTAAATAACGTGGCAGCAAGACCGGCAAATATTCACTTTGTGCAGATGAATTACACCATAAGGTCATATTGGAACTCAGCCCACGCGCAAAGGGCAGCATAGCGTGCTCTAATTTTTGCCCCTCACCTAAGATGCGCTGCGCATGTTCAACCAAGGTTTGACCAGCAAGGGTCAGTTTGACCCCTTTGGCTTGGCGAGTGAACAGGGCTGTGCGGTAATGCTGTTCGAGTTTTTTAATCCGTTCACTGGCTGCTTGTAGCGAGATGGCAGAACGAGCAGCGCCTTTGGTCAGACTGCCGCTGTCTACAATGTGCAGCACCAATTGAAGGTCGAACAAATCCAGTCGCATATGGTGTATTCCTTGGCTAATGCCTTATCTTACCGAAAGAGCAGCTATAAAAAAAAGCGACCTTTCGGCCACTGCTGTCCCACAAAAATCACAAGAGGAACCTCAATTGAGGTTCCTCTTGTTTTATCACCCTCTTGTCTGGTGAGAATAGCGATTTCAAATACTTCCTTTCGAATAAGTTCACTTGGATAATT
>NZ_VPDC01000002.1:0-230780 GCF_013417875.1 Acinetobacter sp. YH12219
GAGGATCAGAAAGCTTGTTTGAATCGATGTATTTCATCCGCAGATTATGCACGAATGCTAAGAAATCCGGAGTGCAAATATTAACCAAAAAGAAGATCGTTTTTTGATTTATGAAAGAGATCTATTATTTTTAAACCTAAATTTGGGTTTTATCTTATTTATATTGGCAGTGCTTACAATAGTAATTACAGCTAATATATGGTTTATTACACTTTGTATTTTTATTATTTGGAATGCAATAATTTATCATCCTCATATTTGGTTTGTAGATTCTATTGATTTAAAACAAGATATAAAAAATAAAACAAATGAATTTGAGAGTGTAAGACAGGAGAAAGGTGATTTTGAATATTTTAATGATGGTTTCACTTACACTACAACTGGGCCTGAAATAAGCACTAAAACTATATTATGGAAAAATATTCAAAGTATAGATGTCGTACGCCAAGATCTTGGAACCATTGATGAGATTCAGCTCTATATATTGTGTTCAAATACAATCATTTATATTACCGAAAATACACCGGGTTATTACTATTTCATTGATCAACTGCATCAGAATTTTCCAGAAATAGATGAAATTTGGCAAATTTCAATCATTGCAGATGATTCAGGGCAACCATTCAATATTTTAAAAAAAGGCAATGGTCATTGATATGAAAAGTTATTTAGCCGTCTACGACATTGGCGCATAATTTGCTTGTTTCTACCTAATTTTTTACTGTTTGATATAACAAATTAGGAAGTTGAAGTGACTACAGGCTACTTACGTGGACAAGACTTAATTGACCAGATCCAACAACAGGATTATTCCAGAGACCTAATTGGATATCATGGCGATGTACCTCAAGTCGTATGGCCTAATCAGGCACGTATCGCAGTGCAGTTCGTGTTGAACTATGAAGAAGGTGGAGAGAACCACATCGAACATGGGGATGCAGGCTCAGAACAATTCTTATCTGATATTATTGGAGCGGCTAGTTTTCCTGCCAAGCACATGTCGATGGACTCGATGTATGAATATGGCTCCAGAGCAGGTTTTTGGCGGATTCATGAAGAATTTAAAAAACGTGATTTACCCATGACGGTCTTTGGCGTGGGTATGGCTTTAGCGCGTAATCCTTATATCGTCGAAGCAATCAAACAAGCCAATTATGATGTCGTTTCACATGGTCAACGCTGGTTACATTATCAAGATATGCCGATAGAGCTGGAACGTCAGCACATGGATCAAGCGATTAGTGTGCTTGAAGCTTTATTTGGAAAGACGCCTATTGGTTGGTATACAGGGCGTGACAGTCCCAATACACGTCAGCTATTGGCTGAATTTCCGCAAATCAAATATGACTGCGATCACTATGGTGATGATTTACCTTTTTGGAGTCATTTGACGAATGAAAATGGTCAAACCCGTCCTCATTTAATTATTCCATATACACTCGAAAGCAATGATATGAAGTTTTGTTCACCAGGTGGTTTCAACAGTGGTGAACAATTTTATCAATACCTTAAAGATGCTTTTGATGTGCTATATGCAGAAGGTGAAAGCGCGCCAAAAATGTTATCGATTGGGATGCATTGTCGTATTTTAGGGCGACCAGGCCGTTTTAAAGCACTACAACGATTCTTAGATTACGTGCAATCACATGAAAAAGTGTGGATTTGTCGCCGTGGTGATATTGCGGAACATTGGTATACACATCATGCAGTCTAGTAAAAAAATATTTGGATAAAGAGGAGCTTAGCTCCTCTTTTTTTAGGCCTGTACTTAGGTAACTGACATCATAGACCTAGGTTGGCACTGATATTGCAAAACTAAATTTGAACAATCATTCAATAATTTTAGGCGATTTTATAGTGCAACTTGTTGAATTTAATAAAGCATCCGAAGCAGATGTAAAAACTTTTTTAAAGCACTGTGTGCAAATTGAAAGCTGGGCAGAACACATTGTGGCGCAGCGCCCTTATACCTCTGTCACGCAAATCATAGATCAAGCAGTAAAAGCTGCAAATGCTTGGACTTGGGATGAAATCAAAAATGCTTTAGATAACCATCCCCGGATTGGTGAAAAAAAGGCGCAGGCTGAATTAAGTAGTTTTGAACAACAATTTTCAAATCGAGAACAGTCTAAAATTTCAGCAGATGAAGAAACTCAATTTGCATTGCTCAAAGGCAATATCGCGTATGAGAAAAAGTATGGTTATCTCTTTTTAATCAAAGCCTCTGGCCTTAGTAGTGAAGATGTACTACAGGCACTGCAATATCGATTATTGAATGATCCTGAAACAGAAAAAAGAATTGTCCATCATCAACTGGCTGAAATTGCCTTATTAAGATTAAAACAGGAGCTTAGCGCATGATTAGCTCACATATTTTAGACACCAATCTAGGCAAACCTGCAGCGAATGTCCACATTCAATTATTTAATGCTGAAGGTAAGTTGTTGGGTTCAGCCCAAACCAATGCTGATGGCCGCGTTAATGATTTTGCACTCAAGGAATTTACAGCAGGTGCGTATAGCCTTGAATTTGCGACTGCTGAATATTTTCAGACGTTAAATACCGAAACCTTTTTTCCAAAAGCTGTGATTCATTTTTATGTAAAAGATGCCTCGCAGCATTTTCATATTCCTTTACTCATTAGCCCATTTGCATATTCTACGTATCGCGGAAGCTAAGAGCAAAGTTAAAAAATAGGGGATATAAAAATGACAGAACAAGATAAAACAGTTTCACCAGAACATGAATATTTAGGCGCAGGGAAAAGCCTTGCCTATGGACTACAGCATGTATTAACCATGTATGGCGGTATTATCGCTCCGCCATTGATTATTGGTACAGCCGCGGGACTTGAACCTGCGCAAATCGGTTTATTGATTGCCGCGGCGCTTTTTGTCGGTGGCTTGGCGACCATCCTACAAACCGTAGGTGTGAAATATATCGGTGCAAAATTACCCTTAGTTCAAGGGGTTTCATTTGCAGGTGTGGCGACGATGATTGCCATAGTAACCGCAGGCGGTGGGCTTTCTGCTGTTTATGGTGCGGTGATTGTTGCATCTCTAATTGGCTTTTTTCTAGCACCTTATTTTTCAAAAATTATTCGTTTTTTCCCACCGATTGTGACTGGCTGTGTGATCACCGTGATTGGTCTTTCATTGCTGCCTGTCGCGGTACGCTGGATGATGGGTGGGAACAATAAAGCACCAGACTGGGGAAGTGCTGAGAACATCAGTTTGGCATTTTTAACTTTGGGTATCGTGATTGCGCTGAATTTAACACGTAATGCAACCATTCGACGTCTATCTATTTTGTTAGCCATCGTCTTCGGTACGGTGCTGGCTTATGCCTTTGGCTTTTGCGATTTTTCTAAAGTTGCACATGGTAACTGGATTCAATTTCCAAGCTTCTTTGCTTTCGGTATGCCAACTTTTGAGTTAAGTACCATTATTGCCATGCTGATCGTAACTTTAGTGATTATGACTGAAACGACGGCAGACATTATTGCTGTCGGGGAAATTGTAGGTACCAAAGTGGATGCTGAGCGTATTACCAATGGCTTACGTGCAGATATGCTATCTAGTGCAGCAGCGCCAATTTTCGGTTCATTCATGCAAAGTGCTTTTGCACAAAATGTCGGTTTAGTAGCGATTACAGGTGTGAAAAGTCGCTTTGTTGTCGCAGCGGGTGGAATGATTTTAGTCGTATTAGGCGTTCTACCAATTATGGGGCGACTGATTGCAGCGATTCCAGTCCCTGTATTAGGTGGTGCTGGTTTAGTTTTGTTTGGAACGGTTGCGGCAAGTGGTATTCGTACCTTGGCGAAAATTGACTATAACGAGCAAAAGAACCTCATCATTGTTGCGACTGCAATTGCAGCAGGGATGATTCCAATTATCGATCATTCTTTCTATGCAAACTTCCCGAAATGGGTGCAAACACTCTTTCACTCAGGTATTAGTTCAACTTGTTTGATGGCGATTATTTTAAATATTGTGTTCAATCATTTGAATTTATTTAAAAATAAAGAAGTGAATATGAGCAAAGATCAGGTTAAAAACCCAAGCATGGCGATAGATGTGCATCATTAATCATGGCAGATCTTGGGTCTTGAACCATACGATGATTCATAGAATATAGTTTGTATCGAACAATAAAGCCCTCGAAGTAGAGGGCTTTTTTATTGCGATATTTTTTAATTAAACTATATCAAGAGGTGAAATAAATTATGTATTAACAGATGGTTAGATGGTTAGATGGTTAGATGGTTAGATGGTTTTTAGTCTATTTAACTCTAAGTATTTAAGCTAAATACATTAATTTGAAATGTGAATAGGCATTGGGAACTGGAACACATCACAATTATGCCCAGTCCCAATACGATCGATGACGGCAAAGCTACTTGGTGCTTCGAGTGTCAGGAGAGGATGATGCCATGTTCCTGCACGATAGTTGACTCCTTGGCTACCATCAGTGATGAAAGCACATAGCTGTGTAAGATCGGGGCTGTGATCATCCAACGCAGGTGCAACTACCACTAAAAAAGCCTGTGCTTGCATTGGAATAAACGCTTGTGAGCCGTTGGGATGCCGCTCTAACATCGAAATCGTAAAAGGCAATTCAGTGGTTTTGATATTTCTAAAGATGCTAATTCCAGCAACCGCATCACCTGAAATTTCTGCTTCCACGAGCGCATGATATCGCTCTGTATGTGCGTCATTGATGTGGAAAAAATCATGTCCAGTTGTACAAATAACCTCACCAAAAGGCGCAAAGCCTTCAATACTGAGAGCTTGTATTTTTATGCTGTGTGTCATGTTTAGATATCTTATAGGGTATTTAATTAAAAAAATTGAAACCATACACATAGGAAGCACGAAGGCTTCCTATTTTATCAATATTGCAATTAAGGATGTATTTTTCCCCATAACCGTATGCGACTAATCCCCCCGTCAGGAATCATATTGATGCGGATATGCGATATTTTTTCATGCTTTAAAATCTCACTGACGAAGCTATGAATGTGATCCATCTGCATGTCTTGTGAATCTAGCAAAAACGGCCAGAACATACTTTGCGGAATCAGTTGAGGGTCAGTGGCATCTTCCACATAAATAGCTTGTATGGACACTTGCGCAGGGAAGTTGCCTTTAAAATGGGCAGTATCAATATCAATTTTTTCAATTGCACCAGATTGACCCAAAGCCAAAATACACCAGTCAAAACCTGGTGCACGGCGACGTTTAGTTTCCCAACCATCTCCCATATTGATGCCGCGACCAGGGTTAATTAAGTTTCGTGGATGTCCAAAATGAGCATCACTATAAGCAACAACACGTCCACCATTTTCTAGCGCTACGAGGTCTAAAGTGTTCGTACTATCTTGAATCTGAACCTGAACTTCACCATAGACTTTAAATCGCGCAATACCGCCGTCTGGATATATATTTAAACGCACATGGGTAAAAACCTGATCAGTTGAGACCTTCAATATATGGTGTTGGCTCGGGCCCAATACGGTATTGCCTAAGATATTGACCCATGCTGCCTGTGCTAGCTCTCCACTTGGTGCAAAACAGGCCTCAACTGATGCGGAAGCTGGGTAATTCCCAGTAAAGAATGTTGTATCAATATCTAAGGCTTGAATTCGACCAGCAACACCGAGTTGGATAATTGCCCAATCATAACCTGCATGGCGTTTACGACGCGTTTCCCAACCATCCATCCATTTGCCATGATCATCAAATTTATCTTCGACAAAGATTGGTGCATTAAATTGAAGCATGCGTTTTGCTTCTGCAAAAAAATCATCTGAACATTCAAGTATTTTTGCACCAATACGGTCATCTGCTAAATTTGTAAGTGTCTGTAATTGTGCAGGAATATCAAAACTAGGTGCAAGTAAAGTTGCCATATATAAAATCCATTCACTATTTTCATTTAAAACATATGCATTTAGTTTTCAGTGTTAAAAATTTAACATTTGATAAAAACAAGCATTTACACGTGTTTAGAAGCACAGCGTGTGCCAACTTTAGAATTTTTTATTGTTTGTTTGAAAAAATGGCATGCTTTTCGCTTTTTAGGAGAAAGATATTTAAAAAAACACAGGGGAGTTATAGATGGACATTACAATTATTGGTGCAGGTATGGCGGGCCTAACGACAGGGATCGCTTTGAAAAAATTTGGACACCAAGTAACCATCTATGAACAGGCAGAGCAAATTTTACCTGTTGGAGCTGCTATTTCTTTATGGTCTAACGGTGTCAAATGTTTGAACTATTTGGGGCTAACCGAACAAGTCGAAAAGCTCGGTGGCAAGATGGATCACTTAGCCTATATCGATGGCTTAACTGGTGATGTTATGACGCAGTTTAGTCTGTTTCCTTTAATCGAAGAAGTTGGTCAGCGACCTTATCCAGTTTCACGTGCAGACTTACAAAATATGCTCATGAATGAGTTTGGCCGCGAAAATATTCATCTAGGCAAAAAAATGGTGAGCTTCTCAGAACAAGATGATCAAGTGATCACATGTTTTGCCGATGGAAGTGAGGTTCAGGCTGATTTATTGGTTGGCGCCGATGGTACACATTCATTGACACGAGCGTATGTATTGGGGGAACAAGTTGAGCGCCGCTATGCAGGTTATGTCAATTGGAACGGGTTAGTCGACATTTCAGAAGAATTTGCTGCGGCAGATCAATGGACGACATTTGTAGGAGAAGGTAAACGTGTTTCGCTGATGCCCGTTGCCGACAACCGATTCTATTTCTTCTTTGATGTCCCTTTAGCAGCAGGCTTAGAAAATGACCGCACACAATATAAGGCTTTATTTAAAGAATACTTTAAAGGTTGGTGTGAACCGGTGCAAAAGCTGATTGATGCTGTAGATGCCCAAAAAACCAATCGGGTAGAAATTCATGATATTGAACCTTTTGCAGATTTCTACAAAGGTCGTGTGGTGATCGTGGGTGATGCAGCACACAGTACAACGCCGGATATTGGACAAGGTGGCTGCCAAGCAATGGAAGATGCAATTTATTTAGCTCGTTCTTTGCAAATCAATACTTTGGGCTTACAAGATTCATTGCGTCGTTATCAAAATAAACGTAATGAACGTGCTAATGAATTGGTTCTGCGAGCGCGTAAACGTTGTGATGTGACGCATATGAAAGATGAAAGTGTGACGCGCGAATGGTATGCAGAACTGCGTAAAGAACAAGGCAATCATATTATGAAAGGCATCATTAGTAATATTGTAGGCAATCCATTGGATTAAAAAAATAAACTAATAAAACTTTAGCTTTCAGCAGCCAGTACGGGTTATTCGCACTGGCTTTTTTTTAAATAATTATTTGCTATTACAACGCCAAAATATTGGTTTTAGGGGGTCATGGATTTTAAATTGATTTTAATTTCTTCCATTTTTTCCACCAAATGATTAATCATGATCTGAGAAATTCGAGAAGTTTGGCGCTTCGATGCGACACATAAAGCAATGGTCAAACTGTGCAAACCTTTTTCACGGATCGGTTTAAAAATAATCTTATTATTCTCAAGCAGTGGTAAAGCATCCATGTATGACATCAAACTGATACCTAATTGCTGTTGAACCAATGACAATATCATTCTAATGTCATTACATTCGATCTTTTGAATCGGACTAAACTTATGATGTTTATATAAAGTCTGTACATATTCACTAATAATGAGTGGATCACTCGGCAAAATATGCCGTTCATTTAACGTATCTGAAAGATAAATTTTATCCATCCCACCCAAGGTATGATGCGGCGACATCACAAAGCCCAACGGAATTTCTATAAAGGATAAAATCTCTAATTGGCTATGGCTTTTAGGATTTAAAATAATGCCAAAATCTAATTCTGCATCAACGATTTTTCTGGAAATATCTTCACTGCTATTCATGCTGATGTTGAGGTTGATCCACGGATAAGTTTCAGCCATCTTTTGAATACAGTCGACAACAAAGCTATCATTCAAAGCCGCAATAAAACCCATTTCAATGTTTCCTCGGTTTAAACCTTGGATTTCATCAAATCGAGTTCGTGTCAGTTGATATTCTTTTTGCCATTTTAATAAATCGGCATACAGTAATTCACCCGCGAGCGTCAGTTTTAAGCCCTGAGGTAATCGTTCAAATAGGGCAACCCCCAGTTCTTCCTCTGCCAAAACGATTTGCCGATGTACTGCTGAGACTGAAATAAAAAGTTGTTCAGCAGCTTTGCGCAGACTTCCAGTCCGTGCAACCGCCATAAAATATTCAGAAAATCTAGAAAAGGTAATCGACATACAAGCTTCAATCTCTATCGCGTGATTAGCGAATTATAATGTTATGCATTTTAAGCGATATTCATGCCAGCTTTATCAAATCGTGCAGAGATCAATGCTTATTGTTCTAAAAAACAGAACAATCTATGCAAATCATTCTAATAGACAGAAATGTGTTTAGATTTTAATTTCGACTTAGAAAATAAGGATTTAGCAAAATTTAAATAGTGCTAAATGCTAAAGAAATATTGAAAATTTCGAGATGAACTATGAATGCCATTCCAGTACTCAATTTATTTACCCAACCTCAGTGCAGTACATTTGATGCCAACGACTGGAATATTTTGGCGCAGCATTGGTATCCCGTTGCACGTGTAGAAGATGTTTCGACTGAACCGCAACAAGTGCAATTACTCGATGTAAAAATGGCGTTATATCAAACTGAAAGTGGAAAAATTCATTTAGTTCGTGATATCTGTCCACATCGAGGGGTGCCATTAACCAAAGGCTGGGTCAAGGGTGAAGACATCATTTGTCCATACCATGGTTTACATTATAACGGCGCAGGAAAGTGTGTAAAAATTCCTGCACAGCCTGAGTTGACACAAATTTCAGAGCGTTTTTCATTAACTAAATTTCCAGTCGTATTGAAATATGGATTGGTGTGGACCAGTTTATTTAACCGAGATGAATCTACGGCCAATTTTCCAAATTTAGACACGTGGGATAACGAGCAGCACCAATCTATATTGCCACCTTATGTAGATATTGGTGGTTCAAGTGGGCGCCAGCTCGAAGGCTTTATTGATGTTGCACATTTCGCATGGGTGCATCATGAGAGCTTTGCAGACCGTGAAAATCCTAAAGTACAAAAATATTCGACAGTACGTACGGACTATGGACTACATACAGAATATCTTAGTGATGTGAGTAATTATCCGCATGGTTTACAACATTTAGCGCCAGAAGATTTTTTATGGAAAAGAACGTTTGATGTCTATCCGCCATTTTCTGCAATTTTAACCATCGATTTTCCTGAAAATGGAGTGTTAAAAATATTAAATGCCTGTTGTCCTGTATCGCATAATAAAACCCGTTTATTTGTGCCTTTAACTCGTAATTTTGATACCACAGGCGATTTACAAGCGGTCTATGATTTTAATGCACAAATTTTTGCTGAAGATCAGGACATGGTGGAAAGTCAAAAACCTGAGGAATTGCCACTGGATATCAGTATGGAGGCGCATTTCGAAGCAGATCGCTCATCGACAACCTATCGTCGAATATTAGCCGAATGGGGGCTAAGCAAACGTTATACCGTTTAAATTTTATATTTGAAGTATTCATACAAAAAAGCGACTCAATCGAGCCGCTTTTGACTTTGTACACTAAGGATTAGTTTACACGTATCCATGTCTGGCTGCGTCCAAGCGCAGATACACCAATATAGCCACGACCATTTAAAGTCTTGCCGTCATTCGACATTTTGGCATTGAAACTATAGGTTTTACCATTTTTCGGGTCAGTAATTTTACCGCCGTCATAGGTATTTTTACCGGTATTTTTCAAACCATTCACGATTTGCACACCGAGTAGTGGTTTATTGTGGAATTTACCTACACATTTTTGGCAGTTTTCTGCTTCACCCGGGGTGAGTACATCCACGATTTTTGCAGATAAAACGCCCTTTGATGTTTCATTAAATTGAACTACAGATAAAGGTTTTTTGGTTTGGTCATCGATGGTTTTCCATTTAGTACCATGCAATGGATCAGCAGCCAAAGCTAAGCTAGACACCAGTGACAAACCGATTAGGCTAAGAGTTGTTTTTATCATTTTAGAACCTCTATTGAACATAGTAAGAGATGTGCATCCCTGATCTTCCAAAAGGTGGATACACAAGACTTGGAAAATTACAAAACATCAGCCTTGCTGTCTTCAAGGGCTATATTCACAAAAAAATAAGTATATATTGTGGATTTTATATACTGATTTTGAATATGTAGAATCTGGATCGTGTAGAAAAATAGAATAAATGTTGAGCTTTGTTTATAACATTTGGGATTTGTATCACTTTTATAAATATCAAACGCTGTTTGAGCTGAAAAATTTAGAGCTACAATCCCAAAAAAAGCCGGAGCTAAAAGGCTCATTTAAGTTTTCAATTTTTGCTCTAATCATGTTGAATTACATTAATTTGATTTGAAGCAATAACGCTAAAGAGCTATGTATAGCATTCATATTTTACAATTAAATAAAATCATTTCATTCATAGATCAGTTCTCGTTAAGCTTGTGTTATGAATAATATGAAAATGCAGCTTGTTCACTGAACGAGATTAAGTGTGTATAGGAATAACGATGAAAAATTTTAACAACAAAGTCGCAGCCATTACTGGAGCAGGTTCAGGTATTGGGCAGCAGTTAGCCATTCAACTGGCTCAATCAGGTGCGCATCTAGCATTAAGTGATCGCAACCTTGACGGTCTTGCACAAACGGCTGAAATGATTAAGCACACCGGTGTGAAAATAATTCAGACCCAATTAGATGTGTCTGATCGTGCCGCTGTAGAGCAATGGGCGGCTGCAACCCAAGCTGAATTTGGCCAGGTCAATTTGATCTTTAATAATGCAGGTGTCGCGTTAGCCAGTACTGTAGAAGGTATGCATTATGATGAAATTGAGTGGATTATGAATATTAATTTCTGGGGCGTGGTATATGGGACAAAAGCATTTTTACCGTATTTAAAACAAAGTGGCGATGGACATATAGTTAATATTTCCAGCTTATTTGGTTTGACGGCTCAACCGACTCAAAGTGCCTATAATGCAACGAAGTTTGCAGTCCGTGGTTTTACTGAATCTTTACGCCAAGAATTAGACTTGGAAAATGCTGGAGTCAGCGCAACTTGCGTGCATCCGGGTGGGATTCGAACCAATATTGCAAATAGCGCGCGTATGAGTGACAGTATTCGTGCGTTAGGGATGAACCCAGATAGGGCAACCAAAGCATTTAATAAAGTGCTAAAAACACCGCCTGAAGTCGCAGCAAAAGGCATTTTAGATGCGGTAAAGCAGAATAAACGTCGAGTTTTAATTGGTAATGATGCCAAAATTATTGATTTAATTCAGCGAATTGCACCTACACGTTATGCCCAAGCCATAGATCTACTTAGTGGTAAGAAAAAACGTAAATAATTCAAAGATAAGTAAAAAAGGGATGATGCAACATGATCCCTTTTTTATCCTATAGAGCTCTTAATTTCGAATATTGAATTTTTAAGTTTAAATGACAAGAAAATCAAAAAATTGAGTTTTCGATTAAACAAAGAAGATGTAATTTTCCATCTTCTTTGTATTAGCAATGCGTTTGGATATTATGAACTTTTAGAATCTTGAGTCGTTGTCATTGGCGCTTGTGTAGTTACACGGTTGGTCAAAATGACATGTGCCGCAACACCGATACAAATCCCCCAAAATACTGAGCTTAGCCCTAAAAAATGCATACCTGAGGCTGTCGCTAAAAAAGTGATTAGCGCCGCATCACGGTTGGCCTCATTTTTCATCGCAACGGACATGTTTGTTCCAATCGCACCTAATAACGCTAAACCTGCAAGTGCAGCGACCAACTCTTTAGGTAATAGGCTAAATAACATGACAATACTGCCTGCAAATAAGCCGCCTAAAATATAAAAAATACCATTGGCAATACCAGCTATATAACGTTTTTCTTTTAGTTCATGTGCATCTTTGCCCATACACATGGCTGCGGTAATAGACGCTAAAACAATGGTAATGCCTCCGACACATGCTACAGCGAGCGAGGCAATACTGGTCGCAGTGATAATGGGCTTAGCTGGCGTGTCATATCCACTTAGTTTCATGATCGCCATCCCCGGAAGGAATTGACCACTCAGACTGACTAAAATTAAGGGAATCGCCAAATTTAAAGTCGAGTTCCAAGTCCAAACTGGAGCAATAAACTGCGGTATAGCGAGTTGAAAATTCACATCAACAGGATTAATTTTTCCTAATGTAAAACTCAGGATGACACCAGTCAGTAAGACCCAAATCATCGCGTAGCGTGGCGAAAGTCTTTTCGATATGAGAAAGACCAATAACATGCCAAAGACAATGATCGGCATACTATCTGTCGCAGTGAACAGTCCAAGTCCAAACTGAAATAAAATACCTGCCATCATTCCCGCAGCGACATCTTGAGGAATCCATTTTAAGAGTTTGTCAAAATAGCCAGTGATGCCAATCAAGAAAATAACAATAGCGGACGTGATATAAGCTGCTATGGCTTCATTCAGTGAAATATTCGGAAATAGGGTGACTAAAAGGGCTGTACCGGGCGCTGACCACGCGGTAATCACCGGGGTTTTATATTTAATAGAGAGATAAATACCCGCCAGCGCAGCACCAATAGAAATCCCCCAAATCCATGAAATCATCATGGCTGGGGAAACTTGAGCTTTTTGTGCGGCTTGGAAAAAAATAATCAGTGGGCCTGAATATGAAATCAGCACGGCTAAAAATCCTGCAACCGTCGCTGAGATCGACCAATCTTCTTTTAATGTTTTTAACAGGGGTGCCATCGCTTTTGCCTCCATGCGACTATGTCAATGAGCCTGTTGAATTAAACCAATGATTTTTAGAGATTAACCTTGATCTCCACCACCAACAGGGACGACTGTTCCTGTCATATAAGATGAATCATCGGATGCCAAAAATAAGATGGCATTGACTTGTTCCTGAATTGTGCCATAGCGGCCTAAGAATGTGCGGTCAATGGTTTGATCGACCACGTCTTGCATCCATTGTTTTTCATGATCTGACAATGGGTTGGCGTTTCTAGGTACTTTTCGTGGTGGCGCTTCTGTACCACCTGTAGCTACGGCATTGACTCGAATACCATCTTTGGCATGTTCAAAAGCGAGTGCAGAGGTTAAGCCATTTACCCCACCTTTTGACGCTGAATATGGCACACGGTTAATACCACGGGTTGCAATAGAAGATACATTTACAATTGTCCCTTGCTGATTTTGAATCATTTCAGGTAACACGGCTCGGCAGCACCACATAGTTGGAAATAATGAACGATTAACTTCCTTAATGATTTCTTCTTCTGAAAACTCTTGGAAGGGCTTCATCCAAATCGCACCGCCAACGTTATTGATTAAGATATCAATTCGGCCATATTTTTCAATGGCTTGAGCAGCAACTGCATGAGCGCCTGCAAATGTTTCAAGGTTGGCTTTAACAATAATGGCATCGCCATTGTGGGCTTGAATATCGTTCAGCGTATCTTCAACAAAATCTGAGAGATCTGCCAATACCACTTGAGCACCTTCTCGGGCCACTTGAAGGGCGACTCCACGACCGATACCTTGAGCGGCACCGGTTACGATGACAACTTTATTGTTAAATCTGGCTTGTTCTGACATTAAACTATTCTCCCTTAATTCGCTGAGAATTTTTCAAACAAGAAGTTTGCAGGTTTAACGCCTTCGGTATCTAACCAGCCACGTACCGCTTCGACCATCGGCACAGGACCACAGAGGTAAATATCTACATCGCCATTGTTTAACCAATCTTTTTCAACATGACTGGTCACATAGCCTTTACGTTCATGCTGTGACTCAGGGTGAGCGACCACAGTACGGTATTCGAACCATGGGAGTTTGCTTTGTAATTCATCGAGTTTGTCTTTAGCTACGATGTCAAAGTCATTGGTTACGCCAAATACAAGACGAACAGGTTGTTCAGAACCTTTTTCTTCAAGCACTTGTAACATGGACATAAACGGCGCAATACCTGTACCACCTGCAAGCATGACCACAGGGCGGACAACATTACGCAGATAAAAACTACCAAAAGGTCCTTTGAAGGTCATTTTGTCGCCGGCTTTCGCATCGGCACTCAGGAAAGTACTCATTTTGCCTTCAGGGACATTACGAACCACGAAGCCTGTTAAACGATTGCCCGGCTTTGAACTAAACGAATACGAACGAGTTTCTTCAGTCCCCGGAATGCCGACATTGACGTATTGACCTGCCAAGAAGTTAATGTCAGGTTGACCTTCATCCAGTTGAATATCAAAGGTAATCGTAGAATCCGACATATTTTCAACACGAGACAATGTGCCTTGAAACTCATGAATTTCAGTTTTACACACGTCAGATGATGCACTGATTTGGAAAACCGCATCTGAACTAGGACGACATTGGCAAGCTAAAATATAACCTTGCTCTGCTTCTTCGGGGGTTAAAGCGTCTTCGATATAAGATTCTTCAGGCATGTCGTAAGTACCCGACTCACAAAATGCACGGCATGTCCCGCATGCGCCATCACGGCAATCTAGAGGGATATTGATTTTTTGACGATAGGCTGCGTCGGATAGGGTTTCACCTTGAGCAACACTAATAAAACGAGTAACGCCATCTTCAAATTGAAGTGCAACATTATGGTTTGACATGGCTGAATATCCTTTTGAAAATCTGGTATAACGTGTCCTTTCAGCCAAATATCCTTCTGGCTGAAAGTTAAACCTTGCTTAGTGAAATAAGCTTTTATAGGTGATAAATATCAATAACTTGGTTGATATAATCGTTTTTAAGAACAACATATTTACTGAGGATTTTTGGCTGCTCGCCTGAAAAATCAATTTCATAACGTGACATGCCAAAGTAGCTATAGTTGGTTTTGTAGCGGAAACTTAAGGTGTTCCAGTTAAAACGCACCGTGACTTTGTCGCCATCACGTTCAACAATCTCTACGTTATTAATGTTGTGGCTAGTTCGTGTATCCGGCATCGTGGCAGATGAACGCTCAGTTTTAATGCGGAAGACACGGTCTTCTAAACCTTGACGGTCTGGATAATAAATCAAAGAAATCTCAGACTGTGGATCTTCCGTTAGGCGGTCGTCGTCATCCCAAGCTGGCATCCAAAATGATGCAGTTGGGGCATAGCACGCTAGCCATTCATCCCACTGTTCATCATCTAAAAAACGCGCTTCACGGTAGAGGAACTGAGATACAGCTTCAATGCTTACGCTGTCTAAATGTGCAGTTGCATTCATGCGACATCTCCTTGTTCATTTGCGACTTGTTCTGCCAATTCTTTTTCTTCAGCAATGGCATGTTTCATGGTTTTTAACCAATATTGATGCTGAGCAAGGTAAAGACCTTCATCTTCGGTTTTGATGCCACTTAATAGAGGTTTTAATCCAATTTCATTGGCTGCATCATCCGGTCCATGAATCCAGTGTTTTGAACCACGGCACATGTCGTTCCATTCCAGTTCAATCCCTGCATAACCTGCTTGGCAGGCACGGAATTCTTCTAAATCGTCAGGTGTTGCCATGCCTGAAGCATTAAAGAAGTCTTCATATTGACGAATACGACGTGTACGTGCTTCTGGCTCTTCACCGACAGGGGCGATACAGTAAATGGTGACTTCAGTTTTATTGACAGAAATCGGGCGTAAAACTCGAATTTGTGAACCGAATTGATCCATCAAATAGACGTTTGGATAAAGACATAGGTTACGTGAACGCTCGATCATCCATTTCGACATCGGTGCGCCGAATTTTTCGGTATATTCATCGGCTTTGCTAAAGTTTGGCCGGTCTTCTGGGTTAGCCCATTGTGTCCACAACAACATGTGACCACTGTCAAAACCATAAGAACCACCGCCTTGCTTGCCCCAAGAACCCGCACTCATGGCACGAATATTATCTGCCGCTTGTGCTTCTTTACGGTGCTGAGTGGTCGCTGCATAGTTCCAATGCACGGCTGATACGTGATAGCCATCTGCGCCATTTTCAGCTGTCAGTTTCCAGTTACCTTCATAGGTATAGGTAGATGAACCACGTAAAACTTCCAAACCGTTTTCCGACTGACCTTCGATCATGTCGATAATTTTGGTGGTTTCACCTAAGAATTCTTCAAGGCTTGGCACATCAGGATTTAAGCTACCAAATAAAAAGCCTTTATAACTTTCAAAGCGCGCGACTTTTTTCAAGTCATGTGAACCATTTTGGTTAAAGCAATCTGAATAACCCGCTTCGGCAGGGTCTTTAACTTTGAGCAATTTACCTGAGTTATTAAAAGTCCAACCATGGAATGGACAGGTGTAGGTTGCTTTATTGCCTTTTTTATAACGACATAACTGTGCGCCACGGTGTGAGCAGGCATTGATCATGGCATTCAGTTCACCATTACGGTTACGTGCAATGATAATGGGCTGGCGACCGATATGAGTCGTGTAATAATCATTGTTATTTGGAATTTGGCTTTCATGTGCCAAATACACCCAGTTACCTTCAAAAATGTATTTCATTTCAAGATCAAACAACGCTTGATCGGTAAATACTGAGCGGTGCAGTTTAAATTCACCAGTATCAAAATTATCGACAAGAAGTTCATCAATACGATCTAGATGGCTGGTGTTAATTACAGGAATACGTGGCATGTCCATTCTCCGACTGTCCAATGAGGGGATAGTCGCCGAGTTGTCAAACTTGGATGAGACAGCTCGGCTTCCTTTGAGTGAGTAATTAAGCGCTAGCGCGTCGACGATCAACTTCAGTATTTGGTGCTGCGGCTTGTTCTTTAACTAACTCAACATTAAAGCTAATGTGCTTAAACGGTTGGTTTAGACCACGACGCGCAATTTCAGCTTCGTCTGTGATATCAACAGCAGTTGCTACCAGACCATCACGAGTTGCAAAGGCAAAGTCGTCCCAAAGGTATTTGTCACCTTCGATGTTGAATTGAGTGGTTAGCTTGCGGTAACCTGGTGCAGAGATAAAATAATGTACATGTGATGGACGGTTACCATGACGGCCTAATTTGTCTAAAACAAATTGAGTTGTACCTTCTGGAGGGCAGCCATAACCAACTGGCATCGTGGTTTGTGCAACATATTTACCGTCTTGGTCAGAAAGAATCGTACGGCGAAGGTTAAAGTCAGATTGTGACTTATCAAAGAAAGAATAGTTACCCAGGCTGTTGGCATGCCAAATTTCAACTTTAGCGCCTTCAATGATGTTGCCTTCGGTATCTGTTACTGTACCTTCAATAAACAGAGTTGGAATTTTATCGGTTTCCGTACCATCATCCATACGAGCAAAGCCAACTGATTCAGGTGCGCCAGCTACATATAAAGGGCCTTCAATGGTACGTGGTGTACCACCTGTAATACCTGCTTTCGCATCAGCTTCATCGGCACGTAAATCAAGGTAGTGCTCTAAACCTAAACCAGCGGCTAAAAGACCTAATTCGTTCGCTTGACCTGCATCTGTAAAATACTCTAGACCTTTCCATAGTTCAGTTTGAGTAATATCTAGATCTTCAATCGCTTGGAATAAATCACCCAATAAACGGACCACAACTTGCTGTACACGTTGGTCAACAGGCCCTGTCGCTGTATCTACGTTCATTTGTTTAACCAGAACATCAATCTCTTGACGGTTCATACAATATCTCCTTAAGTATGCATTTAAGTATGGGTGGCTATCACTCGATAAAAGAGGTCTTTGGCTGCCACGTTCCTTGTTTGGTTGTCTAACAATACTTTTTAAGTTGTTTCGTGTAGCGGCTGAAGCTTCTTTCAGGTAATGCGCTGCACGATGTTTTTGATCTGTTGGATGGGATTAAATTTGCTTAATCCTGTCTATGTGATATACCTTAAAAGAATAAAATCTTCACGTCGAAGATCAAATTTGCATTTTATTATACTTAATAGGTATCGATAACCATGGAACTAAGACACTTAAGATACTTTGTCGCAGTGGTTGAAGAGCAGAGTTTTACCAAAGCGGCAGAAAAACTATATATAGCTCAACCACCTTTGAGTCGGCAGATTCAAAATTTGGAACATGAGCTTGGAATTCAGTTATTTGAACGCGGTAGCCGACCGCTTAAGACCACAGAAGCAGGCCAATTTTTTTATCATCATGCTTTAAAACTTTTGTCTAATGCAGAAGAAATTAAATCGATGACGAAACGAATCGGTTTGACCGAAAGAACAGTGACAATCGGTTTTGTGAGCTCTTTATTGTTTGGTTTACTCTCGAATATTTTGTACTTATTTAAGCAACAACACCCACATTTAAAAATAGAAATGGAGGAAATGGCCACCACTGAACAAATCAAAGCATTAAAAGAAGGTCGTATAGATGTCGGCTTTGGGCGTTTGCGTATTTCAGACCCCGCGATTAAACGGGTTTTACTGCGTGAAGAACGCTTAGTGGTAGCCTTACATGCCAGTCATCCTTTTGCACAAAAAAAGGAAGGTATATATCTTGCAGATCTGATCGATCAGCAATTGATTTTTTATCCAAATCACAACAAACCAAACTTTTCGACCCAAGTGCGTGGCATATTTTCAGAGTATGGTTTGGAACCTAAAAAAGTACGTGAAGTACGTGAATTACAACTGGCACTGGGCTTTGTTGCAGCCAATGAAGGGGTTTGTATCACCCCAATGAGTGCCCAAAGTGTGCAATTAACACATTTAACCTTTGTTCCGATCTTAGACGAAGCCGCGATCAGCCCTGTATTTATGGCTGTACGTAATATGGATGAAAGCGAAGATATTCGTGGTTTATTTGATAGTGTTTATCAAGTATATGATTTAGAAGCGATTCCTTATGATCGTGCTGTGTTTTGAGTATGCTGTCGCTAGACGTTCAGATGAACTGCACATATGAAATGATCTATTTAAATAAAGCGGAATCAAGGGATTAATTTGTATTCAACTTTTTAGGTATACAAACATGCCTAATCGGTTTTGGACATTAAGCACCGACTTATTCATTGTGAAAAGCGAATTTTACAAGCTTCACAATTAGGAGGTGGGCTATGCAAAACCAGAAAATTAATATTAATACCTTGGTTGATGAAGCCAAATTTACGCCATTTCATTGGGGTGTTTTGATTTGGTGTCTTTTGATTATTATTTTTGACGGTTATGACTTGGTGATCTATGGCGTTGCCTTACCGTTGTTGATGCAAGAGTGGTCATTATCTGCGGTACAAGCCGGCTTACTGGCAAGTACGGCTTTATTTGGCATGATGTTTGGTGCCATGTGTTTTGGCACACTGTCCGATAAAATTGGTCGTAAAAAAACCATTATGATCTGTGTCGGTATTTTTAGTGGTTTTACCTTCTGCGGCGCTTTTGCAAGTACGCCAGTCGAGTTTGGTATTTTACGCTTTCTTGCCGGTCTAGGCATCGGTGGCGTTATGCCGAACGTTGTGGCATTAATGACAGAATACGCGCCAAAACGTATACGCAGTACCTTAGTTGCACTGATGTTTAGTGGTTATGCCATTGGTGGTATGGCTTCAGCATTATTGGGAGCTTGGTTAGTGCCAATATATGGCTGGAAAATCATGTTTTATATTGCGATTATTCCATGTCTGGCACTGCCTTTAATTTGGAAATTCCTCCCTGAATCATTGATGTATTTAACCTCAAAGCATAAAACAGATACGACTCGAACAATCGTCTCAAAAATTGCCCCTGAACAAGTCCTCACAACAGATACGCAATTTGTACTCAATGAAGTTTCTGAAGAAGACAAAGCTCCGTTAAAAGCATTATTTCAACAAGGCCGTAGTTTCAGTACGTTCATGTTCTGGATTGCATTTTTCATGTGCTTATTGATGGTTTATGCACTTGGAAGCTGGTTACCAAAATTGATGATTCAAGCTGGCTATTCACTTGGTGCAAGTATGATCTTCCTCTTTGCACTGAATATTGGTGGAATGGTAGGTGCTATTGGTGGTGGTGCTTTGGCAGACCGATTCCATATCAAAAAAGTACTGAGCATCATGTTCATGTGTGGCGCATTGGCTTTAATCTTACTGGGCTTTAACAGTCCGCAAATGGTTCTGTATACCTTAATTGCTGTAGCAGGAGCAGCTACCATCGGTTCGCAAATCCTACTTTATACCTTTGTCGCACAATACTACCCAACCACGGTACGTTCTACAGGTATGGGCTGGGCATCGGGTATTGGACGAATTGGTGCAATCGTTGGACCGGTACTTACTGGTGCGCTGTTAACGATGAATTTGCCGCATCAAATGAACTTCTTGGTGATAGCCATTCCCGGTGTCATTGCTGCTTTAGCGATCTTTATGGTGAATTTGCAAGCATCGGTAGAAGCGTCCACTCAAGGTCAATCGCCAAAGCTCAATACGCAAGCCATTAAAAATCCAGCAAATTAAGCTGTCATTTACAGATTTAACATTACCCCAAAATTTTAAGTTTCCAGGCCCTGATGCACAGCATGAGGGCTAGTGGGAAATTGTGACAAAAAATCAGGAAAGGGCATCGCCCAAATCGAGGTCAGGATGAAAACTCAAAAGCTAAATTTAGTCAAAAAAACCTTTAAAATTAAACCGATGATACTAGCTTGTGCAGCCGCGTTCCCCATGTGGACACATGCGGCAGTCAGCGAAGCTGAAGTTGAGCAGTTGCGTGAAGAAGTCAAAGCGTTAAAAGCCATGATGCAGCAATATGTTCAACAACAAAACATCTTGTCGAGTGAAATCAAAGACGTAAAACAACGACCTGTAGTTGCTGCACAAGCACTAAAACCGACTCAAACACCGAGCCTGAGTTTAAATACCAAATCGGGCGCTGAGTTTAGCTTGTATGGCAATGTGCGTGCAGATGCATCTTATCAGTCAGAAGGCGGCAGCTTATCTCGCTTATATAACCAAATGAATAGTGTTCCGCTAGAAGGGAATGCTGAAAGTTCAGATCGTTTAAAAGCAACACTTGCTGCCACACGTTTAGGACTAGACTTTAAAACGCCAACTCAAGTGGGAGATGTAGGCGGTAAAATTGAAGTCGACTTTTTGGGCGCAAATGATGGACTGAGGATTCGTCATGCCTATTTGACCTATGGTGATTGGTTGGTGGGGCAAACATGGTCTAACTTTGCTGTACCTGATTATATGCCTGAAACCATTGATGCATTGGGCTATGTCGGTGGTGCTGTTAAACGTACACCACAAGTTCGCTATAGTCACAAATTTAGTCCAGAGACAAATCTTGTACTCGCTGCTGAAGATTCTAAGGATGACAGCTCAAATATGCGTTTGCCTGCATTAACAGCGCGGTTAAATTATAAAATGATAGATACGCTGATGTTAAGCGCACGTGCGATGGGTGCTGAAAAGAAAACGGATACGGATACAGAAACTGCATGGGGGCTTGGTCTGGGCGCAAAACTAGATTTGACGGATAAAACAGTGCTCAAAGCGGATTATTACCATGTCAAAGGCGACAGTAGTTTTGTGTCATGGACGAACCAAGGTTTTGTGACCAATGCGGATAAAGACATCATCGCCACCAATGAATTTGACTCGATTACAGTAGGTTTAACTCAACAAATTTCAGCACAATGGCGCGGAACATTGGGCTATGGTTATATGAAAGCAGATAATAATGCAGATTATGTCAACTCATTAGTCGATAAAACCAAGGCCAATAAAAACTTGTGGCAAGCATGGGCAAATGTATTTTACAGCCCTGTTAAGCCGATTAGTTTAGGTCTGGAATATGTCTATGGTGAACGTGAAGCTTTTGGTGCTGCGCCAAATGGCAGTACTAAGGGTGAAGATAACCGAATCAATGCGGTCGCGATGTACAACTTCTAATGCCCTTACAGAGAATTGTTTAATTTAAATTGCCTTAGAAATTTCAATATCAATTTAACGAGAGCGTGATTGAAAGTATGTTCAGGATTTGACATCTAACTTTCCGAAAATCTTTGAATGCGTACTCTCAATCCATACACGCCCTTGATCTTCTCAGATTGAGGGCTTTTATCTTATTTAGAAACTTTTATTTTTTGACTAAAAAATATAATTATCTGTTTTATTTCATTTAACAAATCATTTGAATATAAAAATACGAAGAAGGATATTGATAAAAATCATGAATTTTGAAATATTTTGATACATACATGACGATAAAACACACTACAATCCTTGCCGTCAATTTCGTTTCACTTAGAAGACGCAATCATGGATGTCCCTCAATTTTCCAAATATAACAACACGTCACTTAAGCTTTTAAGCCTGATGATGCTTACTGCAATGGCACAGTATAGTGTTGCAGATAGCAATGTATTACCTGAAATCACCATTAACGTTGAACAAAGTTCAATGGATGATCAAATAAAAAAAGCACTGACTAAAGTAAATGGTGCAACCAATGCGATCGTTGCAGCAGACATTCAAGATGTACCCAAGCGAACAAATGCTGATTTATTTAAAAATCAACCGGGGATATACGCGGCATCTTCAGGAAATGAAGGGGTGAAACTGTCGATACGTGGCTCGGGGATCAATCGTGCACCGGGGGCGCATGCTTCAGGGTTGTATGTAACCTTAGATGATTTGCCATTTACAGGGCCAGGGGGAACACCTTATGAACTGCTTGAGCCGCTGTGGGTAGACCATATAGAGGTTTTACGGGGGGCTAATGGTTTAACACGTGGCGCATTAAGCTTGGGTGGTCTAATTAACTATGCCAGCCCAACCGGAAAAAATGCAGCAAAATTATCAGTGCATCATGAAATGGGTAGCCACGGTTATCAAAAAAGTGAAATCAGCTCAGGACAACAAATCGGTGACTTAGACTATTATCTGTCCTTAACGCAAAGTGATGATGATGGTTTTCAAGATCATTCCTCAAGCCAAAGTAAAGGTTTATCGGCCAATGTGGGCTATCAAATAAATCCTAACCTAGATACACGTTTTTATTTGCGTTACCGAGAGACTGAACACCAAACACCGGGACGTCTAACCCAACAGCAGATTGAACAAGATCCCAAACAAGCAGTCCCCCTAAATATCTCACTGAATAATAATCGCCCGCAGCCGGGAAGTCTTTGGTTGGCGAATAAAACCAATATGACCTTGGAATCAGGTGATCGTTTACAGATGGGTCTGGCCTATCATCATTATCCGATGGATTTGCAAGAAGGATTGTATAGTACCGATGTTGACTATGACGATATCAGCACCTTATTCAACTATCAATTTGACCGAACGCTGAGTGGGCATGAAAGTCAAAATACTTTAGGTTTTCGTAGTACCACGCATTTACCTGATGGTCAGGTTATTGAGCGCTTGCGCGTAGCGCAAGGCGCGTATGCTGCGGGTACAGAAACGCGGCATTATACCTACCAAGGTGGTGACTATGTTTTACATTATGCCAATGCCTTGGCACTACATCCACAGTTTTGGCTCGATAGTCGTGTCGCCTTGGCGTACATCCACCGTGAAAGTGAAGTGACATGGCCTGTGCAAAGCCATAAAGAAAATATTCGTGAATGGAATGTCCTGCCATCGCTAGGTTTTCGTTATCAAATTCAACCTGAAACACAGCTCTTTGCCAATGTCAGTCGAAGCTTAGAAGCACCACATCCATGGGCTTTAATTTGGGGTTCGGATCAATACTTCCCAGAAGGTAGTGGCGCAGCAACGGGACGCCAAAGTGCTCCGATTCATTTGAATAGTCAGACAGCGAATACTCTTGAACTAGGTGGACGTGGTCAACATGCATTGGGTGAATGGAATATTGCATATTACTATTCACAGGTTAAAAATGAACTACTGGCCGTTGAAATCCAATCAGAGCCTAAAAAGATTATTGCTGAATCGAATGCTTCAGACACCATCCATCAGGGGCTTGAAATCGGTTTAAACAGTTCACTTTGGCAAAATGATGAATATGGACAAGTTCAACTGAAACAAGCCTATACCTTGAATGATTTTCACTATAAAAATGATGCAGTTTTTGGAAAAAATGAGCTTGCAGGGATACCAAAACACATCTATCAGGCTGAACTGAAATACGAACATCCTTTAGGCTTCTATGCCGCAGTCAATACACTTTATGCCGCAAAGGTCGCAACAGACTATGCCAATAGTTTCTACGCAAAAGATTGGCAAATTTGGGGATCATCGTTCGGCTATATACAACCGCAAAAACAGTATATGGCGTGGTTGGATTTTAGAAATATGGGCAATAAAAAATATGCATCTACCGTTACACCGGGCTATAACGATGCCGGCAAAGATCCTGCTCGTTTAACACCGGGTGAAGGTCGGGCGGTATATGCAGGACTAACGTATCATTTTAATTAAGTATCTTGTATTCAAATACAGTTATCCCTTGCAAAGCCTTATGCTGCGGATCTGAGAATAAAAAAGGGAGCCAATCAGCTCCCTTTTTTAAACCTTTGATTGGGCTGTTAAGCAGTTCGAGGCATATCCTGAATACGTCGCCATGGCTGAGCTTCTTCAATTTCATACGCCAGTTCGATCAAGGTTTTTTCATCCCCGACATCGGCTGATATTTGCATACTGATCGGTAGTCCATCGTTTTGCGTTTCTCCCATAGGAATCGACATACCCGGCGCACCCACCACATTTTGGATAGGGGTAAAAGTCACATAGTTCTGTATACGTTCGAATAACTGGTCAAACGGTAATTGAGGTGACAAATAGCCAATTTTAGGTGTGGTATGTGCAAGTACAGGCGATAGCAAAACGTCATAATGCTTAAAGATTTCACGATATTGCTGCTGCATTTTCTTTAATCGATACAGAAACAGCGGGGTTTTATAAAAGTTCTTTTTATACAACTTCGATAAACCAACGGTTAAGTGATCTAACTCTTTTGGATTAAAGTCAGCACCAAAAATTTTCTTGCCAAATGTACTCAGTAAAAAGGACAACATCCCCCAATATTCACTGAAATCTTCAACAAAGCTTAAGGAAAAAGGTAACTGAAGTTCTTCAACATGATGGCCTAATTTTTCTAAGAGTGCTGCGCTATGCATTAACGTTGCAGTTGTTTCGCTATCTATTTGCCCTGTAATCGATTGCGGGACTAAGCCGATGCGTAGTCGACGTTTAGAAGGCCCATGAATCATGCCTATGCGTGGCAACTTTTTATTATAATAACTTGACTCCATTCCTGCATAGAAATGCGCAGTATCTCGTATGCTACGGGTTAGGACACCTTCACTGATGATATTAATCGGAAGAGAGCCTGCTGCTTCACTATCAAAAGTACGGCCACGGCTAGGCTTTAATCCAATCAAACCGCAGCATGCAGCAGGGATTCGAATCGAACCACCGCCATCATTGGCATGGGCAATTGGCACTACACCGGCTGCAACGAGAGCTGCGGAACCCCCTGAAGATGCGCCGCAGGAATAACTTAAATGCCACGGGTTATAGGTGGCTGATCCATCTTTATATTCGGTGCTGGCATTTAGACCAAATTCAGGGAGCTTAGATTTGCCTAATACGACAAAACCTTGATCTAAGATTTGTTGGCTAATTTGAGGATTACGGTCGGCAGGTTTTGAACCTATGGCCTTTGAACCATGGCGTGAGGGCAATCCTTGATAATCTAGATTATCTTTAAAGAAAAAAGGGACGCCCGCAAATAGACCATGTTCAACATATTGATTTTTCTCTAAAGCACGTTGAAAACAGTCCAGTTCAATGGCATTTAGATGCGGATTGACTTGTTCCGCACGTGCAATGGCCGCTTGTGTTATTTCCTGTACAGAGGCTTCTTTAGATTTGATGAGCTGTGCAATCCCCACAGCATCTAGATCTGTGAGTACATCCGAACTAAAGGCATGTATGCGTTGACTGTGTTTTTGATCTTCCATGAACGAACCTATTTGTTTTTTGAATTTTGGTAAATTTTGAATGAATTCGTTGTTATCTCAACAACAAATATATGTATTTGAACAATATCCGTTTGAGCATAATAATGACAATAAAAATTGTCAAATATTCATCTGATCTGAGGAAAGTGCAGAGATTGTACTAAGGAGGGCATCTAAAGCCTGTTGAATCTCATCCTTCCATGCAAAGGAACAATTTAAACGGATATATTGAGTTTTGGCTTCTGATACGTTAAATAAACGGCCTGGAGCAACGCCGATCTGCTGGTGAATTAGGGCTTCATAGATTGCCATACTTTCAACGTTTTCTGGTAATTTTAACCAAAGAAAATAACCACTTGGATGATATTGTAATTTGCATCCAGTCGGTAGGCGGCTTTCCAAATAACGGTAAAACTGTAATTTATGCTGTTGTAGACTTTTTCTTAAGACCCTTAAATGTTTTTCATAATGATAATTTGAAATAAATTCCACCAAGGCATTTTGCAATAAGGTATTAACGGAAATCGTGCTCATAAGCTGTAAGTGTTGAATCGCTTGAGAATATTTACCCGCATGCACCCAACCGACCCGAAATGCAGCGCCCAACGTTTTAGAAAAAGAAGAGCAATGTAAGACCATATTATTTTGGTCAAAATATTTCATTGAAACGGGCTTCTTAGAGGCATAATGCATTTCCTCATACACATCGTCCTCAATTAAATGCACATGATATTGGTGTAATAACACGGCAATTTTTTGCTTGATTTCATCACTCACTGTGAAGCCAACAGGATTATGCGAATTCAGCATCAGCCAGCAGATCTTGACGGGATAAGTTTTTAAAATATGTTCAAATGCGGTTAAATCAAAACCGTCTTGTGGATGTTCAGGTAAGGTCACCACTTTAAGGCCTAAGCGCTCAGCAGCTTGCAAGGCGCCATAGAAAATATTTTGCTGTAACACAATATAATCACCCGGTGAGGCTATGGCCTGTAAGGAAAGATTCAGTGCATCCATACAGCCTGAGGTAATCACAATATCCTCTGGATCTGTGGCAATGCCTTGCATGCAATAGCGCTGTGCAATTAACTTACGTAAGGCTAAATTACCGGGTGGAAGATTATCAATGGCATCGTAACTTTTGGGATTCCTGGAGATTTGCCCCATGATTTGGGTTAACTTTTTAGAAAAAACAATGTCTTGAGCTGGAAAGGCTGAACCCAATGGAACGATTTTTTCATCTTGTATCGATTTTAAATACTTAAAGACCAGTGAGTTAATTTCAACAGGAGTGTTTAAGGACACGATTTGAGTTTGTTCAGCCTCTATTTCGACTAAGCCTTGCGCCACATAGTAGCCAGATTTCTCGCGCGCATAGATCAAGCCACGCGATTCTAACTCCTGATAAGCATTCATGACCGTGATTAAACTAAAGCCGGACAACTGTACTTGTTCACGTAAAGAAGGGAGTTTTTCGTGCGCTTTTAAAGTGCCATTTTCAATCAGTTGACGTAGGTGCTGTGCGAGCTGTTCCGATTTATACATAGTCATCAACAAGTCAAGATTCTGTTATAAATATATCAGTAAAAGTTTCCCAGCATTATATTTTTATAACAGATGGGTCGGTACTGTTATATGTTTTTTCAAATTCACTGTATCTAGTTTTAAGCTTGAATTTTTTATAAGGTGCATTAACCACAACACTTGTGGCGTCAAATGGTATGGAAGTTAGGGAGTTGACTATGTTTAAAGCCAGTGAATTAGAACTGTTACAACATTTACTGGTGGGTGTTCCATTGACAGATTCAACGCTGCATCTGTTGCAACAACAGCATACTAATTTAGAAGCAGTACTTTTACGCAGTCGAATTTTACGACAAGTACAGCAAGTGGGCTATGTCAGTATTTGTCAGGAGCATATGCACGCCAAGGCTGAAAATGCGGCTTTTTTATTTGCACCTTTTATCCTAGCGAATTTGAATCAGAAGGTGATGTACGCTACACCGCAAAGCCCTGAAAATGTTGCGATATTGAATCGTTATTATCATGCTGAGGCTAAACTTAGCGCATTTAAAGTTGATGATGTTTTATCGGGACTAAATGTCTACATTGAGCTACATAATGAACAACTATCGCCAGCAGAATACTTCTATTTTAGTTTGATCAATAGCTTATGTAATCCGAAAGTTTCCAAAATCATTTGTATTACACATCTACATATCGACTTAGAAAAATTAAATCAGCTTGCTGAATATTTAGATGTTGAAATCCATGTCTTGGCGGATAAAACGGAAGAGATTGATTTTGATCTAAATCAAATCAATATGTTAAAGCTGCTATTTAAAGACAAAGATCAGCAATATATCGATTTATGCCAAAAATTTTCGTTTATTAATGCGAAAATTTTACAACGATTGGGTTTATATGAATTTGATCGTGCGCAAGTCTTGGTAGAAGACATGTTTTATTCAGAACACATCTTTGAAAAAATGTCGGTCTACGGTGAATATATTCAAACACATCTACAGCACCAAGTTAAAAAGCAAAGTCCTGCATAAGCGATTCAGATGGGCAAGTAATTTTATAGCTGTAATTTGATCACTTTAAAAATGCAAAAAAGCTTGTAAATGTAGACTTACAAGCTTTTTTTAAATTTAAAACCAAATTATTTGGCTTAATGATCAATTCATTATGAACTGATCATGAGCGAACATGAAATGTAAGATATACATGCAATAGCGAGTTGCAATAAGCGAATAGATTATCGTTTAAGGTAGATATGAATTATCTGCACCAACGACAAACGCTACACCAATACAGAATAAAAGCACATAGATCGAGAACCAAATAATGGCACGCTTAAAGGCCTTATCTGAAATTTCACTGTCTGCAAATTTTTGCGGTTTTTTAGGCTCTTGATTGCTCATAAGATGTACTCTAAATCCCTAGTGGTTATAGGTGATTATTGGGGTATATCGCTTGAAAGCATAGATACAACATTCATCTAAATTTCTATAACAGTTATAGTTTGGAAGGTAGCTTCATTTCTTAATCCATTAATAAATTATGATATTGGTCGGTTCTTTTTCTCAAAAAGTCCCAAACCAGTTTAATACGCGGCTCATGCTGTAAATCGACTAAGGTCAGCATCCAAAAGGTATGCACAAAACGAACATCTTGCGCCAAGACTTGTTCTAATTCGGGTTTTTCCTCGGCCAAAAACTTGGGCAATATTGCCAATCCTGCACCCGCACTCACAGCAATTTGTTGAGCCAAAATACTACTACTTCTAAAGTTTGCATTGAGCTGAATAGGTAAACGTTCTAAACAATACAGTTCTGGGCTATAGACTAGATCATCTATATAGTTCACAAAAGTGTGTGATTTTAAATCTTCTAATGTATGAATGGGTTGCGTGTTTTTTAAGTATTCTTTACTGCCATAAATCTTTAAACAATAGTCTGCCAGTCGAGTAATTATATAGGGGCCTGATTTCGGTCGATCGATGGAAATAACAATATCTGCTTCACGATGTGAAAGCTTGATCATTTTCGGTACAGGAATAAGGTCGATAGTCAGCAGAGGGTATTTTTTGGACAATTCTGCCAAGAGCTGTGTCAAAAATGCCGTTCCAAACCCTTCGGGTGTGCCAATTCGCACACGACCTTGCATAGGTTGGTTGGGTTTTTCGATTTGTAAAAATGCCTGTTCCATTTGTTCAACGCGAGGAACCAGTGCCAAACCTTCTAAAGTGAGTTCATAACCTGTGGCTTCACGTTTAAATAATGGCGTGCCTAAAGCCAGTTCTAGCGCATGTATACGTCGAGAAACCGTACTGTGCTCAACACCGATAATACGTGCGGTATTGGTTAGGGTTTTCGCACGAGCCAAAACCAAAAAATACTGTAAATGATCCCAATCTACTTTCATTGTTATTGTCATCCCTGTGCATATTTGCACATCAATCGTGCGTGAATCTCTATTGGTAGTCAAAATTTTCTTTGCTAGTTTGAAGTGAATTGGAAAATATAAATATAAGGCTTTTGGATATTTTCTAAGTCAGTACAAAACAATAAGTGCCTATGGAGAGGTCATGAACACAATGTCAAATATTCAGTCTGCGACGGCTAAATTATTAATTAACGGTAAATTTGTAGAGTCAAACACTACAGAGTGGCAAGACATTCTAAATCCTGCAACTCAAGAGGTTTTGGGTCGTGTTCCAATGGCGACTATGGAAGAAGTGGATGCAGCGATTGCTTCAGCGCAAGAGGCGTTTAAGACTTGGCGCTTAACACACGTACAAGCACGTATGCGCATTATGTTGAAGCTACAAGATCTGATCCGTAGCAATATGAAAGACATTGCCCGTGTACTGACTGCTGAGCAAGGAAAGACGCTAGCAGATGCTGAAGGTGATATTCAACGTGGTTTAGAAGTCGTTGAGCATGCGTGTTCGGTTGGCACACTTCAAATGGGCGAATATATAGAAGGTGTTGCACGTGGTGTGGATACCTATACTTTGCAGCAACCTTTGGGTGTATGTGCAGGAATTACGCCATTTAACTTTCCTGCGATGATTCCACTGTGGATGTTCCCAATGGCCATTGTCAGTGGAAATACCTTTGTCTTAAAGCCATCTGAACAAGATCCATTGTCGACCATGATGCTTGTAGAACTTGCGATTGAAGCCGGTATTCCAGCAGGTGTATTAAACGTAGTTCATGGTGGTAAAGACGTTGTTGATCGTTTATGCACACATCAAGCTATTAAGGCCATTTCATTTGTAGGCTCTACGGCTGTTGGTACACATGTATATAACCTTGCAGGACAGCATGGAAAACGTGTGCAGTCGATGATGGGGGCTAAAAACCATGTGGTGGTGATGCCAGATGCCAATAAAGAACAAACTTTAAATGCTCTCGTTGGTGCAGCATTTGGTGCGGCAGGTCAGCGTTGTATGGCTTTGTCGGTTGCTGTCATGGTTGGTGAAAGTAAAGAATGGGTCAATGAACTGGTTGAAAAAGCCAAAACGCTGAAGGTTAATGCAGGGCATGAGCCGAATACCGATATTGGCCCAGTCATTTCACCTCGCGCAAAAGCACGTGTACTGGATTTAATTCAAAGCGGTGTAGAACAAGGCGCAGAGCTGTTGCTGGATGGTCGTGATGTTCAAGTCATCGGCTATGAGCAAGGAAACTTTGTCGGAGCAACGATTTTTAATCAAGTTTCAACCGATATGCGCATCTATACCGAAGAGATCTTTGGACCCGTATTAGCCATTATTCATGTCGATACTCTGGAGCAGGCGATTGAATTGATTAATGCCAATCCATTCGGCAACGGTGTTGGACTATTTACACAAAGTGGTGCAGTTGCTCGTACATTCCAAAGCGATATCGATATTGGTCAAGTGGGTATCAATATTCCAATTCCTGTACCTGTACCTTTCTTTAGCTTTACAGGATCGCGTGGTTCAAAACTGGGTGACTTAGGTCCATATGGTAAGCAAGCAGTTCAGTTCTATACACAAACCAAAACCATCACCAGTCGTTGGTTCGAAGATACACAAGAAAAAGGTGAAGTGAATACCACCATTAACCTACGTTAATTTAGGAGTTCAAGGATGAATATTGCCTTTATCGGTTTAGGAAACATGGGCGGAAAAATGGCCCAAAACCTACTCAAAGCAGGTTTTACGGTTTACGGTTTCGACTTAAGCGAAATTGCGATTCAGCATTTTACTGAAGCAGGTGGCATTGTTTGCCAAAGCCCACAAGATGCAGCGAAACAAGCAGATGTTGTGATTAGCATGTTGCCTGCTGCCAAGCATGTCAAAGAAGTGTATTTGGGAGAAAATGGTGTATTGGCGGTAATGAAAGCAGGAAGCTTATGTATCGATAGCAGTACCATTGATCCGCAAACCATTAAGGACATAGCCGAGGTAGGTGCTGCATATCAGATAAAAATCTGTGATGCACCTGTTTCAGGCGGAACTATTGGTGCTCAGGCAGGTACATTAACCTTTATGGTCGGTTCGGATGATCAAACCTTTGAAAAAACCAAAGCGGTATTGGGCCACATGGGTAAAAACATTGTGCATTGTGGTGATGTGGGTGCAGGTCAAATTGCGAAAATTTGCAATAACTTGATTCTTGGTATTTCCATGGCAGCCGTTGCTGAAGGTATGGCGCTCGGTGCGCGTCTGGGGATTGATCCTCAAGCCTTAGCAGGTGTGGTGAATAGTTCGAGCGGACGTTGCTGGAGTTCGGATGTATGTAATCCATGGCCGGGTATCTCAGCAAATGCACCTGCAGGACGTGGCTATACCGATGGTTTTGCAACGCAGTTGATGTTGAAAGATTTAGGATTGGCTGTAGAAGCCGCAGGACAAGTCAAACAGCCGATTATTTTAGGCGGACTGGTTCAGCAAATGTATCAACAGCTGTGTTTACAAGGTAATGCACACTTAGATTTTTCCAGCATCGTGCAGCAATACTTACCTAAGGACGCTGAATAATCGCATTGAATTTTTAAATCTAGCCTAGGGATGGCTAAAAATACTAACACTCGTGTCGGAATAACAATAAATTGAGACTGAGGTAGATAAGATGTCGAATTATCAAGATGTTGCAAAGGCATTTGACTTAAATCATGCTGCCAAAGAAATGTTATCAGGCTCTTTAGAGCAATTAAATGCATGTTATGAATGCTGCGACCGTCATGCGATTGATCAAGATAAGGTTGCACTGTATTGGCAAGGCAAAGATGGGCGGAAAGAACAATATACCTTTGCAGAGCTGCAACAGTGGTCAAGCCTATTTGCCAATTTTTTAAAGTCACAGGGTGTGCAAAAAGGTGATCGTGTATCGGGTTTATTACCCCGTACAGTTGAATTACTTGTGGTGATTTTAGGGGCTTGGCGAATAGGTGCTGTATATCAACCGCTATTTACCGCCTTTGGCCCCAAAGCCATTGAACATCGTTTACACCTTGCACAAAGCAAATTGGTGATTAGCGATGTTGGTAATCGCAGTAAATTAGATGAAGTTGCACATTGTCCTCAAATCGTTACTGTTGCAGATCTAGCGGGTCAAGGGATACAACAGGGAGATTTAAACTTTTGGGATGAAGTAAACGCACAGTCTACAGATTGTGAAATTGTCCTACAGAGCATCAATGATCCATTTCTTTTGATGTTTACTTCAGGTACTACAGGTCCTGCAAAACCTTTAGAAGTCCCGCTCAAAGCCTTAATCGCTTTTGGTCAATATATGAAAAATGCGGTAGGGCTACGTGAAGATGATTCGTTTTGGAATATTGCCGATCCGGGTTGGGCTTATGGTTTGTATTACGGAATTACTGGGCCACTTTTACTTGGACATGCAACACTCTTTTACGAAGGTGGTTTTAGCATTGATAGTTTGTGTCAGATCGTAGATGACTACAAAGTGACGAACCTTGCAGGCGCACCGACAGCGTATCGGATGATGATGGCAGCTGATCCTGAACAAATGGCAAAACTCAAAGGGAAATTTCGAGTCGTCAGTAGCGCTGGTGAGCCGCTTAACCCTGAAGTGTTCCGCTGGTTTAAACAAGTTTTAGATGCACCGATCTTTGACCATTATGGTCAGACTGAAGTTGGTATGGTGGTGTGTAATCATCATGGCTTACAACATGATATTCGCGCAGGTGTCGCAGGTTATGCCAGTCCGGGATATCGCGTGGCGGTTGTTGATGAACAAGGGCAAGAGTTAGCTGCAGGAACGCCGGGAGTGCTTGCCGTCGATATCAGTCAATCACCGATGATGTGGTTTGGTGGCTATAAAGAAAGTCGTAAGTCACCCTTTTTAAAGCATTATTACCTCACGGGTGATACCGCAGAATTACACGCAGATGGCAGTATGAGCTTCGTTGGTCGTAATGATGATGTGATTACAACATCAGGTTATCGTATTGGGCCATTCGATGTAGAAAGCGCTTTACTTGAGCATGATGCAGTGATTGAAGCTGCGGTCATTGGTGTACCTGATCCTGATCGGACAGAAATCGTAAAAGCTTTTGTGATTTTAGCTGAGCATGTCACAGCGTCAGAAGAGTTAGCAGAGCAACTAGGGCAATTTGTGAAAAAGCGCTTATCTGCACATGCTTATCCACGATTGGTGGAGTTCGTTCAAGAACTACCGAAAACCCCAAGCGGAAAAATTCAGCGTTTCTTATTAAGAAATCAAGAGATTGCGAAACAATCCACGCAGCATGCAAGTTAAAAGACGCAACGATTAACCCTAAATGAATGCCGAACAATCAGGATCAGGAATCAAGCTTTCATTCATTTCCAATCATTTTTAAATTGGATGAAAGCAATTGATTGATGTACAGGAAGATAAGATGCAATTTACCGAAGAACAATTATTAATTCAGGACATGGCACGCAGTTTCGCACAGGAACAAATTAAACCTCAAGCAGCTGAATGGGATAAACACGGAACTTTTCCCAAAGCGGCTTTAGCGCAGATGGGGGAACTGGGTTTATTGGGTATGTTGGTATCAGATGAATGGGGTGGTTCAGATACAGGTAATCTTGCCTATGTTATGGCTTTAGAAGAGATTGCCGCGGCCGATGGGGCAACCTCAACCATTATGAGTGTACATAACTCGGTAGGCTGTGTTCCTATTGCTAAATTTGGCACAGAAGAACAAAAGCAGAAATATTTAGTGCCTTTAGCACAAGGCAAAATGATCGGTGCATTTGCATTAACTGAGCCACATACGGGTTCAGATGCTGCTGCCATTAAAACTCGTGCAGTAAAAGATGGCAATGAATGGGTGATTAATGGTGCTAAGCAGTTTATTACCTCTGGACATAATGCAGGGGTCATTATTGTTTTTGCTGTGACTGATCCAAGTGCAGGGAAAAAAGGCTTGAGTGCTTTTATTGTCCCAAGAGAAACACCCGGTTATGAAGTGATTCGTACTGAAGAAAAGCTTGGATTACATGCCTCAGATACCTGCCAAATTGCACTAACAGACGTGCGAGTGCATGAAAGCCTAATGTTAGGAAAAGAAGGTGAAGGTTTGAAAATCGCCTTATCAAATCTAGAAGGCGGTCGTATTGGTATAGCGGCGCAAGCAGTTGGTCTTGCACGTGCAGCATTAGAAGAAGCAACCCGATATGCCAAAGAGCGTATTACCTTTGGAAAGCCGATCTTTGAACATCAGGCAGTTGCGTTCCGATTGGCAAGTATGGCAACAGAAATAGAGGCCGCACGCCAATTGGTCTATCACGCGGCACGTTTAAAAGAAGCAGGACAACCTTGCTTAAATGAAGCGTCTATGGCCAAGCTTTTTTCATCTGAAATGGCTGAACGTGTTTGCTCAGCAGCATTACAAGTCTTTGGAGGTTATGGCTATCTCAAAGATTTCCCGATAGAGCGTATATATCGTGATGCACGTATTTGCCAAATCTATGAAGGTACGAGTGATATCCAACGTTTAGTAATTGCCCGCAGCTTATAACGTTGTCATTAAGACATTTAAAACGACAAGGCTTCAGACGAAGCCTACTCATAAATATTGAACATATATAGGGATCTCACATGCAATTTGAAACGATTCTGCTCGAAAAGAACAATGGTGTTGGACTTATTACTTTAAATCGTCCTCAGGCCTTAAATGCGTTGAATAGCACAATAATTAAAGACCTTAATTTGGCCTTGGATGATTTAGATCGAGATCCAACCATCGGTTGTATGGTTATTACAGGTTCAGAAAAAGCCTTTGCCGCTGGTGCAGATATTAAGGAAATGGCTGAACTGAGTTTTCCGAATATTTATTTGGATGATTTTTTTCATCTGGCAGATCGAATTGCTCAGCGCCGTAAACCTTTAATCGCAGCTGTCTGTGGTTATGCGTTAGGTGGAGGCTGTGAGTTAGCGCTCATGTGTGACTTTATTTACTGTGCCGACAATGCAAAATTTGGTTTACCAGAAGTAACTTTGGGTGTAATTCCAGGAATAGGTGGTACACAGCGTTTAACGCTTGCTATTGGTAAGGCCAAAGCCATGGAAATGTGTCTGACTGCCAGACAAATGGGCGCAGTAGAAGCAGAGCAGAGTGGTTTAGTTGCTCAAGTCTTCCCTAAAGAGGAGTTAGTCGAAAAGACCTTAAATGCTGCTAAAAAAATAGCCGAAAAATCTGTAGTGGCAACCATGATGATCAAAGAGTCAATTAACCGTGCATTTGAAGTCAGTTTGCAAGAAGGTTTACGCTTTGAACGTAGAACATTCCATTCGATTTTTGCAACTCAAGACCAAAAAGAAGGCATGCAAGCATTTGTTGAAAAGCGCCAAGCCAATTTTAAAAACAATTAAAAATAAAAAAGGATTATATGGATATGAGTACAAATAACTTAATGATTGAAGAACATGTACATTTAGGCCAAATCAGTTTAGATCGCGTGGCAAGTTTAAATGCCTTGTCTTTGGAAATGATCCAAGGCATTCAACAGCAATTAGCACTATGGGCTGATCAAACCATTATTCATGCCGTACTTATTCGCTCAAATAGTCCTAAAGCATTTTGTGCAGGTGGAGATATTCGTTATCTCTATGATAGTTATATGAATGGTAAAGAAGATCATCAAGCTTATTTTCAAGCTGAGTATGAAATGCTGAATACCATTCGTGCCTATGAAAAACCCATTATTGTCATACTCGATGGTTATGTACTTGGTGGTGGATTTGGCTTGGCGCAAGCATGTCATGTGCTTATCAGCAGCGAAAAATCTAAATTTGCCATGCCTGAAACTGCCATTGGATTTTTCCCAGATGTGGCTGCGACACACTTTTTATCCCGTTTAGATGATATTGGTGTGTACATGGCAATTACGGGTGATCAAATCAGTGCCAGCGATGCGTTATATCTAGATTTGATTGACTACCATGTTCCGAGTGAGCAACTTATTCAATTAGAAGAAGATTTAAGAAATTCTAAGCAACTAAGTAAGGAAAATATTGAACAATTGATTGCGAAATATATTACTCGACCAGCGGAAAGTGAACTTAGTCAAAATGCAGATTTAATTCGTAAGCATTTTGGTTTTGAGAGTATTGATGCCATTGAAAATAGTCTTGAAAATGAACAGCATAATGATGCTCAAGCGTGGGCGTTAAAAATACGCAATACCTTGGAACAACGTTCTCCAATTGCGAAAAGAATCAGTTTACAACTCCAGCATTTAGGTCGTGGTCTTTCACTAAAGCAATGCATGCAAATTGAACGACATTTACAAGACGTTTGGTTTCAACATGGCGATATTGTCGAAGGTGTACGTGCATTAATTGTGGATAAAGACAAACAGCCAAAGTGGCAACAATCTAGTCCGAGCTTAGATAAAATAATGGAGGAAATATCTATTTAATCAGTAGATTAATAATTAAACGGTTCAAACACGTGGTCAATATTCATATTTGATTTCATGTTCGATATGAACAAGTGACTTAGCGTAAATTAAAACATATAAGATCTAAAAAATATTGATTTTCAAGAAGAAAATCATCAAACAAATCAAGCATCGTGAAAATGCAATATAGAAATATCTTGCAGAATAAGGAAGATAACAATGCAAAATGTACAGGGAAACACAGCTCCACCAGCTAAGTCCTCGCATCGTTTAGCGGGTATTTCCAGCATGGTGGGTACAACCATCGAATGGTATGACTTTTTTATCTATGGTGCTGCCGCAGCACTCATTTTCAACCGACTTTTTTTCCCAAATCTTGATCCCTTAACTGGCGTGTTGGCTGCATTTGCTACCTATGCTGTAGGATTTATTGGTCGACCACTTGGTGGAATTGTTTTTGGTCATTTCGGCGATAAAATCGGTCGTAAATCAATGTTATTGGTCACATTAATGTTGATGGGTATTCCAACGGTGATGATTGGGTTGTTACCGACATTTGAAACCATTGGTTATTGGGCAACGGTCTGTTTAATTATTTTAAGATTTATACAGGGCATGGCCATGGGTGGAGAATGGGGCGGAGCAGTCCTCATGGCGGTAGAGCATGCGCCAGCGGGTAAAAAAGGCTTTTGGGGAAGTTTACCGCAAGCCAGTACAGGTGGTGGTTTATTGCTCGCTTCGGTAGCTTTAGGTCTAGTCTCAATGTTGCCTGAAGAAGCACTATTTAGCTGGGGTTGGCGTCTACCATTTTTAGCTAGCATTATTTTACTGGCTGTAGGTTGGTATATTCGTGTAAAAGTACCTGAATCACCAGACTTTGAAAAAGTGAAAGCTCAAACCGAATCAATTAAAGTTCCAGCAAAACAAGTGTTTAAAAATCATCCTAAGCAATTGATTACCATCATTTTATCTCGAGCTGCTGAAAATGCTTGGTTCTATTTGGCATCGACATTTGCTTTAGCTTATACAACCACACAGCTAAATATTCCTCGACAAGATATCTTGTTTGCAACGATTTGTGGTGCTGCAGTCATCATGGTTATTACGCCAATTTTTGGGCATTTGTCTGATAAAGTTGGGCAAAAAAACATGTTTAGATTTGGTTTATGCGTATTGGCTTTATACAGCTATCCATTTTTTGCGATGTTAAATACCAAGGATCCGGTATTGGTTTGGACGGCCATAGTGATTGGTATTGGTGTGGTTTTTCCTTTGATGTATGCACCGCAGTCACAGTTATTTTCACGTCAATTTCCAGCAGAAATACGTTATAGCGGTATTTCAATCTCAGTTCAATTTGCAGGCGTGCTAGGTGGCGGTTTAGCACCATTAATCGCGACGAAATTGTTGAGTATTGGTGATGGAAGTCCAAATTTAATTATTGCGTATATTTCAGGCTTTGCAGTCATTGCGATTTTTGCATCTTCATTTTTAAAGCCAGATCAAATAGAGCAAAAGACTAAAGTATTTAGTAGTGAGGAAATCAAATCTTCCTAAATCAACAATCAGGAAAACAGTAGACTGATTTAAATATAGAAATACATGTGAACTAGCCATAGCAACAATTGTTATGGCTTTTTTTTGTCTAAGGATTGTGGCAGGACAAATAATATTGTCAGTATTGCGTAGGATCTTGGCGGCACAAAATATGTTTGATGTGTAAGAGCAACAAATCAAGTTTGTTACACAGATGAAAGATTTAAGCACCCATAAATTAAAAAAGTATTAAATATCAAAGTCTTAATTATACTATTTCGTATAATATATATTATGTTAAATAGCATATCCAAGACTGTGGCCTACACAACGCATCTGTTGCCACAGCTCGACATCGTGAATCTGTAAAATTATCATTCACGATGCCGAGTACGCTAATGAACATAATATACGTTATGCCGAAATCAGAATCTTATCAATTGGCGAATCTGACGTTCCTGATGTTTAAATTCAAACCCTCTCATTTTTTCAACTCGCTCAGGTTATAATAATGGTCTCCCAAAATATGATTGATCTAATATGAGCACCTCCAATGACCCTTTACACGGCAAAAAACTTGCTGACATCTTGGATGAATTATTGGATTACTACAGTGGTTTTGAAGGCTTAAGCCGCAAAATTGAAATTAGATGTTTTTGCATAGATCCAAGCGTTAAATCATCACTACGATTCTTACGTACTACACCTTGGGCACGTGAAAAAGTAGAAAGCTTATATTTGTATGTCTTACGCCAAAAAGCCAAACAGAAAGCGTAACGATGAATGCCTATGCTCGAATAATTTTGTATAGCAGTTTATGGTTTAAGATAGAATAAAACTGCTTAATCCTTCTAGCACTTCCTTGTACGCAGTATCTTCGCCTCAGATTTAAATTGATCCCTATTATGAGCAATACTTTTTCCCAGCATCCTCAAATTGGTGTAGTCACTACATTTTCTGAATTGATTCATCGTCATTTCGAAGGTCAAATGAATGCGCTTTGCTGGCAACGCAGCATACAAGGCGACTTTAAAGAAATAGTCGAAAAACTCGAACTGATTGAAAATATAACCGAAATTTCTATAGATGATCTGATGAAGTTAACACTTTCATCGCAAGGCCATTTAGCCAGAGAAGTTATTTTAAATGATCTGCAACAATTAACAGCATTTGGTGCATCACCTTCGTTGAACTTGCTCAAATGTTATGAACGAGATGATGAATTCGATTTCATCTCAACCGATGTTTATTCTTTTCATGTCGATCGATCACCTATCGCTACCGATACCTTTTTATGTACATATTATGGTGCTTCCAGTGATATTGTGCCAAATGATCAAGTCACACAAAAAATCTTAATTCCTGAAATACGAGAGCAACTCAAAGCTTTATACGATGGTCCTGTCTCAGAATTTGATGACTTTTTAGCGGAATATTTTTTTGATTTACATTATCAGCTCAAAGACAATGCTGTGCCTGTAAATCTAGGCAATGGTCATCTATGGCGTTTGGCGGTTGATCATCCTACACAGCCAGTTTTGCCTTGTGTGCACCGCGCACCTGTTGAAAATGCAGGTGAGTATCGGCTTTTGCTGATTTGCTGATTTTAAATATTGATTGGATTCTGAGTCCATACGATCCATTCTGTCTAATGAATGAACCGTATGGGTTAATGCAATATCGTTTTAATCAAAATTGCTTAGTCTAGATTATTGAGATCGAGATGTATTAAGCCAGCGGTAAAGCACAGGCAATAGCACCAAGGTCAGCAAGGTGGAAGAAAGAATACCGCCAATCACCACAGTCGCTAAAGGCCGTTGCACTTCCGCACCTGTACCTGTTGCCAAAGCCATTGGTACAAAACCTAAAGAGGCAACACAGGCAGTCATGAGTACTGGGCGTAATCGAAGTACAGCGCCCTGCCATACGGCTTCATGCAATGGATACTTGTCCCCCAGTTCTTTAATGAAGGTCAGCATGACCAGGCCATTCAGCACAGCAACACCTGAGAGTGCAATAAATCCAATCCCTGCAGACATCGAAAGCGGAATATCTCTTAACCAAAGAAACAATACACCGCCCGTTAAGGCAAAGGGTACGCCAGTAAAGACCAGCAGACTTTCTTTCACATTATGAAATACTGCCATTAATAAAATAAAGATGGTCAGTAGTGCTAAAGGAATGACAATTTGCATTCTTGCTTTGGCAGATGCAAGGTTTTCAAATTGACCGCCATATTCAATCCAATAACCGCTTGGTAATGCATATTGTTTCAGCTGAGTCTGCATATCCGCCACAAAAGAACCTAAATCACGGCCTTCAACATTGGCAGTCACTACAATACGGCGTTTACCATTCTCACGGCTGACTTGATTGATCCCATCTACATTAGAGACTGTGGCAACATTTGAGAGTACAATACTGCCACCATTTGGCAACTTTAACGGTAGTTGTGAAATCGTACTTACATTACGATCTTGATCATTTAAACGAATAACAAAATCAAAACGGCGATCACCTTCTAAAATCTCTCCTACACTTTGTCCACTGACACTGGCTGCCACAGTATCCTGTATAGATTTAACGCTTAAACCATATTGCGCAGCCAAAGCCTTATCTATTTCAATATTTAATAAAGGTAAACCTGAAGTTTGTTCAACTTTTACGGCGCTGCTCCCCGCAACTTGCTGCATAATTTTGGCGATCTTAGTGGCTTCTGTGTTGAGCACTTGCATATCATCGCCAAATATTTTAATGCCCACATCACTACGCACACCTGAGATCAACTCATTAAAGCGCAGTTCAATCGGTTGAGAAAACTCACTGTTATTGCCAGGAATCGTAGCCACATAAGCCACCATACGGCCACGCAGTTCATCCACACTTTCTTTAGGGTTCGGCCATTCATTACGTGGTTTGAGCATAATATAACCATCGGAAATGTTCGGAGGCATTACATCGGTTGCCACTTCTGCTGTACCTGTACGAGCAAATACAGCCTGAATCTCTGGAAATTTTTTCAGCAGCAATTTCTCAGCGTTCTCCTGCATTTTTAATGATTCTTCTAGGCCTGTGCTTGGTGAGCGCATCAACTGAACTGCAAAATCACCCTCACTCAGCTGTGGTGCAAACTCACTGCCAATTTTGGTGCTTAAAAGCCCAGTAATGAGCAGTAAACACAGTGCAAAAGTCATCACTACAGCCTTGTAATGAAAGGCTTTATTTAAAATTTGAAGATACTGCTTTTTCAGCCAATTCATCCAACGGCTTTCTGTTTCTTTAATTTCACCTTTCACCCAAAGCGCTACAGCAGCAGGTACAAATGTAATAGACAGAATGATCGCCGCCACAAGTGCCAATACCACAGTTAATGCCATCGGATGGAACATTTTTGCTTCTACACCACTTAAAGCAAAAATTGGTAAATAAACCACTAAAATAATTAACTGACCGAATATCAGCGGACGGCGCGCCTGACGTGCAGCCAAAAAGACTTCTTTAAAACGTTCATTTTGCGTTAATGGACGCTTTAATGTTTGCTGTGCATGCGCCAAGCGGCGGATACAGTTTTCAACAATAACCACAGCACCATCAACAATAATCCCGAAATCCAGCGCACCTAAGCTCATCAAATTCGCGCTGATATTCTTTTGTGCCATGCCGGTTAAGGTAAACAGCATTGACAGCGGAATAACACAGGCCGTAATGAGTGCTGCACGGATATTGCCTAAAAAGATAAATAAAATGATGATGACTAGAATTGCGCCTTCAACCAAGTTCTTTTGAACGGTTTTAATCGCTTTCTCCACCAATGTGGTACGGTCATACACTGTTTCAATTTTTACCCCTTTGGGTAAGCTGGCTTGAATGTCTTTAATTTTGGAATCTACAGCTTTCGAGACAGTTCGGCTATTTTGTCCCATAGCCATCATGGCAATACCTAAAACCGTTTCTTCTCCGTTATAGGTTGCACCACCTGTGCGCAAATCATGCCCAATGGAGACTTGCGCAATATCACCCACCCGAATTGGACTGCCATTTGGGCTGTCAATCATGGTGTTTTCAATATCTGAAATGGTGTTTAAGGTTCCCGGCACTCGAACTGTTAACTGCTGACCATTTTCCTCAATAAATCCTGCACCACGGTTTTCATTATTTTCTGTAAGCGCTTGCTGTAATTGTTCTAATGACAGGTTCAGCTGTTGCATGCGGTTTAAATCAGGTGAAACCACGTAGGTTTTATTAAAACCACCAATACTGTTGACCTCGGCAACACCTTGTACACGCTGTAATTGCGGACGCACAATCCAGTCCTGAATTTCACGCAAATCCATCGCGCTATATGCCGTACCATCTGCTTTTTTTGCATTGGGTTCTGCTTTCAGCACCCATTGATAAATCTCGCCCAAACCTGTCGAAACGGGCGACATCGTCGGAGAAACCTGAGCTGGCAATGACGACTGAACTTCCTGTACCCGCTGATTAATTTGCTGACGTGCCCAGTAAATATCCGTACCGTCTTTAAAGACAATCGTGACTTGTGACAGGCCATAACGGGAAATAGAACGGGTCAACTCCAAATCTGGAATACCTGCCATCGCATTTTCAATCGGATAAGTAATCCGCTGTTCAACTTCTAACGCTGTAAAGCCATTGGCCTGCGTATTAATTTGCACTTGGGTATTGGTAATATCAGGTACTGCATCAATCGGCAGTTTTTGATAACTGTAAATCCCGACGGCAATCCATGTACAGACAAACAGCATCACCCAAATTGCATTTTGAATTGAAAACTGAATAATGCGTTCGAATAGACCTTCTGGCTTTGGTAAATTTGTGTTAGGATTCTCTGAATTAGTGTTCATGGCCAGCCTCGTCTTTTTCCAGTTCAGATTTCAGTAAAAAACTGCCTTGGGAAATATACTTTTGCCCAGCCTCAAGACCCGAAATCACTTCTAGCCATTGCCCATCACTGGATGCTTGTCCAAGTTTTAGCGCTTGCGCTTTTAAATGCACTTGACCTTTTTGTTCAGATTCAACAATAAAAATACTGTCTTTACCCTCTATGCTTTGCACGGCGGACTTTTGCACCCGTAATACATTTTTAGTACCTGAATCTGCCAATAGCACATTGACCATCACATTCGGGCGAAGCTCAGCAGATTGTTGTTTTAATTTGGCGCGTACCACCAAGCGTCCAGTTTGCACATCTGCCTGTGATGTCAGGCTTTGTATCTCTGCGCTATAGAGCTGATCTGAGCCATTAATTTTGAAAGAGACGTTTTGACCCTTTTGTAATTGTGCGGAATATTGATGAGCTAAGTTAAATTCCAGCCACAAATCTTTAAGCTGTTCGATGGTGAATAATTGGTCTGCCAATTGCACATTTTCACCCACCACAATATCTTTTTGACTAATCACTCCAGAAATTGGCGCGCGAATAATAAATCGCCCATTTTGACCGCTATTTGCGCCCAAAGCTTGCAAGCGCGATTGTGCTGACTGTACGCTAATTTGAGCCTGACGATAGGTATTTTCGGCACGCTGAAAGTCCTGTTTGGCAGAAATCCCTTGAGACCATAGCTTTTGCTCACGCTGATAATCTTGGCGAGACAAATCTAAATTGGCTTCTACCATACGCAAATTAGCTTGCTGATCAATTAATTCAGGCACAGAAAGCACAGCTAGAGTTTGCCCTTTTTGTACGGTTTGACCGAGTGCCACACTGACTTGCTCGACATGTCCGCTAAAATTTGGGGAAATATGTGCCTGCTGATCTGTATTGACGGCCAATTTACCCGGCAATTGAATAATATTTTCGACCAAACCATTTTCCGCAGTCGCAATTTTAATTCCTTGTTCTATCATTTGCTGAGCACTAAGCTGAAGTTCACCTTCTTCTGCGTGTTCTGCTTCAGCATCACTATCATTAGCCTCGTTATGCTCTCCCTCACTCTCAGTTTTATCTGCATCGGATTTGTTTGTACTTAACCAAATAGCAGTACACAGCATCAGCGTTAAGCCAATCAAAACTGCAATCATCAAAAGCTGTGAAATTTTTCCATCTTGTTTAATTTTCATGTGATTAACTGCCTTATTGTGCTGATGCGCTGTTGATGAGGGTTTGGGATGCTTCAATGGCTTTTTTATTGAGTTGGCTATAAGCATCTGAACGGCTGATTTCTTCATAACTAGTGCCAATACTTAGGGCTTCAGCACTGAGTGCGCTCTGCCAAGCCTGCGCCAAAATTTGTATTTGGCTAAGTCGAAGGTCTTGGAGTTGTTTTGTGGTTTGCTGTACATCTGTAATGGCAAACTTCCCTGCCTGAAAACCTTGCAAAGTTCGGTTTTGAACCTTTTCAGCCAAGCCAATCTGACTGCCTGTGGCATCAAACTGCGTACGTAGACCTTTAAGCTGGTGAATGCTGTTGGCGATGTCCAAAACTTGCTGTTTTAACTCGCGCTGTTGCTGATGATTTAATAAAATTTGCTGTTTTTGCGCCATTGGAATGGCATATTGCTGGCGGTTAAAAATATTTAGCGGAATATCCACACCAAGTACCAAGACCGTATCATTGGTATCTGTTGGAGACTTGGTACGTGACATGCCCATATTTAGGGTTGGGTTTGGACGTGCCTGTACTTTTAAATGTTCAATTTGCTGATTTGCTTGCTGAATATTCAAGGCATACAATTTTTGTAGCCAACCCTCCGATAAATTACGCTCAACTAAACTTTGGCTCTGTTCAGGCCAAGGCGTAACGCTGTTATTCAGCGCGATTTGCGACGTAGTTTCCCCCCATAAATTAGAAAGATGACGCGCAGAAGTTTGCTGTTTTAAAACTGCTTGTTGGTATAGACGTTGTATCTCCAAAGCTTCAATTTGAGCACGCTCCACATCCACCAAAGCGATACTGCCTGCTTGATAACGTTTTTGTGCACTGTCCAAATTAGATTTGCTGAGTTTGAGCTGTGTAGCGTAAATTGATTGCTCATTTTGAGCGATGGCTAGCTGTGACCATGCAAACTTCACAATCAGCTGACTTTGCGCATTCCAAATCTGCTGTTGCAACTGAATTTGCTGTGCAGAGGTACTCGCGAGTGCTTGATTGATTTTCCGCTGACCGAATACATCCAGTGGTTGGCTGATTCCGATACTGAGCTCTTGATCTTGATTTTTACCAAAACCATTTTGTTCAATCGATAGACTTGGGTTCTGCCAGAGCTTGCTTTGGCGCACATTAAAATCTGAGATTTGCTGTTGTTGTTGCCAAATATCTATTTGTGCTTGGTAGTTTTGTACTTTGGCAAATGCAGATTCAAAACTACTGACATTTTCGGCAAACGTACTTTGTAAGGCCGTCGAAATACCGACAGCTAAGCCTAGACGTATAAACGCCGTAAAATATAAAGACATGATTTTTCCCACTCATTTATTAAAAAAAGTGGCAGGAATGTTTTAGGCTACCCCGCCATTAGCGGGGCATAAACAGGAGGAGGTGTTTGCAGTAATAAATCAGGGGCTTGATAAAGATTCTTCCAAACAAATTTTGGCGAATATTCAAAGCTCTGATGTGCAATAAAAAGAATCGATTGTTGGTTTTGTACAATCAAATGCGTCATAGACGGCAAATGGTCTTGATGATCTTCACCGAGTTGCAGATCGTTAGCGATATTTTTGACTGGTTTGCTACTGGATTCATCAGATGCTTGATGCAACGAATGCTGTGGATCGGTTTCATTGCTAACGCATAAGATATTTTGATGATGACCAAAATGATAGCTTTGAACAACTTGAGTTTGCTCTTCATGCACACAGAAAGCGGCTGCCACGTTCCAAAGGCTTTGGAACATGAACAATCCAACTAAGACTGTTATCCATGTCGCAGAACGCATATTGCATCAATCAAGAAAATTTTAACGATTATAAAGCTTGGAGTCGGTCGAAGGTCAAGTGAATCTTTGAATTTGTCTTAAAAATGGATTGCCATAGAGATATAACGTAAGGCATTCGCTTTAATCCCCTGACACGGCACATGCTAAAGACAATCCATTGGTTCATGATTACGATTTTTATCGGCGAAACCTTTATTTTTAATTCAGTTCGGAATCATTCTTTACTCTAGATTTTCTTGTCACAACTAAGCCGCAGATAACCACCAATGTCGTAACACCTAAAGATAATGAAGTTTCATAACTGTAGGCTGGAGATAAAAACATATAGATCAGCACACTTAAGATCACCAAAATGACTGCCCATGTGAGCCATGGAAATAGCCACATTTTAAACGCAACCTCAGTTCCATTTTTTTCGATTTGTGTTCTCAATTTAAGCTGTGAAAATGCAATCACTAAATAAACCAATAAGGCAATTGAACCTGTTGTAGACAGTAAAAATCCAAATACTTGGCCTGGAAATAAATAATTGACTGCACAGCAAATTAAGCCCACTACAGACGATGCAAATACAGCAATAGCAGGTACACCAGAGGCATTAATAGATGTGACCCATTGAGGTGCTTCTTTGCGTGTCCCCAATGAAAATAACATCCTTGATGAACTATAAAGTGCGGCATTCATACAACTTGCAACCGCAATAAAGACCACACTATCAATAATCAATTTTGATTGTGGGATATTTAAGCTGACCAAGACATACTGGAAGGTGCCTAATTGTTGTAATTGCGGTGAACGCCAATCAACCAATGCAACCGTTATAAAAATTGAAACCACAAAAAATAAGATGACCCGATACAATACTAAATTGGTTGCACGTTTAATTTTTTGTTCAGGATCTTTTGATTCTGCTGCAGCGATAGACAGTATTTCTACACCAAAGAATGAAAATGCTGAAATCAATATTGCTGAAAGTACACCACCCAGGCTATTTGGCATAAATCCATCATTTTTAAACAGATTTTCTACACCACTTACATTAGGTGCTAAGGGCCAAAACCCCAATATGGCGGTGAGTCCAATGCCGATAAAAATTACAATAGCCAAGACTTTTATCAGAGAAAACCAAAATTCAAACTCACCAAAACTCCGAGTACTAAAAAAGTTGGCTAAACTGAGAAGCACAATGAAGAATGTTGCAAATACAGCACTGGATATTGATGGAAACCATGCATGCAAAATTTCTGCACCGGCAATTGCTTCAATAGGAATAACTAAAACCCAAAACCACCAATATAACCATCCGATAGTAAAGCCAGCCCATGGCCCTATGGCTTTTCTTGCATAGGTTGAAAATGAGCCTGTGTCAGGTTGAGCTACAGCCATCTCCCCCAACATTCGCATGACTAAAAAAACCAATATACTAGTAATTATATAAGCAAGAACGGCGGCAGGCCCTGCTTTTGCAATCGCAGCAGATGATCCAACAAACAGTCCAGCACCAATTACACCACCGATACTGATCATCGTGATATGCCGATTAGATAGCCCTGCACCCAGTTTTGCAGTTGAATTATGTGTGGCTAAGCTATCATCATGCATCGATTAGATTCCCTGTCTGCACGTTCAGTCGTACAAATCATTATTTCCAAGATCATTAGGAATAAAAAAGGGAAAACACTGTGTTCTCCCTTGTTTTGTAACAATTTAATCTAGAAAATGAGTTTTTCATAGTTCTAATCAAAACTTTAAGATGCAGCTTAATGCCATTTTTTCATCTAATTTACTGTTATTACTTATATAATTTATATTTATTTAAAAACTTATTTGACCATTTTCTAGATGCAAAATATGGGCTTTTAAATAATCTAACTCATCACTATGATGCGTGACATATATCATCGGCAGCGCCGACTGTTCTTTCACCGTGTTTAAAAATGGCAATATTTGATCTTTCAGCCTGCGGTCAAGTCCTGTCAGCGGTTCATCTAACAGCAGCAGATCAGGCTGTGACAGCAATGCCCGACCTATGGAAACACGCTGCGCCTCTCCGCCAGATAGTTCATGTGCCCGCCGTTTGAGCAGTGGCTTCAACTCAAGCAGATCCGCTACTTGCTGAAACTGAAATTGTGCATTTTCCTGAGCAGCTAAGTTCTCTGCATATTGCAAATTTTTCTGCACATTCATATGCGGGAAAAGCCATGCCTTTTGAAAAATCAGCGCTATATGGCGTTTATGCATCGGCACGCTAATTTGCTGTGCGGCATCAAACAATTCACACTGATTCAGCGAAATAAACCCTTGCTGCGGCTGCAGCAAACCAACCAAATTTTTCAGCAGCGTAGATTTCCCACTACCTGATGGCCCCATAATGCCCAGCAGCTGATCCTGCATCTGCAGCCGAGCCTGCAACTTAAAATCGGTGTATTGAAACTGAAAATCACACTGAAGCATGGTTGGCTCCGAGTTTTCGCTGATAGCGCTGTAAAATATAATAATTGGCAATCAATGCGCCAAAAGCCGCCAGCAATGAAAGGATCACTAAACGCATTGCGGCCTCTTCACCATTTGGCTGCTGTATCAGCGAATAAATGGCGATAGGAATGGTTCGGGTTTCATCTGGAATATTGCCGACAAAGGTAATGGTTGCGCCAAACTCACCTAGACTTCGGCTAAAGCCTAAAATGCTGCCAATTAAAATCCCTGGTAAAGCCAGCGGCAGGCTGATTGAGACAAATACCCGTAAAGGATGTGCGCCTAGTGAGCCTGCAACCTGCTCAAGCTGTTGATTGATCATTTGAAAAGACAAACGGATCGGCTGCACAATCAGCGGAAATGACACAATCATCGATGCTAAAACGGCGCCTTTCCAATTAAAAACCAGCTGAATTCCCCATTCAATTAGCATCTTGCCGATCCAGCCATTTGAACCAAACAGCACCAATAGCAAATATCCTAGAACCACCGGCGGCAGCACCATTGGCATTTGTAAAAGTGCTTCGACTAAAAATTTCAAATGAAACTCATAGCGCGCCAGCACCCAAGCCAGCCCAATAGCAAATGGCAAGCAAAATACAGTGGCGCAAACGGCAACCTTAGCCGACAGAAACAAGGCGCTCCACTCTTCTGGGCTGAGCATGCTTTAGCCTTTCACACCAAAGCCATAATGCTTAAAAAGCATTTTGCTTTGCGCATGGTCTTTAAGATAACGGTAAAACTTCACGGCCTCAGGTTTAGCTGCGCCTTGATGTGTTAAAGCCAATGGATAAATGATCGGTTGATGAGTATGATTTGGAAAAATCCCGGCTATTTTAACTTTAGAACTGATCAGCGCATCGGTACGGTAAACAATCCCCGCTTGGCACTCACCGCGTTCAACAAAAGCCAAAGCCGATCGTACATCATCTGTCCCGACAATCCTTCCATTCAAACTTGATAGCCAGCCCAACTTGGTTAGGCTTTGTTTGGCATATTTTCCAGCAGGTACAGACTCCATTTGCCCTGTACATAAGTGACCTTTGAATGCCTTGGCAAAATTAAACTGCGGCACGGCTTTAAATTGCATATTCACCGCTTTAGGCGTAATCAGCACCAAATCATTGCTTAGCATGTTGAATACTTGCTTTGCAGGTATTTTCTGTTTTTGCACCAAATAATTCATCCAGTCCACATCTGCTGAAAAATACAAATCACTTGGCGCACCGGCTTCAATCTGTTTGGCTAAAGCAGATGACGCGCCAAATACCGGTACAATTTTGATGTCTGGATTCTGTGCCTGATATTGCTTTGCAATATCGCTGATAGCATTGCTTAAACTGGCTGCAGCATAAATTTTGACTGTTTCCGCCTGAGATGCGCCAGCAATGAAGCTCAGTCCTAGTGCTAAAATAAATTTGAATCGCATAGCAAACTCCTAATGCTGAATAAATACGCCTTGAAGAATTTGTCCTGCTTGCACAGACTGCCCTGCAGGAATCCGAACAATGCAATTAGCTTGCATTAAATTGCTCAACATATGCGACTGCTGTTTAGACAGGCTGGTTAGTTGAAGCTTGCCTTGCTTATCAAAGTGCGCCGACATTCTTAAAAACCGCTCACGTGCATCTGCTTTTAGGTCATGTGTCATGACTGCGCTGAACCAGTCCAGCGCAGGTGTTTGACCTTGTAGGGCTTTCAATAATCTATCTGTATAAATTTGCATGCCGACATAGACTGCAGCGGGGTTGCCCGGCAGTCCGAGTAAATAACAGGAACTGCTGTCAGGACGTCGATATTGTGCAAACAGCATCGGTTTGCCGGGTTTTTGTTTCACTTTCCAGAAAATTTGCTGAAAACCGATGTCCAAGGCTGCCGGCCGAACAAAATCATAATCACCGACAGATACGCCGCCAGTCGTTAAAATTAAATCAAAGCTGTCTTTTAAACGGTTGAATAAATCTAAAACCGCCTGTTTTTCATCTGCAATATGAATCACTTCAACTTGGACGTGCTGCGACTGAAACCATACTAAAATCAGCGGCGCATTGGCATCAAATATTTTACCAGCACTGTAATCTTCTATATTTTGCGCAACTTCATCACCTGTAATTACGACCGCAATTTTCGGATAGGCAAAAACTTCGCAGTGTGAAATACCAGCCATACTGAGCGCTGCAATTGATCCAACCGTCAGCTTTTGACCACGCGCTGCTAAACATTGTCCAAATGAAATTTCCTCACCTGCATCTCGAATATCTGCATGCGGGCTTAAGGCTGCAGTCAGTTCAATCTGCTGTCTATCCGCCTTTACAATTTCTTGCCGCGCTACAGTTGCCGTGCCTTCAGGTATCGGCGCGCCGGTAAATATGCGGACAGCTTGCCCTGCTTTTAAGCTTATTTGAGCCGTTTGCCCTGCGCGGATTTCTCCAATCAGCTTAAATTGCGCGCCGGGTTTAATTTCACCCGCTGCGCAAATGGCATAGCCATCCACTGCGCTTTGCGCAAATAAAGGCAGCTGAATTGGTGAATGCACATCTGCCGCCAAATAACGGCCTAAAGCGTGCTGAAGCGCCAAAGTTTCATGCGCTAAACTTTGCGTATGTGTCTGAATCAGCGTAAGCGCTTCGTCCACTGAAATCAGTCCAGCCTCGGCCCCGCAGCCTGCGTGCAATACGGCTTGGTTCATTGGTAGCCTCCTGCATGCGGAATATTCTTCTGCACATCAAATAGATGCACCAAGGAAGGTAAAATGGCAATCAATGATTCTTTTGCGCCTTGTCTGCTGCCCGGCAGTGTAATGACTAAACTGTCATCAATATAGCCGGCAACACCGCGGCTGAGGGCCGCATAAGGGGTGCGTTTCTGCCCAAAACTGCGGGATGCTTCCATCAGCCCTGGAATTTCCCGTTTTAACAGCGGCTGAATGGTTTCAACGGTTAAATCTTTCTGGCCTAGACCTGTACCGCCCACGGTCAAAATCAGCGGATATTGCGTCTTATGCTGTTCAATAAGAGCCAAAAGCTGTTCAGGACTGTCCGGTATCACTTGATAGCTGATGTTGCTGAAGTTTGCTTCTTCTAAAATTTCGAGGACATTTTGCCCTGCAGTATCTGATTTTTTACCGGCAGCAACCGTATCTGAAAGCACAATAATCGACGCCGATAAGCTTTCTTTCAATACACGGGTAAAATGTGATTTACCGCCTTTTTTCTTTTGCAGTTTCACCTGATCTAGGCATAAATCTTCAGGCTCACAGTGCGGTTTCAGCATGTCATACAGCGTTAAACCGGCAAGACTGACCGCAGTTAATGCTTCCATTTCCACACCCGTTGGGCCAATGGTTTCGACCACAGCACTGATTTCGACATGCGCCTCAAATAATTCATATTCGACATCTGCACGGTAGATCGGCAGCGGATGACACAGCGGAATGAGTTCATCCGTGCGTTTTGCGCCCAATATACCTGCAATCCGTGCGGTTTTCAGCGCATCGCCTTTTTCTGTATTGCCATTACGCAGCAGTTCAATGCAATGTGGCGGTGCATGCAGTATTCCAGTTGCAATGGCTGTACGGTAACTTTCCGCTTTCATGCCCACATTTTTCATTGCTTTATCCTTATTTTGTTCATTTTCAGCTGTAATATTGAAAATATTGAATTTTGGGTTTTATAAATGCCATTGGTAAATATTGGCGTTCAAATGCATGGTCTGGCTATTTTGATGTGAATGTTCGCATGACTCGCTATGAACATGAGCATGCTTCGTTTCGTGATCTGCCACTTCAGGCGCGTGATCCTTACGAATACAGCAGCCCTCTACATATTGACTGCTGCCATCCATATAAAACTCTTCTTTCCAAACAGGCACTTCATGCTTTACACGTTCAACCGCTTCTTCGCAGGCTGCAAAAGCTTCACGGCGGTGCGGTGCATAAGCCATAGCAATAATTGCAGTATCACCAATATCTAAACTGCCAATACGATGCACAACCCGTACATATGACACGTCGTATTTGGCTTGAATTTCCTGTTCAATTTGTCGGATCATTTTCTCAGCCACAGGCGCATAAGCTGTATATTTCAGGGCTTTTACCGCTTTGCCTTCATGGTGATTACGAACCGCGCCAATAAATACACCTATACCGCCGCATTCAGGAAATGCCTCAATGCTGTCAAAATCAGCTTGGCTGAATACCGTATCTTGTATGCGTGAAATATGCTTGAGCTCCATATTCAGCCTCCCGCTACAGGTGACAGCAGCACAACGGTGCTGTCCTGCACCAATGCGGTTTGTCTTGGTACAATATCTTCCCCAATGGCACAGGCGCAGCGTTCAAGCATGCTGAATGACTCCGGAAATTGATCTGTAACTTGCTGTAAAACCTCTGCAATTGATTGCTGTGCCAAGCAAGTCAGACTTAAATTCGCTGGCAGCAGGCGTTCAATAGCGCCAAAAGATTCTATTTTGATGGTGATCTGAGTCATCTTTAACCTCCAATCATATGCATGCTGATTTTTCTAGATGGGCTGGATTGGGTAGTTATGGCATGAAAGCCTTGTTCCTTCTGCCAAATGTAACCGCCTAATTTTTGCTGCAAAGCCATTGCATCGAGCGGCATTAACTCTGTTGTTTTACTGCTTTTCAGCTGCTGAATTTCATGGCTGAGATTTAAACCTTTTCGGGCAAACAGGCAGTTAAAAAACTCGCCTTGCGCATTCAGTCTCAAACGGTCGCAGCTGCCGCAAAAAGAATTGCTGATGGTTGAAATAATGCCTATAGGCAAGCCGTTGATTAAGTATGATCTGGCTGGTGACGCGCCTTGACCTTGCAGTGTTTGCACTTCAAAAGCAGTCTTTAGTTTATCCAGTATGTCTTGTTCAGTAACGACCGCAGCTTTAGACCAGTTTTGATCGCCATCCAACGGCATAAACTCGATAAACCGCAGTTCGAAACCTTTTTGCAGCGCCCATGCTGTTAATGGAATGATTTGCTGTTCATTTAGACCTTTGATTAACACAGAATTAATTTTGATTTCAAAGCCCGCTTGCTGAGCTGCTTCAATCCCGTCTAATACAGGCTGTAATTGTTTTTGTGTCAGCTGGAAAAATTGCGCTTCATCCAAACTGTCTAAGCTGATATTTATGCCGTCTAGTCCTGCTTGTTTTAGGGCGTGTGCATATTGCTTCAGGTAATGCGCATTGGTGGTCATGGAAATACGTTTAAGGCCTAGCTTTCTCAACTGCTGCAGCTGTTGAATAAAATGCACAACGCCTTGACGCATGAGAGGTTCGCCGCCCGTGATCCGGATCTGATCAATCCCGCGCAGCACCATAAACTCACAAAAATTGTAAAGTGATTCAAAACTAAGAAGATTATGTTTTTTCATCCATTCAGGATGTTCAGGCATACAATAGACACATTTAAAATTACAGCGGTCTGTCACTGAAATGCGCAATTTGCGTTTTTCACGGCCAAACTGATCCTTAAAAATGGTCGCTGGCTGTAATTGTGTCATGCTGTTCATGTTTATCTTCCATGGTGCTGTCATTTGCCCTGTCTTAGCTCAGTACAAATTTTGCGCCCTCTTTTCTTGCAGTAAAAATTGCAATAAGTGTTCCAACTTTGCGCTTTTTTGAATATTTATTTCAGAGGATTTGGTTTGTTTTTTTGACACACAAAATCAATAACTTATAAATAACTAATAGCAATTAAAAATATAAATTGCCGTTAAGCCCATTATCTAAGGTATAAAAGCAGTCTGTTTTATCTCTAGATATCATGCTCAAAAGCTTCATATTGGCTGTAGATTTTCTCTCTGGGTTCAAAAACAGCACATTAGGCTCATTATTTGAAATGAAAGCTCCGCAAAAGGTACAGCTTTTAGAGAAAATTCAGCTGACGGTGCTGCTGCAGCTCATCTAGAGAGTTAATGCTGTGAAAAAAGAGTGCATTATTTTGAAAACGTGCAACTTGCATGTGCATTTTACTAAAACACCCCTTCAAACTGCGCTGTTTTTGATCAAGATGCACCTGCAGCATTGTGAGACTGCTTCGTTTCAGCAAACAAAATGGATACAGCGCTTTGCCATTAATTTCCACTACAGCTACTTCACACAAGGGATCCCGCTGCATGGCCTGATGCAATCTCGAAAGCACTTTCTTCGGGATATAGGTCACATCGCACGGGACAAACAAAACATAATCAGACTCAACATGTGACCACGCGCTTTTCATCCCTATCAATGGCCCTAAAAATCCGGCTTCATCATCTTGATAAAAGCGGATCGAGGGAATGAGCCGTTTATAAATCGAATGGTCACGATGGCTGTTGATCCAGACATTTTCAACCCGTGATTTCAACTGCTGATGGATCTTAATCAGCTGAATTTCATTATCAAATTTTTGCAGCACTTTATTCATTCCGTTCATTCTGCGGGCCTGACCACCCGCCAAAATAACCAAGTCTGTTTCTGGATAGCCTACTGATTTGGTGATTTTCTTCATCATTCTGCGTACTCCGTCTGACAGGCTTTAATCAAACCCCGTATTTCTGCTAAGCACGAACCGCAATTACCGCCGGCTTTTAAACATGCTGTGACTTGTTTTTCATGGCTAATATTCTTTTCTTTAATGGTTTCGATAATGGTATTTTTGCCGACTTTAAAGCAGCTGCACACCAGCGGACCTGCACTGTTGGTCATATTCATTGGCTGACCTGCCAGCAGCGCTTTGCGGTGCATTGCGCTCAGCCGTTCACGCTTAAACATGCCTGCAATCCAATCACGATCAGGCAGCAATGCTCTAGGCGCAATATACAAGCTTGCAATCAGATGACCGTCTTGCAGAACCACAGAATGGCTTAAATGTGCCGTTTGATCCTCTAAATTCAGCCATTCAAATGATTCGTCAGTAAATGGCAGCAAGTTTTTCAGCTGCTGCGCTGTAGTGCTGAATTTTTGACGGTTTGCAAGTTCATAGCGAGTAGCTTTTGCTGTGGTGACTTTAGTCCACCAAATCGTATTTTGAATGGTAGATTGCACAATGTGTTCAAAGCCCTGACGCACGTACAGCACGCCTTGCCACTGTGTATAAAACGGCTGCACAAATACAGGTGTGTGTTTAAACTCAGGTTCGCCTGAAAGCGCATCAACCACAGGGTTAACCACTTTACCAATTCTCGCATCGGACGCTACCTGATCATTCCAATGAATTGGCGCAAAAACTTGTCCACGGCGTATATTGCTGCTGACTTGTGCACGTAAGATGCACAGTCCCCAATTGGATTTAACTTCAACCAATTCGCCATCTTTGACACCAAACTTCAAGGCATCTTGCGGATGAATTTCACAATACGGCTCTGCACGATGCGTACTTAAGTTTGCCGACAAACCTGTACGGCTCATAGTATGCCATTGGTCACGAATACGGCCTGTGTTTAAAATTAAAGGATATTCGCCACAGACCTGATGCACAGGGTTAATTGCGGCTGTCGCCACAAATTTAGCTTTGGCATCCGCATGGCTGAATTGGCCTTGGGCAAACAAACGGCTAACAGCATCATCGGCTTGATCAGCTTGCCATACAGGCCATTGGGTTGGCGCAAATTGGTTATAATCTTCTAAACTTAATTCAGTTAGGCCTTGAAGATTAAAATAACGAAAATGCTCTGCCGAAGCTCTTTGCGCTAAGGGTACATTTTTATACGCAGATAATTTTGCATGTTCTATAAATATCTCATGACTATTTTTAAAGTCAAAACCTGAAAACCCCATTTTTTTCGCAATTTGCGCTATCGCCCACCAGTCTGCTTTAGCTTCACCCGGAGCATCTAAAAATGCAGTTTGACGTGAAATACGGCGTTCAGAGTTGGTAACGGTTCCGTCTTTTTCACCCCAGCCTAAAGCTGGTAAAAGCACATCTGCATATACCGTTGTGTCAGTGTCCTTGCAGATATCTGACACCACTACAAACTCACATTGTTCAAGTGCACGTTTGACTTGATCCGCATCTGGCAAGCTAACGACAGGATTTGTCGCCACAATCCAAATGGCTTTAATTTTTCCGCTTTCGACAGCTTGAAATAAATCGACTGCTTTTAACCCAGCCTTGTTGGCAATATGAGGACTTTGCCAAAACTCTTGTACTAATGCCTGATGCGCTCTGTTATCGAGGTCTAAATGTGCCGCCAGCATATTGGCTAAGCCACCAACTTCACGGCCACCCATCGCGTTCGGCTGTCCTGTCATGGAAAATGGCGCTGCGCCTAATTTGCCAATTTTTCCAGTCAGCAAATGACAATTGATAATGCTATTGGCTTTGTCCACACCACGTGAAGACTGATTGACGCCCATAGAAAATAGGCTCATGACCTTTTCTGTTTTGGCAAATTTTTCAAAGAAAATATTTAATTTTTCTAATGAAATACCTGTGCGTTCTGCAACAGCTTCAATAGATGCTTCTGATTCACTTTGTTGCAAAGCCTGAGCTAAACCTTGTGTATGACTCGCTATAAATTTAAGATCGCTATAATTATTTTTAACTAAGTACTGAAGTAAGCCGTTAAACAATGCAACGTCTTGGCCAGGTAAAATTGGCAAGTGCAAATCTGCAGCTTCACATGTACTGGTAAAACGCGGATCTATCACGACAACAAATAAATCACGTTCTTCTTTGGCTTTCATTATGCGCTGATACAGCACTGGATGGCACCAAGCAGTATTAGAACCCACCAAAACAACCATGTCAGTGTGTTCAAAGTCTTCATAGCTTGCTGGTACAAGATCTTCACCAAATGCACGCTTATGTGCCGCCACAGCCGATGACATGCAAAGCCGTGAATTGGTGTCAATATTTGCAGTACCTAAATAGCCTTTGACAAATTTGTTAACGGCATAGTAATCCTCCGTCAGCAGTTGGCCCGACACATAAAAAGCGATGCTTTCACGTCCGTAAAGATCTATACATTGCTGAAATTTTTCGGCAATCAGTGCTGTTGCTGTGTTCCAATCTGTAGCCTGACGAGTATGAAATGGTGATGTTTGACGCCCAAGCATCGGCCGTAATATACGTGTTTCTAATCCAATGGTATCGGCTAAGTTACTGCCTTTAATGCACAGCTTGCCATAGTTTGATGGATGGTTCGCATCGCCAGTTACGCTCACTTTTTGCCCTAAAGCTGTCTGTTCAACTGTTGCGCTCACGCCGCAGCCGACACCGCAATATGGACAAGTGGTTTGAGTTGTTTTAATTTTATTTTCTGTGGAGCTATGCAGTTCCACGATCGGGATGCTATTCACTTCTGCCGGCTCCTTTTTCCAAACTCAATTAATTGAGTGTTACGACCAATTTCAAAAGATGACTAAATTATTTAAATTTAAGTTAAAACTAACTATCGTGTGGTGGCATGGATGCCACCGTTGGGCGGGGTATAGGATGTACCCTTCGCCCAACAAAGGATTTTTGTCACTTTTGATCCTTCAAAAGTGAGGCAACACCTACGCAAATACAAATTTCTTAAAAATGAAATTGCGCGGTCGTGACTATATTCTTTGATTAATAATGAATCACCCTGCTTTCTTTAATGCAAAATCCTTACCAAACAGCAATTTGTTTCGGATGCTTGAAATTGGAGTTTGATCTGAAATCAATTCTGCATACCATGCACCGTCTTCAGTATCGCCAAACAGCACAGCGCCAATCACTCTATCTTTTTGAATAATAATGCGTTTATAAATCTGACGCTTTTCATCATTCAAAATAATATCTTCAAAATCATCCTGCGGTTCAAAGTTGCCAGCTGAAAATACATCACAGCCGCTGACTTTTAACTGCGTCGGAACCGTGGGCGCTTTGAAGGTTAAACTGCCATGTTCGGCCAGATGCGATGCACAAATGAATGCCTGTCCCCAAAGCGGTTCAACTAAACCGAAAGTTTGGCTGCGGTGTTCTATGCATTCACCCACCGCATAAATACTCGGGTCAAAGGTTTGCATGGTGTCATTCACCATCACACCGCGGCCGCAGCGCAGTCCTGCACTTTGTGCCAATGCAATATTTGGGCGAATACCGACTGCAAACACGACAAGATCTGCAGCTAATACCGTGCCATCCTGCAAACGTAATTGTGTCACATGGCCATCTTCACCCATCAACTCTTGGGTATTTGCTGCGGTCATGATTTTTATACCTTTTTGTTCAATCGCATGATTGAGCATTAAGCTGGCTTTTTCATCTAACTGACGGTCCATAATACGATCCATCAAATGCAGTACTGTGACATTCATGCCACGCTGTTTCAGGCCATACGCAGCCTCTAGGCCAAGTAAACCGCCGCCAATCACCACTGCATTTTGCTTAGATTTACAGTAATCCAGCATGCGGTTTACATCATAAATATCACGGAAGCTGAGAACACCTTTTAAGTCAGTTCCCGGTATAGGCGGAATAAATGGCTTAGAACCTGTCGCTAAAATCAGACGGTCATAATCGATGACCAAGCCTTTTTCTGTGTATACCTGCTTGCGCGGACGGTCTATGCGTACCGCCGCATCACCTGCTACAAAACGGATATTTTTGTCTTTATACCAAGCATGTGAATGCAGCATGATATCTTCAATGGTTTTATCACCTGAAAGCACAGGTGAAAGCATAATTCGGTTGTAATTACCCCAAGGTTCTTCACCAATGACCGTAATTTCATAACGCTCTGGCGCCATATCCAGCAGATCTTCTAAGCAACGCATACCTGCTAAGCCATTGCCGACCAAAACAAGTTTCATCAACTCAGACGATGGCGCGTTATTGGTAATATAGGTTTTTTGAGCAGTTGGACTAATCAGCACACGGCCATTTTCAATTTTGCTTGGAAAAACCAAGAGTTTTTGGTCTTTATCTTCTAAGCAGCGTCCAGTAGCAAGGCTGAAATGCTGTTTATAAATGGGTGATGCCACAACACGCTCACCCTGCAAGTCACCAATAATACCGCGGGACATAACATAGGCTTGACTAAACGGATCTTGATTGCTCAGTGCATAAACCCGCTTTTCTTCACCGACACGGAATATCGCAATTTGCTGATTTTCAATCAGTGCGCCCACACCTGTATTTGGCGTAATATCTTCTAATGCACAAACATCAAACCAGTCTAAATCATTCATTTCTTTTAAAATTGTCATATTCTTCATCCTTTTTTAAACTTCTTTTAGTTCACCATCTTTCGTTTCCGCTTTAACGAGAAACCGAATAAGGATGTAAATCAAATAAAAGAAGTTTTAAATTCGTTATTCTCTTAAGCTTCAACCACTGGAATGCGTGACGAATCGCGTTCAGCTTCTGTTTTGGGTCTGATTTGACCGCGAACGGATGCAAACTGAATATGCGGATCATTTTGCTGTTCTGCTTTTGCATTCACGAAAGTCACAAAGCGTTTACGTACTTCAGGATCTTCTACAGCAGTACGCCATTCATCTTGATATGTACCCACAACATGGCTCATACGGCGTTCAAGTTCAGCAGCTACGCCAAGCGAATCATTCACAACGACATCTTTCAGGTAATCTAAACCGCCTTCCATGTTGTCGCGCCATACAGAAGTACGCTGCAAACGGTCTGCTGTTTGAATGTAGAACATAAAGAAACGGTCAATGTATTTGATCAATGTTTGCGTATCTAAGTCTGATGCCAAAAGCTCTGCGTGACGCGGCTTCATACCGCCGTTGCCGCATACATAAAGGTTCCAGCCTTTTTCAGTCGCAATCACGCCAACATCTTTACTTTGCGCTTCAGCACATTCACGGGTACAGCCTGATACTGCCATTTTCAATTTATGCGGTGAACGCAGGCCTTTGTAGCGGTTTTCTAGGAAAATCGCCAAACCCACAGAGTCGTCTACGCCATAGCGGCACCAAGTACTGCCGACACATGATTTCACTGTACGCAATGATTTACCGTATGCATGACCAGACTCAAAACCTGCAGCAATCAATTTTTCCCAAATTTCAGGCAACTGATGCACTTGTGCACCAAACATATCGACACGCTGACCACCTGTCAGTTTGGTATATAGACCATATTCTTTCGCAATTTGACCTACGGCAATTAATCCATCCGGAGTAACTTCACCGCCTGCCATACGTGGCACGACTGAATAAGAGCCGTCTTTTTGTATGTTGCCTAGGTAGTAGTCATTACTGTCTTGCAAGCCTGCATGGCTTGGTTTAAGTACAAAGTCATTCCAGCATGACGCTAGGATATTGGCTGCCGTCGGTTTACAGATGTCACAGCCTAAACCATGGCCATGCTGTTGAATCAGGTCATCAAAGGTTTTGATTTCGTTCACACGTACCAAGTGATAGAGCTCTTGGCGTGAATAAGCAAAGTGTTCACATAAATGGTTATTTACAGTGACACCTTGACGCTGAAGCTCAGATTTGAGGACTTGAGTGACTAATGGTGCACAGCCGCCGCAAGCTGTTGCAGCTTTGGTGCATTTTTTCAATGCGCCTAAAGAAGTCGATCCGTCAGCAATGGCTGAACAAATGTCTGCTTTAGAGACGTTGTTACATGAACAAATCGTTGCGCTGTCTGGCAACAGATCGACACCGCTTCCGCCCGATTTACCTGTAGATTGTGCATAGCCAGGCATGATTAGGCTTTCTGGGCTTTCAGGAACGTCTAAGCCATTCAGCATCATTTGCAGCAGGTCATTGTATTCTTTAGCACAGCCCACCAATACTGCACCAAGTAGCTTGGTTTTATCAGCATTCACGACAATTTTTTTATAGACCTGAGCTGCTTCATCTGCATAGAAATAGCTTAAGGCATTGGGTGTCATTGCATGCGCATCGCCTACAGATGCAACATCAACACCCATCAGTTTCAGCTTGGTGCTCATATCTGCACCAGCGAAAAGCGTGCAGTTTTGTTCCATCACATGCTTTGCTGCAATACGCGCCATGTCATAGCCCGGTGCAACTAAGCCATAAATTTTATTCTGCCAAAGCGCACATTCACCAATGGCATAAATGTCAGGGTTTGAAGTTTGGCAATAGTCATTAATCGCAATACCGCCACGTTCACCAATCGCTAGACCGCTTTGGCGCGCTAATTCATCGCGCGGGCGGATACCTGCAGAGAATAAGATGATATCGGTTTCCAGTTCAGAACCATCACCAAACTTCATCACGTGCTTCGCATTTGCACCATCTTCGATGCAAGATGTCGCTTTTTGCGTATGGACTTTAACACCTAGATTTTCAATTTTAGAGCGTAAAACTTTACCGCCTAGATCATCAATCTGAACTGCCATTAAGCGTGGTGCAAATTCAACAACATGGGTTTCTAAGTTTAAATCACGCAGCGCTTTTGCTGCTTCCAGACCCAATAAACCGCCGCCGATCACCACACCTGTTTTAGCATTCAAGCTTGCGGCACGGATGGCATCCAAGTCTTCAATGGTACGGTACACAAAGCAGTTTTCACGCTCATTGCCTGGAATTGGCGGCACAAATGCATATGAACCTGTTGCGAGCACCAGCTTGTCAAAAGAAAGAATATCACCGTGATTGGTTGTGACCGTTTTATTGCGCTGATCAATTTCAACCGCTTTGGTGCTAAGGCGTAAATCAATACCGTAAGCATCTGCAAAGTCGCTGCGGCATAGGGTTAAATCTTTAGCCGATTTACCGCTGAAATATTCAGTTAAATGCACACGGTCATAGGCTAAACGCGGCTCTTCAGCCAAAATGGTTAATTCAACATCATCACCTGCGTGTTCCAGTACAGATTCGATAAATTTATGGCCTACCATGCCATGTCCAATCATGATGATTTTCATATTCTTTCTCCGCAAGATTTTTTTATTTGCCCCTAAATCGCGATGTTTAGAGGCAACTTTTCAGTATTAGTTTTGAGCTTCAGCTAAATTTCGTTCATTTACAGCTTGTTCAAATAGGCGCTGTTCTTTTTCTTTATGCTCTACAGAGAAGCGGATCATCAGTACACAGCTTGCAGCGATAACCACTAGACCGCCAAGCACCATCAGCGTGGTTTGAATATCCAGCATGCCTTTAAGCAAGAAGCCTGCAGCCACTGCACCGACGTTCCCGCCTGCACCGATAATGCCTGCAACACCGCCTAAAGCATCACGGTCAATGAATGGCACCAGCGCATAGGTAGCACCGCACGCCATATGTGTGAAGAGCGCAAAGACTGTCATTGCAAGGATTGCAAGCACTGCAGTATTCATTTGTGAGAAGACAATCAGGAATAAGCCTTCTAGCAGAATCATGGCAAATAACACTTTGGTACGGCCATCTAAGCCTTTTTTAGTCGCGACTTTGTCCGAAACAATGCCGCCAAGCGCACGAGCAAACAATGCAAGCAAACCAAAGATACCTGCTGCCATACCCGCCTCTTTTAATCCAAAGCTGAAATGGTCGACGTAGTACATTGCTACAATGTTGTGAATAAAGATTTCAATACCGAAACAAGCTGCGTAAGCGCCAAATAGAATCCATACACGGTAATTGCGTGCTGCATGCATTAGAATTGCCAAGCCGCCTTTTTTGTCACTGCCAACACTGATGCCTTGTTCGCGAAGTTCTTTAAAGTTGCCTTGCGGACAGTCTTGTGTGAACTTCCAATACAGCGCGCCTACGATCAACATCATCACACCAGGAACGATTAACGCTATGCGCCAGCCCATCGCTTGCTCTACCCCAAACATAACGAGTGCGCCAAGCAATAAAGGCATGAGGGCTTGAGTTGCACCGCCGCCTGCATTGCCCCAGCCTGCTGTTGCAGCATTGGCTGTACCCACCACATTAGGCGCAAACATAATGCTGGTATGGTATTGAGTGATGACGAAGCTTGCGCCAATCGCGCCGATCAGCAAGCGGAAGAAAAGAAAGGATTCATAGCTGCTCGCAGAAGCGACACCAAAGACTGGAATACTGCCGATGATTAATAAAGCTGTATAGGTTTTACGCGGGCCATATTTATCACATAAAGGACCAACGATCAGACGGACTAAAATCGTGATCGCAACAGCGGCAATATTAATATTGGCAATTTGATCTTTCGTGAGGTGAAATTCGCCAGCAATCACTGGCATCAACGGTGCACAGGCAAACCATGCAAAGAAGCAAACAAAGAATGCGAGCCAACTCATGTGGAAGGCCCGCATTGCTGCTGAAGAAAAATTAAATAGACTTATTTTTGTGGCTTTTTTGGCATTTAAATTTGAAGACATAACCTTCTCCTGACTGAACTGAACGCATGAATTACTCGGTTATGTCGCTAACACATAACAGAGTCGATCAGAACGGACGTCGTTGGCCGTCTAACAAATTTTTAGAGTCTTCTTTGACTCAATAAGTATTAAGCACGATACGTGCCAAGTTTTTATTTCAATCGTAAATTTCATCTCTATATTTAAGCATTGAGCGCCGATCTATCCGAAAATAAGCGAATTAAGGTAAATAGATAGTCAATATGCCTATAGAGATGCGGCTGAATGTTCAAACGTGGTTCAGCCCTGCACAAGATCAGTGCACGGAAATGGTTCAATTTTAAAATGTGTATATAACCAAGCTAAAATTTAGAAGCAGATTTATATTTTGTATTGTCTTAAAATTTGGCATTTAAATTGCTTAGAAAACTCAATACGTATTTGTTTGGCTCTGTCTGAGCGTTTGCATGCCAAAACTAAAAATAGCCCTAATTGATGATGATCAAGAACGCGCTGAATTTATTCAAGCCTCATTAATTCAACATGACTTTGATGTGGTCGCCAGTTTCATGATTGATCATTTAAATATGTCATATCTGCAAAATATTCAGGCAGATGTGATTTTATTGGATATGGATCATCCACATCGCGATGTCATTGAAAGCTGTGTCAGCCAATTTGACTTACCGACTGTTCTGTTCACTAAAAATTCGAGTCTTGAAATCATCCGAAGCGCGATTGATGCGGGTGTCACGGCATATATTGTCGATGGTATTGACCCTGCACGTTTGAATAGCATTTTAGAAATTTCGATTGAACAATATAAAAAGCATAAAAAACTGCTGAATGATTTGGCTGAAACCAAGTGCAAACTGGCCGATCGAAAAGATATTGAAAAAGCCAAAGTGCTTTTAATACAAATGCATGGTTTAACCGAAGATCAAGCATTTAATTTGCTGAGAAAAAATGCCATGAGTCACCGTATGACGATGGGTGAAATGGCGCGCCGACTGCTTGATGCGCAAGCGCTGTTACAGTCTCAATTTAAGGAATAAACCATGCAAAAGCTTGAAAAAACAGATATTCAATTGGGCTATATTCCTTTACTTGACTGTGTTGCTTTGCTCTGGGCAGAACATCAAGGTTATTTTGCTGAACAAGGCTTGAATGTCACACTAACTCAAGAACCGTCTTGGGCAAGTTTACGTGACCGTCTAGCTTTTGGTTTTTTAGATGCAGCACACTGTTTATCGGCCATGCTGCCTGCGTCTGTGACGGGCAAAGACCATCTCGGCATCCCCTTACAAACCTCATTAACGCTCAGTACCAATTGCGCTTATATTAGTCTGAGTCAAAAGCTCTACTATGAATTAAAGATCCATGCATTAGATCTACCAATTAATTCAGCAGAGAAAATCGTATCTGCGATAAAGCAGAATCAAAAGATTCAGTTGGCGCATGTTTTTCAGCATTCGATTCATCATTATATTTTAAGAGAATGGTTGGCACTTGCCGACACAGAACTCGCTCAAACGCAGACCTTTTCAACTCTTCCACCGCCTTATATGGTGGAAGCAATATCAACGCAACGAATTGATGGATTCTGTGTCGGAGAGCCGTGGAATACGCAATCTGAAATACAAGGCTATAGTCGTATCATCGTCAATAGCCAAGATATTATTGAGCCTATACCAGATAAGGTTTTGGCTTTTACTCATGATTGGGCAGAAAAACATCCCAATACCTTAAAGGCGATCCATCTTGCCATCCAAAAAGCACAAAACGATCTACTTCAACAAACACATTTCTCAGAAATATTTTCTTTGTTAAAGCAATATCACATCATCCGTTTTGATTGTTCTGAGCAGATTCACGTCGAGGCTTTTCATCGGATCAAAAGCATCATTCAAAATTTTGGCAAGACCCAAGCGCCACAAACTTCAGACTTTGAATGGATGATTCAAAAAATGCAGCAATACGATCAATTAAATATTGAAGATGAAAAGGTTTTTGAAATAGCACAATCTTGTATTTATCAGGATGCTTTGGGCTAAATTTGTTGATGTTCCATAAGACTCTATCATTGAACAGCGGATCTTATGCAGCATTGATCATGAAACCTTAATTTAGTTATGCATCTGCATCGATAGCGCGTAAGTCGATATTTTCTTCAACGAAGACTTCACGAATGCAATCCAGTATCTTTGGAATGTAATTACTATGATCCATATTGCGTACCGACAAAGAGATTGGACTATAGGCTTCCAAATCTAAGATTGGGATGTACATCAAATTTTTCATGCCAATATCACTGGCACTTTCAGGAATCAAGGAAATGCCCTCTCCCGACGCCACTAAGCCCAAAGCCATATGAATTTCACGCACTTCGGTTAAATGTTTAGGTACAAGTCCTAATTCGGTAAATATCGATTGAATGAGCGTGGAAAAATTCGGTTTCGGTGTCGTTGGATAGGCAAAAATGGGTTCATCTAAAATTTGAGAAAGATAAATGCCTTTGTCTTTAAATTCAGCCAAATGATGATTTTTATGAATAGCTAAACGTAGCGCTTCTTTTCGTAATAAAACACGTTTAATAGACGGATCTGTTAATCGCAGTCGTCCAAAACCAATATCGATTCGACCGGTTTTTAAGGCTTCAATCTGATCACGTGTGCCACATTCTATGAGTTCAACATGAATATCTGGGTTACGTTGTCGAAATAAATAAATAATTTGTGGCAATAATGCGTATAAAAGCGAACTGACATAACCAATACGGACAGTTTTATCGACGGCGTTAATTCGCTGTGCCATGGTTGTGGCCTGGGCGGTATGCGTCAATATCTGCACAGCATGCTCATAAAAGAACATACCAGCTTCTGTGGTTTTCACGGGTCTAGAACCACGCTCAAACAAGGTAATGCCCAGTTCTTCTTCAAGCTTTTGAATTTGGCGGCTCAAAGGCGGCTGAGCAATACATAATTTTTCTGCTGCCTTGGTAATACTTTGCTCTTCAACCACGGTGACAAAGTAACGTAAGTGCCTTAATTCCATTTATATACCTTTTAAGTATCTAAAAATACCAAAATCGCTCTAGTTAAAGATATTACATTAAATTAGGGTATATAAATAGTTGGATAGATAAGAAATACGCAAGATGTATAAGTCGATTGAAACCCTGCTCGTGGAAATCCCAACAATCCGTCCGCACAAGATGGCTGTTGCAACCATGCAAACGCAAACCCTTGTTTTGATTAAAATCACCACCGAAGATGGTTATATCGGTTGGGGGGAAGCGACGACGATTGGCGGTCTAGGCTATGGTGAAGAAAGCCCTGAAAGCATTCGAATCAATATTGAAACTTATTTTAGTCCTTTACTGAAAACCCTCACTGGTTTGAATGTAGCTCAAACCATGCAAGCCATTAAACGTAATATTAACGGCAATCGCTTTGCTAAATGTGCCATTCAAACTGCGCTACTCGATATTTTAGCGCAGCGTTTAAATCAGCCTTTGAGTGAAGTATTGGGCGGTCGCTTACGTGATAGCTTACCTGTTCTTTGGGTACTTGCATCTGGCAATACGGAAAAAGACATTGCCGAAGCACAAAAGATGATTGCGGCAAAACGACACAATATTTTCAAACTTAAAATCGGTTCACGCCCCGTTGAAGCTGATGTTGAGCATGTTTTAGCCATTAAAAAAGCGTTAGGTTCAGACATTTCTATCCGTGTGGATGTTAACCGTGCATGGTCTGAATTAGATGCCATTAAAGGCATTCAATTGTTACAAGATGGTGGTGTTGATCTGATTGAGCAGCCTTGTGCAATCGATAATATTGACGCAATGCGCCGCTTAACTCGTCGTTTTGATATAGCCATTATGGCAGATGAATCACTGATGGGGCCTCAAACGGCATATCAACTTGCTCGGCACAATTCTGCCTCTGTTTTTGCAGTCAAAGTTGCACAGTCTGGCGGTTTAATCGAAGGCTGTGAGGTTTCTAAAATCGCCAAACTTGCGGGTATCGATTTATACGGTGGAACCATGCTTGAAGGTCCTGTAGGCACTATTGCATCGGCACATGCATTTTCTACATTTGACAATTTAGCTTATGGCACTGAGCTTTTTGGTCCATTGCTGTTAACTGAAGAAATTTTAAAAACCCCACTTCAATATCAAGATTTCGAACTCAAGATTCCGACCACAGCAGGTTTAGGGATTGAAATTGATGAAAACAAAATTGATGACTTACGTCGCAAATAACATTTAGCTAGGAGTGAGAAATGCTTTTCCAAGTACGCATGGATGTCAATATTCCATTAGATATGCCAGTCGAAAAAGCCAATGAAATTAAAGCTGTAGAAAAGGCTTATTCACAAGATCTACAACGTCAAGGCAAATGGCGTCATATCTGGCGCATTACTGGTCAATATTCAAATATCAGTATTTTTGATGTTGAAAGCAATGAAGAGCTACACAACATTTTACAAGGATTGCCCCTTTACCCGTATATGAATATTGAAGTCATGGCTTTAAATCGTCATCCCTCTTCTATTCGTAGTGATGACAGCTGATGTGATTGGATTCCAATTGTGTAACACATGATTTGAGTCCATTGATCTGCATTTTTAAGTTAGTAAACATTTGAAATAAAAGATTATCTGCCTTGTATAGCTGAAGTGGTTAGTCAGGTAAATAGTTTTATCGTTCTTGATGAAGGATCGTAGCATGATTGATAAAAGTACCGCTTCCTTAACAGAAGCACTGTCTCAAATTAAGGATGGATCAACCATTATGATCGGCGGCTTCGGTACGGCTGGTCAGCCTGCTGAACTGATTGATGGACTGATAGAACTTGGGATCAAAGACCTAATCATCGTCAATAACAATGCAGGTAATGGTGACTATGGACTGGCTAAATTACTCAAAGCTGGTGCTGTCCGTAAAATGATCTGTTCTTTCCCTCGCCAATCGGACTCTTGGGTGTTCGATGAATTATACCGTGCAGGAAAGATAGAACTTGAGCTTGTACCACAAGGTAACTTGGCTTGCCGTATTCAAGCGGCAGGTATGGGTCTGGGTCCAATTTATACACCAACAGGTTTCGGTACATTGTTGGCAGAAGGCAAACCTACCCTCAATTATGAAGGTAAAGATTTTGTTCTCGAAAATCCAATTAAGGCCGATTTTGCTTTAATCAAAGCACATCAGGGCGACCGCTGGGGGAACTTGGTTTACAACAAATCAGCGCGTAACTTTGGCCCCATTATGGCCATGGCGGCAGATGTGACAATTGCACAAGTTTCTGAAGTTGTTGAACTTGGTGCATTGGACCCAGAGCACATTATTACCCCTGGCATTTTTGTACAACATGTTGTGGCTGTTCAACCTGCACAGCTTGAGCAATCTGCATAAATCACGTGAGGAAAGAACCATGAGCTATACCAAATTAACCCGTGATCAAATTGCAGAACGTGTTGCACAAGATATTCCAGATGGCGCTTATGTCAATTTAGGCATTGGCTTACCCACCAAAATTTCAAATTATTTACCAACGGACAAAGATGTTTTTCTACATTCAGAAAATGGCCTTTTGGCTTTTGGTCCTCCTCCGGCTAAAGGCGAAGAAGACCCTGAATTAATTAATGCAGGAAAAGAGTTTGTCACTATGCAGACGGGTGGCTGCTTTTTTCACCATGGAGACTCTTTTGCCATGATGCGTGGCGGTCATTTAGATATTGCAGTACTAGGCGCTTTTCAGATTGCCCAAAATGGTGACTTAGCAAATTGGCATACTGGCGCGCCTGATGCGATTCCTGCTGTAGGTGGCGCAATGGATTTGGCTGTTGGGGCGAAAAAAGTCTTTATTACTACAGACCATGTGACCAAAAAAGGTGAACCGAAAATTGTCGCTGAATTGTCATACCCTGCGACAGGCCTGCAATGTGTCGATCGTATTTACACAGATCTGTGCGTCATTGATGTGACGGTTGAAGGTTTGAAAGTGATTGAAAAAGTCGAGGGCTTGAGCTTTGACGAATTACAGTCAATGACCGGTGCAAAGCTGATAGATACGACAGCATAAAGCAAAAAGTCCCTCCTTGATTAAAGGAGGGATTTAGGGAGGATTAATTTAAAAAATTAACTTCCTGTAAATCCCTCCCAACCTCCCGTTAAAAGGGAGGAGCTGAGTTTTTTTAGGATTTATAAAATGAAAAATGCCTATATTATTGATGCAATCCGTACCCCTTTCGGTCGCTATGCGGGCGGTTTAGCAGCAGTACGTACCGATGACCTAGGTGCCTTACCTATCAAGGCACTGATGCAGCGAAATCCAAGTATTGCTTGGGAGTCTGTTGATGACGTGATTTACGGCTGTGCGAACCAAGCCGGTGAAGATAACCGTAATGTTGCACGAATGTCGTCGCTACTCGCAGGTGTACCTTTTCAAGTTCCTGCTACAACTGTGAACCGACTTTGTGGTTCATCACTTGATGCAATTGCGATGGCAGCCCGTGCAATTAAAGCAAATGAAGCAGACTTAATTATTGCTGGCGGTGTTGAAAGTATGTCCCGTGCGCCCTTTGTTATGGGTAAATCGGAAAGTGCTTATGGACGCAGCCAAAAGATTGAAGACACCACCATGGGCTGGCGTTTTATCAATCCAATACTCAAACAAATGTATGGCGTGGAAACCATGCCTCAAACCGCTGAAAATGTGGCAGAACAATTCAATATTAACCGTGCTGATCAAGATGCTTTTGCCTTAGAAAGTCAGCGCCGTACAGCCGCTGCACAGGCCAATGGTTTTTTTGAGAAAGAAATCATCCCTGTCGTCATTCCACAGCGTAAAGGCGACCCACTGATAGTCGATACAGATGAGCATCCACGTGCATCGACGACAGCAGAAGGCTTAGCAAAACTCAAACCTGTGGTGAAAGCAGATGGGACGGTAACTGCGGGCAATGCTTCAGGGATCAATGATGGTGCAGCTGCACTACTGATTGCTTCAGATGATGCTGTCAACAAATTTAAGTTAAAGCCACGGGCCAAAATTATTGCGGCAACGGTGGTGGGTGTTGAACCCAAAATCATGGGCTTTGGTCCTGCGCCTGCCATAAAAAAGTTGTTAGCTCAAACAGGTCTAAGCCTTGAACAAATGGATGTAATCGAGCTGAATGAAGCTTTTGCGGCTCAAGCCTTAGCGGTTACCCGTGAATTAGGTTTAGAAGATGGTGCTAAACATGTTAATCCAAACGGTGGCGCTATTGCTTTGGGTCATCCATTAGGTGCATCTGGAGCACGTTTAGTCACGACTGCATTAAATCAGCTTGAGGAAATTTCAGGTCAATATGCCCTCTGTTCGATGTGCATTGGTGTCGGTCAAGGCATCGCTTTGATTATTGAACGTGTTTAATCCTCAATAAAAGTCCACCTTATCAAAGGGGGGATTTAGGGGGATTTATAAAATTAAGGATTCAAAACATGCCTACATTTATATCCAATGATGCAACGATTAATTACGCAACCTTTGGTGACCACACACGACCTGCGATTGTGTTTTCTAATTCTTTAGGCACAAAGTTCAGCATGTGGCAGCCTCAGATAGAGGCACTACAGCAGGATTATTTTGTGATTTGTTATGATACACGTGGTCATGGTGCATCTTCTGCCCCTCAAGGGTCATATAGCCTTGATCAATTGGGTACAGATGTCATCCATTTATTGGATCATTTAAATATTCAACAAGCCACATTTTGTGGAATATCGATGGGTGGTTTAACAGGCCAATGGCTTGCAAAACATCATCCTGAACGCTTTAACCATGTCATTGTATGCAATACCGCTGCAAAAATTGGGCAAGAATCAGCTTGGAATGAACGTGCGCAATTAGTCCGTCAACAAGGTCTGGAACCAATTGCAGAAACGGCAGCATCACGATGGTTTACAGAACCCTTTATCCAAAGTAACACAGCAACTGTACAATCTTTGAGTAACGACCTTGGAGCTGGCAGCCCAGAAGGTTATGCAAGTTGTTGTGAAGCTTTGGCTAAAGCGGATTTGCGCAATGAAATCTCGTCTATTCGCATACCGGTATTGATTATTGCAGGTCAACAAGACCCTGTAACTACAGTTGTAGATGGTCAATTCATGCAAGAACGCATCGCAAATAGCCAATTATTTGAAATTAATGCATCGCATATTTCAAACATTGAACAGCCTGATGCATTTAACCAAGCACTCATCTCTTTTATCAGTGCTTAAATCCTGCATGTTGTTCTTCGATAAAATTTAAAAAACATAAAGCCCAAATTGATTTGGGCTTTATGTTTTATGTGTTGAAAGCTTTAGGTTCTTTGCAACTCATTGACTGCTGCACCGCGTAAACTGAGCCAGTCAGAACGACGTTTAAATAATGCAGGTGCGGCAAAATTAATTTGGTCAATAAATTGTTGTAAGTCTGCATTAAGCAGTTGACCATTTTTGACCAAAACTTTTCCTGCAACCATCGTCATCACGACATCTTGGCCCTGAACCGCATGGACCAAGTTTGTATGTAAATTAAATAAACTGCCTTGGTTTATTAAAGGTGTCATGCGAGGTGTAGCGGTATTTACCACGATTAAATCTGCCTGCTTACCGACTTCGATTGAACCAATTAGCTGTTCAAGTCCTAATGCACGCGCTCCATCTCGTGTCGCCATTTGGCAAACTGACCATGAATCTAAAGCCGCTGCATCTAAATTTGAAAACTTAGCCAATAATGAAGCCGTTTTCATTTCCTCAAATAAATCTAAATTGTTATTTTCCTTTTCACCATCTGTACCTAAACCCACTGCAACGCCTTGTTTGAGCAATTGAGTCACAGGTGCAGCGCCTGAGGCAAGTTTCATATTTGAAATGGGGTTATGTGCGACCCCAACGTGATAATGTTTTAGCAGCTGAATTTCGTCATCATCTAACCATACACAATGTGCCAGCAAGCATTTTGGCACATCGAGCATGCCTAATTTTTCAAGGGTTTGAACAGGCCGCATGCCGTAACGTTTCAGATTTTCCACGACATCAAACTTACTTTCATTACTATGAGTATGAAATCCAGTTTGATAGTCCTGACACATTTTTTGGATACGACCTAAGGCCTGATCTTCTGCATAAAATAAGTGTTCTAGCCCCACCCAGACCTGAATGCGACCTTCTGCTCGCATGTGCCATCGTTGAATCAGCGCTTCATTGCTCTCTAGTGTTTCAAAATAATTATGGTCTGGATGTTCTGCGACATACGGAACCAATACAGCTCGAATCCCTAAGTCTTCGGCTACTTCGGCACTGCCATCCATATAGCGCCACATATCAACAATCGTGGTCGTCCCTGACAGTAGTGCTTCGGCATAGCATAAATAAGAAGCCAATTTTGCATCTTCGGGTAATAACACTCGGTGCATGGGATCAATAAATTGTTGTAACCAGTCCCAAACAGGTAAGCCCTCCGCGGTGCCGCGAAGTAAGCCCGAATGACAATGTGTATTGATTAAACCTGGCATCAACAATCCATCGGGATAATGCTCATGTATCGCATCTGGAAACTGCTTTAAAAGATCTTCTCGCTTCCCAATCGCTTGAATCACTTGGCCGTTGACTAATACTGCCCCATCTTGAATATAGTCTAAGGACGAATTCATGGTTAATACATGGCCTGCACTCAGTAATTTCATTCATTTGCTCCTTTGAACATTGTGTTATCGGCCAAAATTAAGGGCTGAAGGTTTTCCCAAGTGAAGCTGGTAAATTCAGTTTTAGATGTTTTTTATTACGAGAAATAAGCACTAAGACCGCAATCGTTGCCACATATGGAAGTGCAGAAAGCAATTCATTCGGCACATTTAAACCTAATGCTTGAGCATGGAACTGCAGGATCGTCACGCCACCAAATAGATAAGCTCCGAGCATTAAACGGGTAGGTTTCCATGTTGCAAAGACCACCAATGCAATCGCAATCCACCCCCGACCTGCCACCATGTTCTCAATCCACATCGGCGTATAGACTGTTGATAAAAATGCGCCACCTACTCCAGCCATAGCACCACCAAAAAGAACCGCACAGTAGCGAATCGCTAAGACGTTATAGCCCATAGCATGCGCACTTTCTGGTGACTCGCCCACTGCTTTTAGTAGCAGACCAAGGCGAGTTTTTGTGAGTACCCACCAAATAATCACAAAAGCCAACATGGACAAATACACAACATAGTTATGCTGAAATAAAATAGGCCCTAAGACAGGTATTTCACTTAAAAGCGGGATGTCTAAACCCTGTAAGCCGGGCAATGCCATGCTCACGTAGTTTTGTCCTATAAATGCTGAAATTCCGATACCGAAAATTGTGAGTGCTAAACCGCAAGCGGACTGGTTAGTACTTAAAGAGAGGGTAAAAAATGCAAAAATCAGTGCCATCAATGTGCCTGCAAGGCCACCGACCATTAAGGCACTTGCAACACTCGCATCGTACTGTGCAGCGAAGGCAAAGCCAGCAATGGCACCAACCAACATCATGCCTTCTACACCGAGGTTAATGACCCCTGTCCGTTCTGCGACTAATTCACCAAGACCTGCAAAAATGAGTGGCGTTGCTGCGGCGATCGTGCCAGCTAAAATGGCTGTAATTTCAATGCTCATACATTTCTCCTCAATCTAAGCCGTAGTCGCTTGACGATCTGTCAGCGTTTTATTTTTTTTCGGTGCAAAACGATAGCGGTTTTCAATCAAGGCATCTGAAGCTAAAAGGAAAAATAACAATAAGCCTTGGAAGATACCTGTAATCGCAACCGGAAGTTGCAGCTGCATTTGTGCCATTTCCCCACCCAAATAAATCAGTGCCATCAATAAACCTGAAAGAACGATTCCAATTGGGTTTAAACGACCTAAATACGCCACAATAATGGCTGCATAACCATAGCCCGGAGAAATGTTTGGATTTAACTGTCCAATAGGCCCTGCAACTTCACAGATGCCTGCAATCCCCGCCATCAATCCTGATAAACCTAAGCTGAGCCAAATGGCCTTTTTAGATGAAAATCCTGCATATTTCGCGGCCAATGGTGCTTGCCCACTTACTTCAAGTTTGTAAGCAGTTAAACTTTTACGAATAAAAATCCAAAATATCACCACAGCAATGATCGTGATGAAAATAGATGCGTTGACTCGAGTCCCTTCCCAAATTAAGGGCAATGTCGCTGACTCACTAAACATGACCGATTGAGGAAAATTCATGCCATCAGGATCACGCCACGGCCCATTGACCAGATATAAAAGAACAAATAAGGCCACATAATTCATCATGAGCGTCGTCAGGGTTTCTTCAGCATTAAAGTGCGTTTTGAGTAATGCCGGAATGAGTCCCCACAATGCGCCACCAATTGCCCCCATCAGCACCATGAGCGGCAAAATCCACCACCCCATTTGTTCGTGAAATAAAATTGCGATTCCGCCACCAAAAATAGCGCCCATGGTCAGCTGACCTTCGGCCCCGATGTTGAATAATTTGGCACGAAAACCAATGGCTAAACCCAACGCAATTAAAATCAGGGGTGAAGCTTTAATCGCAAGTTCACTTAAACTATAGATCGAGGTTAAAGGCTCGATAAAAAAGATATACAGCGCATTGAGCGGATCAACACCCAAAGCTAAAAACAATAGGCTGCCCACCACCAACATTGCCAAAAGCGCAATAATCGGAGACAGCCATTTCATCATTTGAGAGGGATGCTCTCTAGGTTCTAATAAATGCATGGATTTATCCTTTCATTGCTAGGCATGTGCCTGATTCAGAGATATTTCTGTAGAGTTTGAAGTATTGGAAATACCCGACATCAATAGACCGATTTGCTCGGCATTGGTATCCGTGGTTTTCATCGGTTTTGACAGTTGCCCTGCGGCAAGTACGCAAATTCTGTCGCTAATCTCAAACAGTTCTTCTAATTCTTCAGAGATCACCAATATCGCGACCCCTTGGCGTGATAGATCGATCAGGGTTTGTCGAATAAACATTGCTGCGCCTACATCAACGCCCCATGTTGGTTGCGATACAATCAGCACTTTGGGGTTTTGTAGAATTTCACGTCCGACAATGAATTTCTGTAAATTCCCGCCCGAAAGTGATCGAGCTTCAGCATCAGCACCTGAGGCTTTGACGCCAAACTTTTCAATACACTGCTCTGCAAAGGCGCGCATTTTTGTAAAATTGATTAGCCCCCAATCGCTTAATTCTTTACGAAAAGCGGTTAATAAACCGTTTTGTGACAGCGTCATATTTGGAACAGCACCTCGTCCCAAACGCTCTTCAGGTACAAAGCCCAACCCTTGATCACGGCGCAGTCCTGCACTTTGCAGTGAAATATCGACACCTTGAAAAACAATGCTGCCTTTTACTGAAACTTGCTCACCTGAAAGTAAAGACAGCAGTTCCGCTTGGCCATTGCCCGAAATACCTGCAATTCCTAAAATTTCACCACCATACAAATCCAGTTGGATATGTTTGAGCGACACCCCAAATGGATCTTCAGATTCGTAATTCAAATCATCAACAGAGAAAAGCTGTTGTTTTTGACCAGAAAAATCCACATGTTGGTAAGTTAGCAAATCTCGACCAATCATTAAACGCGCTAAGTCACTGGTTGACTGATCTTTTGGATAGACATGTCCTGTCACCAGACCGTTTCTTAAGATCGTCGCTTCATCACAAAGTTCTTTAATTTCATGTAATTTATGACTGATATATAAAATAGATACGCCCTGAGAAGCCAGTAATTTCAAGGTTTTAAATAATTGCTTGACCGCCTGAGGTGTAAGTACCGATGTCGGCTCATCTAAAATGATTAAGGATGGATTTTGTAATAAACAGCGAATAATTTCGACGCGTTGACGCTCACCCACTGACAAAGAAAAGACTTCACGACGTGGGTCTACACGTAATCCATATTGTTCAGACACGGCAACGATACGTTCATGCAATTGTTTTAAATCTACTTTTTCATCGAGTCCCAACAGAATATTTTCAGCAACGGTTAAGGTTTCAAATAGTGAAAAATGTTGATAAACCATACCAATACCTAGCTTTCTTGCGGCTGATGGGCTATCAATATTGACCTCTTTGCCATTCCAAATGACTTGGCCTTCATCTGCACGTGTTGCCCCATAAATGATCTTCATCAGGGTACTTTTACCCGCACCGTTTTCTCCCAAAATGGCGTGGATGGCACCGGGCTGAACCGTTAAATGAATTTGATGATTGGCTTTGAGTGAGTTATAGCTCTTGCAAATATTAATGAGCTCAAGACGAGGAATGACATTTTTATGCTCAGCTCGATCGAATGGGGTCGCAGGTTCTTGTTGAAATGCATTCATAACTTAAGCTCTCTTCAACGTAAATTTATAGGACCAAAAGTGAGATGCACTTTTGGTCACAGCTTGTATGTTTCAAAATTATTTAGGTAAAACCCCTTCTACGCCTTTCACGTAATAATTCATTTTGTTGAGATCAGCATCAGTCATGTTTTTACCTTGAGCGAGCGCTAAACTGCCATCTTGTTTATATACAGGGCCTGCAAATGGATGTAATTTTCCAGTTTGAATTGCGGTTTGTACGCTTAAGGCTTTTTGCTTAACAGCAGGTGCTAAAAATGGTGCAAAGGCTTCAATTTTGACCGCATCTTGTTTCACGCCATACCAAATTGCACTTGGTTTCCATGTTTTATTTGCGACTTGCTGCATGACTGGGGTATAGATTTTTTCCCAGTGCAACACTGAAGCCGCCAATTGTGCTTTAGGTCCAAACTTGCTCATATCTGAGTCCCAACCAAAGGCATATACGCCTTTTTGTTGTGCTGCTTGCACCACGGCTGGAGAATCCGTGTTTTGCATCAACACATCTGCTTTTTGAGAAATCAGTGCTAAAGCTGCATCACGTTCTTTGCCTGGGTTAAACCATGAATTGACCCAAATCACTTTGGTTTTAATTTTAGGATTGACGCTTTGTGCACCACGTGTGTAAGCATTGATATTACGTATAACTTCTGGAATTGGAAATGAACCAACGACACCTAAGATGTTGCTTTTCGTTTGCTGTCCTGCGACAACACCGAGCATGTATGCACCTTCATAAGTACGTACGTCATAAACCCCAAGATTTTTGCCTTGTTTATAACCTGTCGCATGCATAAAGACGGTATTTGGAAATTGTTTTGCCACTTTTTCCATTTGGTTCATATAACCAAAAGACGTCCCAAAAATAACTTTATTGCCCTGTTGCGCTAAATTTCGGATTACACGTTCGGCATCGGCGGTTTCAGGGACATTTTCAATATGTGTGGTTGTATATTTTCCAGCTAAGGCCTTTTGAGCTTTAATGCGCCCCTGATCATGTGAATAGGTCCATCCATGATCACTAGTTGGGCCAATGTATACAAAGGCTGCTTTATCTGCGGCGTGTAGCTGAGTTATCAAGCCTGCACCACAGAGACCTGCTGCGCTAAATATCAGTGCCATTTTTTTTAAACGGCTTACAAAGCTTTTCTGTTGCATCATTTCGTTCCACCTAAAACATTAAAAACTTGATCTAATTTATAAAAAGCTAAAATTATTCTGCATAAATGCGATTTTCTATTTATAGTTAGCAAATATCGTTCCAATATTTATTTTAAAATAAAAATATATTTTAAATAAAATTGAATAATTAAAATAAAGGTGAATTTATATATATAAATCGAATCCATGAATTTTATTTAAAAGATTATTATTTAATAACAAATCGATTTTATGTTGATCATAAAAAAAGCCCTATCGGGCTGAACGAAGGGCTATAAAAGGAAAACATGAAATTAGAATGAGAGATTAAATGATTTTTTCCAGTACTGATTGTTCTTCTAGACTTAAATCATAAGCTTGCTGATACATTTGTTCCATGTGTTCACCAGCCGTACAGGGTGCATAACGGTAAATTTCACCATCTTTCACCGTTCCTGGTAAGGCATTGATTGGCGTCATGTAATTCGGCCCATAAAAAAATGGAATCGAATAGCGAGACTGACCTTTTGAAAATAAATTTCTAACACGATGTGGATTTGATTTGTACAGGTCATTACTCCAACGTGGGATCAGATCGCCTAAATTGACAATAAACGTATCTTTGATCGGTGGCGCTGCAACCCATGTGCCATCTGGTAAACAAACCTCAAGTCCACCACATTCATCTTGCGCTAAAATCGTGATGGAGCCCCAATCAGTATGTGCTCCAACGCCAAAGCTATATTCATCTGCACCGACAGGATGCGGTGGATAACAGAGCATTTTTAGGGTAATCATGGGGTCGATACAACAGTCATCAAAATAGCCTTCATCTAAAGATAAAGACAGTGCTAAGAGTTGCATAATGCGCTGTGCTAGGCCATTTAGCTGAGCTATATACTCCTGACAAAACTGTTCCATTTCAGGTACTTCAGTACTCGGCCATTGATTAATACCATAGCCCTGATATTTGGCTAAAACATAGGGATGATCTGTAGGGTAATTTTTTGCACAGTAGAAACCCTCCTTAATATCAGGCTTTGCGCTGTAGTCTGACTTTTGCGCTGCAAGCTGTTCGAAGCCCAGATGGCTATCATTCAAACTTTGATCGTATTTAAGTTTTGTTGCCAATGGCAATGCAAAAACTTTAGCTGCCAAATCAAACTGACGTTGAATCAACGCTGATGATATTCCATGATTTTTTACATAGAAAAAACCTGAACTGGTTGCTGCCGCTCTTAACTTTTCTACTACATCTGCGATATTGGCTGAGGAAGGCGTCAATGCCTGCGCTAAATCAATTACGGGAATACTCATAATCACTCGACCTATGTAGAGCAAGTTGCCTCTCTTGCAACTTGCAATATTTTAAAATGTATTGTTTATCAAATTCTTATTTAGGTAGTGACCCATCTACACCTTTGACATAGTAGTTCATTTTAGACAAATCGATATCCGTCAATGTTTTGCCTTTTGCGACCAGTAGACTGCCATCTTGTTTATAAATCGGTCCTGTAAATGGATGTAATGCCCCAGTACGTAATGAATCACGTACTGCAATGGCTTTGGTTTTCATCGCAGCCGTCGTTTCTGGACCAAAGTTTTCAATATTTACAGCACTTTGTTTTACGCCATACTTGATCGCCGAAGGCTTCCATGTATTTGCCGCGACTTGTTTCATCACAGGTTCATAGATTTTTTCCCAATGTAACACTGCTGCTGCAAGATGTGCTTTCGGTCCAAATTTACTCATGTCTGAGTTCCAGCCAAATGCATACACCCCTTTTTGTTGTGCGGCTTGTACTACAGCAGGTGAATCGGTATTTTGCATCAACACATCTGCTTTTTGAGCGATTAATGCCAATGCTGCTTCACGTTCCTTACCGGGGTTAAACCATGTATTGGCCCAAATTACTTTGGTTTTGACTTTCGGATTTACACTCTGCGCACCTAAAGTATAGGCATTGATGTTTCGAACGACTTCAGGAATTGGAAATGACGCGACTACACCAATGGTATTGGTTTTGGTCTTTTGCCCCGCAACCACACCAAGCATATACGCCCCTTCATAAGTTCGAAGTTCGTACACACCTAAATTTTTTCCTTGTTTATAACCCGTTGCGTGCATAAAGACTGTTTTAGGAAATTGTTTCGCAACTTTTTCCATCGAGTTCATATAACCAAATGATGTACCGAAAATGACTTTGTTGCCTTGTTGTGCCAAGTTACGAATAACACGCTCTGCATCGGCAGTTTCAGGTACATTTTCGATATATGTGGTTTTATATTTTCCAGCTAAAGCTTTGTCTGCCTTGATGCGCCCTTGTTCATGTGAATATGACCATCCATGGTCACTGGTTGGACCCAAATATACAAAAGCGGCCTTTTCTGCTGCATAAGATTGCCCCAAACCCAGCATACCAACTGTCGAGAAGACTAAAATCGTTTTGACCAATGCTTTTAATTTAAAACTCATTCTATTTCCCCACAGTGTTTAAAATATATTTGATGTGATACAATTTAAAATAAAGGATATATTTTAAAAATTTATTTTGGATAAAATTAAATCCAACCAAATTTAAAATAATTTTTTGATTATAAATAGCATTATTTTCTAAATTTAATAATCACATATTTATAATACAAAGGTCCTCAACACTTATCGATGTTCGCCATGCAATAAATAAGTTGCTTTAGCTGTTTGGTCTATTGCTAAGTTTTTGAAGATTCTTTCTAAAAATTAGAACAGGAAAAATTATTCTTATATAAATACATGTTTCTTATAATGAATTTATAGATATACAGCCTAAATATTGCTGAAATCAGCTTTAAGTTGCATTTTTTAAAATTTCAGTGGTATGGAAATTGCTCAAAATCCATTGTTTTCTTTGATCAGGATTTTGTTATGACTATAGTATGGATAAAAAATCCGCTTGCGGTATTTACTGCCAATGATCAGGACGCTCGTGGTGGTGTACTGATTTCTCAAGGAAAAATTATTGAGCTGGTTGGGCTAAATGCGCTGCCCCGTCAAGCTTATGACGAAATATTTGATGCAAAAATTTGGTCATGCTCCCAGGCCTGATCAATAGCCATCATCATTTTTACCAAACCCTGACACGTGCGTGGGCACCCGTGGTCAATGCACCATTATTTCCATGGCTAAAAACTTTGTACCCAATTTGGGCAAAATTAAACCCAGAACAATTACACTTAGCAACTCAAGTGGCTTTAGCTGAATTATTACTGTCGGGATGTACCTTCGCTGCGGATCATCATTATTTATTTCCAAATCAACTGAACCGTGCCATCGATGTACAAGTTAATGCAGCACAAGACTTAGGTATACGAGTGATGCTTACTCGTGGTTCGATGAGTTTAGGTGAAGATGCCGGTGGTCTCCCACCACAGCATACCGTTCAGGACATGGATATCATTTTAAAAGACTCTGAACGTTTAGTATCGAAATATCATCAACGGCAGGAAGACGCCATGGTGAATATTGCCCTTGCACCTTGCTCGCCTTTTTCAGTGACGCAAGACATTATGCGTGAAAGTGCCAAACTTGCAGCAGCACTCGATGTGCGTCTACACACGCATTTGGCAGAAACCATAGATGAAGAAAATTTCTGTCTACAGATGTTTGGCATGCGCACCGTTGATTATTTGGAAAGTGTAGGATGGCTGAATGAGCGTACTTGGTTAGCGCATGGCATTCATTTTAATGCAGATGAAATTCGACGTTTAGGACAAGCCAAAGTAGGAATTTGTCATTGCCCACATTCCAATATGCGCCTTGCCTCTGGCATTTGTCCAACACTCGATTTAACCCAAGCAGGAAGCAAAATTGGTTTAGGCGTAGATGGCTCGGCGTCGGGTGATGCGTCTAATTTAATCCTTGAAACACGCCAAGCAATGTATTTACAGCGCCTCAAATATGGTGCAGAAAATATCACACCTGAGCTTGCATTGAGCTGGACAACACATGGCTCTGCACAGCTTTTAGGGCGTGAGCAACACTTAGGTCAAATCGCTGAAAGTTTCCAAGCTGATTTTGCATTTTACCGATTAGATGACATACGTTTTTCAGGCTCGCATGATCCGATCGCGGCTTTGCTACTCTGTGGTGCAGATCGTGCTGAACATGTCATGGTCAAAGGCGATTGGGTCGTCAAAAATCAAAGCTTGGTTAATGTTGATGTCGATGAACTGCAGGCCAAACACCGCGTAGCTGCAAAAGCCTTACTTGCGGCATGATCAAAAAGACCGAAGTATTGGAGTCCTTCGGTCTAAACTTTTAACTCCACTCATTCCACATAGGCGTTTAAGCCCATATATTGAAGAATAGTTTGAAGAATAATCTCAGGGAATTTTAAGCTGCAGGATGACTGAGTCGATCAATCACGCCTTGTGCGGCCAATTCATTTAATTCTTCTTCAGTTCTAAATTTGGACAAAATTTCTGTCGTGTGCTGTCCTAACTGCGGCGGTGCATGACGGTATTCTACAGGCGTATCAGATAATTTCATCGGTGATCCAATCACTTTAAAATCATGATTTAAAGCATGTGGAATATTTACCACCATTTGACGATGTTGAATTTGCGGTTCATTTAATGCGTCTTCTACAGAGTTGATTACACCCACTGGCACTTTTACCGCATGAATCGCATCAACCCAAACTTGAGCATCTTGAGTCAGAAAATAAGCACTCAATAATGGAATTAATTCTTCACGGTGCTTCACTCGATCTTGATTACGTAAATAGTTTGGCTCATCCAACAGCGCTGTATAGCCAATCGCAATACACAAATCTTTAAATTGTTTGTCATTACCACAGGCAATAATAAATTCTTTATCTTTAGCTTTAAAGGTTTGATACGGTACAATATTCGGGTGATTATTTCCCATGCGCTTGGGTGCTTTGCCCGAGGTCAAATAGTTCATACCTTGATTGGCTAGCGCCGCCACCTGTACATCGAGTAATGACATATCAATATATTGACCGCGTCCAGTATGTTGCCGCGCCAACAATGCCGCCTGAATGGCAATGGTTGAGTACAGTCCGGTCTGAATATCGACCACAGCGACCCCCACCTTTTGTGCGCCACCACCGATTACATCATCAGATTCACCAGTAATACTCATCAAACCGGACATACCTTGAATAATAAAGTCATAGCCCGGTTCTTCCGCACGTGGACCATCCTGACCAAAACCTGTAATTGAGCAATATACGATATTGGGATTTAGTGCACTGAGCGATGCATAATCCAAACCATATTTTGCAAGTGAACCTGCTTTGTAGTTTTCAATCACGACATCTGCAGTTTGGGCAATTTCACGGACTAGGGTTTGCCCTTCTTCACTAGCAATATCAATGGCTACAGAATATTTATTGCGGTTCGCACATTGGTAATAGCCTGATTCTTTCGTCGCTTGACCTTGCTGATTTGGCATCCAAGGTGGTCCCCACATACGGGTATCATCCCCGACTTTAGGACGCTCAATTTTGATTACCTCTGCACCTAAATCAGCCAATATTTGACCGCACCAAGGACCTGCCAAAACACGGCTTAAGTCCAATACACGAATTCCTTTTAATGCACCCATAGTTCACTCCAGATGTGCCATAGTATTGAGCTATGGCACAGATCTTTTAATTATTTTACTGTTGCAGTTTTTGCAGACGCTTTTTGCTCTGCATCAGCTACATGTATATCTAAACTGGCCAGTTTTTCTTTTTCCGCATCTGAAGAAAGTGATGCTTGCTGGGGATCATATTGACGTTCACGAATGAACAAGCCCGGAATAACACCTGCAATAAAGTACGCAGTACCCATTACAATAAAGGCCATGGTGAACGATCCGCCAGCGGCAATCATACCAATGGTTGCTGGTGCTATGGCTGCGCCCAAACGTCCCATATTGTAAGCACCGCCAATAGCCGTACCGCGTACATCCGTAGAGAAACTTTCTGCCATATACGTTGCATTTACACCGTATGGAATACCGTATAAGAAACCGAAAGTTACGAGTAAATAGGCGATGTTGGTTGGTGTGTTATAGAAAATGATGATCGGTAAGAATGCTGCCGTAGCTACCGTACCAAACACAAAGGTAATACGACGTCCGAACTTGTCAGCGGCATAGCCTGCTAAAATTTTACCCAGAATCATGGCGGTATATGCGCCTACCATATAGCCTGTCATGGCTTTAAAGTTCATGCTGAGTTCGGTTTCTAGATACGTTGGCATCCAGTTGTTAACACCGTAATAACCGAATTGTAGAAATGCAGCGGTCGACATCCAAAAGAAGAACATTTTGCGATGATTGGTATGTCCAAAAATACGTTTATAAATGCTTTCAGAAGGTGCATTTTGATTGACTGCAGCTTGCTGCTGTACAGGTTCAAGTTTTAATTCACGGCGTTTTAGCTGCTCAATTTTTGCTTCCTGCCAAGATTTTGGTTCAGGAACAAAACGCATAAAGATAAGGGCAAAAGCAGCAGGAATAATCGTGACATAAAATAGCATGCGCCAGCCGTGATCTGGAATAATGGCACCCGCCATCAGCGTTGCAACGATATACCCCACGGTTTGACCCGTTTGCAAAGTCCCAAGTACCGTTGTGCGGTATTTGGTTGGTACATATTCTGCCATGAGCGTATTACACGCCATATAAAGTGAACCCAAACCAAAAGCGCCAATAAAACGTAAAATTAAAAATTGTTCATAGCTTTGGGTAAAGCCTAAAATACAGGTCATGATTGAGAAAAATACTACTGACCAAGCAATAGTTTTCACACGACCAAATTTATCGCACGCCCATCCACCAGAAATACCACCTAGCGCCATCCCTGCTAAAGAAGAGCTACCAAGCATTCCTGCTTGAAATGTACTTAAACCAAACTCAGCCTTTAAACTGGTGAGGCTGAATGACAGCAACATAATGTCTACACCATCAATCACCAATGAAATAAAGGCAAAAATAAAGGCCATTTTCCAAGTGTTGCTGGTAATACGATGCATCGTGCCCACGTTAGAAGGCAATTTGAGCGTTCCTGCTCCGTTTTGCATTTCGTTATTCATTTCCTTGTTCCTCATTTTCCCAAATGAGTCATCGGCATTCCTATGTCTGCACATTTGCCTTTTTTATTCTTTTTATTTCATCACTGCTCAGGCTATTGCACAGAGTTACAAGAGTGTTTCACGATGAATCCTTTATTGATTAAGTTTATTTTTGCATAAAAAGTCTCTAAGGCACTCTATGTAGAGCACCTTATTAATATTGAATTCAATTAGTTACCAAAAGCCGCGATGCCTGTTTGCGCACGACCTAGAATCAGTGCATGTACATCATGTGTGCCTTCATAAGTGTTGACGACTTCGAGGTTGACCAAATGGCGGGCAACACCAAACTCATCAGAAATGCCATTTCCACCCATCATGTCACGCGCTACACGGGCAATATCTAAAGCCTTGCCACAGTTATTACGTTTAATCAGTGATGTGCCTTCTACAGCAGCTAAACCTTCGTCTTTCATACGTCCAAAGCGAAGCGCAACTTGTAGACCCAAGGCAATCTCAGTTTGCATATCCGCCAGTTTCTTTTGAATCAGCTGATTCGCAGCTAAAGGTCGGCCAAACTGTTTACGGTCCATGGTGTATTGATGTGCTGTATGCCAGCAGAACTCAGCAGCACCCATTGCGCCCCAAGCGATACCATAACGTGCACTGTTTAGACAGGTAAATGGACCTTTTAAACCACGTACTTCTGGAAAAGCGTTCTCTTCAGGGACAAAGACATTGTCCATGACAATTTCACCAGTAATCGAGGCGCGTAAGCCAACTTTACCGTGAATCGCTGGTGCTGATAGCCCTTCCCAGCCTTTTTCCAAAATAAAACCACGAATGTCACCCACATTGCCTTCAGCCGAAACCTCTTTCGCCCAAACTACAAAAACATCGGCAATTGGGCTGTTGGTAATCCACATTTTTGCGCCCGTTAGACGGTAACCACCATCCACTTTTTTTGCACGAGTAATCATGCTACCCGGGTCAGAGCCATGATCAGGCTCAGTCAGGCCGAAACAGCCAATGTACTCGCCTGTTGCCAACTTTGGCAGGTATTTCTGTTTTTGCTCTTCAGAGCCAAATTCATTAATTGGCACCATCACCAAAGAACTTTGCACGCTGGCCATAGAGCGGTAGCCAGAATCTACATATTCAATTTCACGTGCAACTAATCCATAGCTAACATAGTTTAGACCTGCGCCGCCGTATTGCTCTGGAATCGTTGGGCCAAGTAAGCCAAGCTCACCCATTTCTCGGAAAATTGATGCATCAGTTTTTTCATGTCGAAATTGTTCGAGTACACGTGGCTGTAAACGCTCTTGGCAGTAAGCATGTGCAGTATCACGGATCATGCGTTCTTCTTCTGTTAATTGCTGTTCCAAAAGAAACGGGTCTTGCCAGTTAAATTGTACTTTTGGTTTTTTTACATTGACCATTTGATTCATAGCATCCTCTGCTTTTTCGGGCTTTCTTTGTTTTATTTGATGCTATGTGTGAAAAGTGATTCATTCAAACGATTAATTTGCATGTAGATATGCGCCTTTCGCATACCTGAGCTTTGTCCACGGCGTGTTAAGCACTTTAGCCACTGATTTGAACGATGGATTGCTTTATTTATAGACTATAGTGGTATATGAAAATCATTCTTATATGCCATTTTGTGATACCTCTCGATAAAAAGGACTTTATCTATGCGGCGCAATATTCCATCATTGCAAAGCTTAATTTGCTTTGAATCTGCTGCAAAACACGCAAGTTATACGCATGCTTCTCAAGAGTTATTTATTACTCAAAGTGCTGTGTCACGCCAAATTCAACAGCTTGAAGAATATTTAGGTGTCATGCTATTTAGCCGAACACGTCACGGTGTAGATCTCACAGAAGCAGGCAAACAATATGCAAAAAGTATTAAACCCTTTTTGCAAGGCATCGAAAAAAGCACCTCTGATATCATGACGCACAAAGGCTTAGGCGGTACTTTAAAGCTGGGCGTTGTGCCAACGTTTGCCACACGTTGGCTGTTGCCAAAATTAAATAAATTAAATGCACAGTATCCTGAAATTACCGTGCATTTGGAAACCAGTACCAAACCTTTTTTGTTTAATGAAAATGTCTTTGACGCAGCTATTTTTGCAGGAACGCAACAGCAAATTGAGCATTGGCCTGGCATTCAAGCGCATTATTTAATGGATGAAGAAGTGGTTCCCGTTTGTTCCCCCAAATTGATTGAAAACAATTTTCCCCATGCGGAAATGACGGATGATCATAGTTTTAATTTAAGTGATGAAGAATTGCTTCGATTACCCTTATTACAGCAAACCACCCGTCCAAGTATTTGGCAAGAATGGTTTCAAGCCCATCAGCTTCAGCATCCCAAACCATTTGATGGTCAGCGACATGAACTATTTTCTATGCTTTCTGTGGCAGCCAGTCATGGCATGGGTATGGCACTGATTCCACAAATGCTGATTGAAGCAGAACTGAGAAAAAAAGAATTGGTGATTGCATCAAATAAAAAATTGCACGGTAGCCGAAAATATTATTTAGTCCACTCGAGCCAAGACAGTTCACCGCAAATACAAAAATTTGTCGATTGGGTGCTACAAGAATTGCACCTGATCAGTTGAAGTAATCGCTATATTTTGAGTACAGTAAATTCGCTGAATTATTCGTTCAATACATGCAACCATACGCAATGGACTCATCAATTAAAATATAAGGTTGAATATCTATGCAAAAAATTGTGGTGTTTTCAGGTGCCGGCATGAGCGCAGAAAGCGGCATCAATACCTTCCGTGACAGTAATGGTCTTTGGGAGCAGCATCGCATTGAAGATGTGGCCACACCTGAAGCTTGGGCACGCGATCCAGCTTTAGTACAGCGTTTTTATAATGAACGCCGTAAACATATTTTAGCCGCAGAGCCCAATGCAGCGCATAGATTGATTGCTGAACTCGATGATTTTTTTGATGTTCAAGTCATTACACAAAATATTGATGATCTACATGAACGTGCAGGTAGTCACAATGTACTACATCTGCATGGCAATATTCGTTACGCAAAAAGCTCTGGCCCTCAGGCGCAATATACGCAGGAATTGTTTCCCATTGAAGGTGCAGATTTAAACTTAGAGACCGATCAATGCCCTGAAGGATATCCTTTACGGCCACATGTGGTCTGGTTTGGCGAAGCAGTTCCTGCCTATGAAGATGCCAGTGTAAGTGCACAAACGGCAGATATTTTTATTGTGATTGGCACAAGTCTGGCAGTCTACCCTGTTGCAGGATTAATTCACGAAATCCCTGCCAACTGCCGTGCATTTTATATCGACCCGAAAGCAGATTATCAGCGTGTACCTGAGCAATATGAACTGATTAAAGCAGGTGCCAGCGAAGGCATGAAAAAGCTATTTGAGCAATTAGTTGCGCCATAAAAGTACATTTTGGCATTGTTCTAGATCCAAAAAATCATTTTGCCTGCTACCTTGGCAGGCTTTTTCAGATATTTAGTCCATTCAACTTTTTCAATTGCAGTTAAATCACGCCATACACGCGCTTGGCATTCAAATTGCTTAACAGTATTACGTTTTATTAAAAAAGTAATATTGGGGCTTGGTCAGTATGGGTTATGTCGCAAGAGAGCTCAGTCCAAAAAGTAAGCTATTGCTTGGCTTAGGATCATTTTTAATTCCTGTGCTCATTTGGTGTGCAGTGAGTTATTTGCCATTTTTATGGCATCCACAGGTGCAAATTACGCAGTCTGGCAGTGTGCCGTATTTTCAGGTGGATAGCCGTGTCGACAAAGCGGTGTTTTATGCCGAAGCACAATCTGCGGTTAATGCAGGTTTAGCACCACCGCAAGGTAAACTGGTCAATCCAATCTATCTACCTGCACCGCATGAGGTAGCAAAAGCACTGGTTACGGCTTTTATTACCCCGCCTACCCAACCTGATGCCCCATGGTTTCATCAAAGCTTATGGCACAGTATTAAAATTGTGTTCAGCGCTTTTTTTATTGCCTCTCTCATCGGTATTCCACTGGGTATTCTTTGCGGTTTTTCTCAAAAAATATCACAACTGACCGAACCGTTTGTTGAGTTTTTCCGTTACTTGCCCGCTCCTGCTTTTGGTGCCTTAGCCGTTGCGATTTTAGGCATTAATGATGCACCTAAAATCGCCATTATCGTGATTGGTACGCTGTTTCAGCAAATTCTGATTATTGCCAATACCACACGGATGGTAGACCGTGGCCTGATCGAAGCAGGTTTTACGCTGGGCACCAATAAAATGAAAAGCTTATTTCATGTGGTGATTCCGGCGGCGCTTCCTGACATTTACCGCGACTTGCGTGTATTGCTCGGCTGGGCTTGGACTTATCTGATCGTATCTGAACTAATCGGCACAACATCTGGGATTACGTGGTTTATAACCCAACAAGCCCGTTACCAAAACTTTGACAATGTCTATGCCGCGATCCTCATCATTGGGGTGATTGGTTTGGTATGCGATGTGGTGCTAATGAAACTTGGTCAAGGTCTATTTAAATGGAAAGCAGGAGCAAAATAATGAACAGCACAGAATTTAATGCCACCACTTATTTCGATGCAATTTATGCGCGCCCTGTCATTTTAGAAGCAAAAAAACTCACACAAAGTTTTAAACACGGCAAGACTGAGCGCACTATTTTAAATCAGTTGGATTTAAAGATTCATAAACGTGAATTTATCTGCGTGATTGGCCCATCGGGTTGCGGTAAATCGACCTTTAGCCGAATTGTGGCTGGACTAGACTCATACAGTAGCGGTGAATTGCTGGTCGATGGTCAAGCCATTGAAGGCCCAAGCCCTGAGCGTGGCATGGTGTTTCAAGGCTACACGCTTTTTCCATGGAAAACCGTTAAAGAAAATGTGATGTTCGGCCCTTTAATGAAAGGTGCCAGCAATGCTTCGGCTGAATCCAGCGCCCGCGAATGGATTGATATTATTGGTCTAGAAAAATACCAAGATCAGTACCCGCATCAGCTTTCTGGTGGGATGAAACAGCGCGTTGCGATTGCCCGCGCATTGGTCAATGAACCCAAAATATTATTGATGGATGAGCCTTTTGGCGCGCTTGACCCGCATACCCGTCAAAAAATGCAAAAACATTTAATGGATCTTTGGCAAAACATTGATATCACCATCATTTTTGTGACACACGATATGGATGAAGCCATTTTATTGGCGGATCGTATTGTAGCGCTCAAAGCCAATCCTGGTGAAATTAAAGAAATTATTGAGGTCGATTTACCCCGTCCTCGTAATCCTGAACTCATGCTAAGTACTGAATTTAAACAACTGCGCGAACGGGTAGATTTCTTGGTGCATGCACAGGAAGACGAGCTCGACCCAGCGATGGAAAACCTACCGAAAATTCCACGTATGACCCAAGTCAGTACACAAAAATAACTGGATTAATCCCTCTTCATCTTTAGGACGGCCTAAATGATGTACTACAGCGTTGGACGGCCAACATTATAGGAATTGAAGATGAATGAATCTTATGTTTTGCCACTTGTTGATATATCGAAAATGCAAAGTACGGTACTGTCAGAACGCTTAGAAGTAGCCTCTGCATTGGATCAAGCCTGTAAAGATGTTGGTTTTCTATATTTAAAGGGTGATCAGTTCAATTTTGATTTTGCGACATCACTGATTCAGGTGGCAAAGCGTTATTTTCAACAAGATACCGCAAGTAAAATGCAACACTATATTGGACTGTCGAAAAATCATAGTGGCTATGTGCCAATTGGTGAAGAACAATTTGCAGGCAACAGCTACGACTTAAAAGAAGCCTATGACGTCAATTATGATTATCACGGCGAAGCGACAGCATTTCCTTTGCTTGGCCCTACGTTATGGCCAGATGATGCCACATTTAAAAGTACGGTCAGTGATTATTACCACCATTTACGCAGTATCAGCGAAGAAATTTTTCAGGCCTTTGCTTTAGCATTGAATGTAGATGAGCATTTTTTTGATTGCAAAATTACCCATCCGACCAGCCAGCTGCGTCTAATCCATTATCCGTATAACCCTGAAGTAAAAGATGCCGAAGGTATTGGCGCGCATACAGATTATGAGTGCTTTACACTGCTCTTACCGACTGCACCAGGTGTGCAGGTACTCAATAAACAAGGTGAATGGATGGATATTCCATTGATTGAAAATACCTTGGTGATGAATATTGGTGACATGATGGAAATTTTGTCGAATGGCAAATATTTGGCCACCAAACACCGTGTTAAAAAAGTCTCTGAAGAACGCTACTCTTTCCCCTTATTCTGCGCCTGCAATTACGACACGATCATTGAGCCAGTACATTCAACTGAAGCGCCTAAATATCAGCCCTTAATTGGTGGTGAACATTTATTTAATCAAACCGCGCAAACCTTTAGTTATCTCAAAAAACGTATCGCTTCAGGAGAACTGAGTCTAAGAAATGCTGTGCCTTTGTCTTCTTTTGGTATGGATGAAAATACAGAAGTACAAGAAGCAAGCGCATGAATCTATTTCAGGCTTTAGCACAGCTTCCAGCCAGCCAAGAGGTTTCAGGTCCTATTCCAGACTATTTGTATGGTGCTTTTCGTCGTAAAAGCATTAGTTTTTCGAATGGATTAACGGATGAAAAAACCATTGTGTATTGGTTTCAGTCACGTAGTTTTACCATCGATCTGCGTTTAAAAAGCCAAGAAAATACGCCAGTGAATGAGCGTCAAGGCTGGATTGGTAACACCCTATGGGATGCTGAACAGCAATTATTGTCTTGGGATGTTAAAGCACACTCAAATTATCAAAATCATGTGCAATGGCCAGAACCTGCCAAGTTGCATGCGATTGGCAACTGTATTTTAGAATTCTCTCCAAGCAATGCCTATGTCGAAGACTGGCGTCAACAAGTGCATGAAGGGCTATTTTTAGGCCTGCACTTGAAGTCAGCTTTAGATGTAGAAAGCCATCAGCCATTGCAGATGGATGGCGGTTTAATTATTTGTGATAAGCATGTGGCCTTCACACTGAGTCGTTTACCTGCAGATCAGCAAACAGTTGCCAGCATCAACATATCATCTGCACCTACTATGTATGAAACGTTGATTGAAAGCTTTGAAGTGTCCATCGCTGTAGATGGTCTGCATAAGTACTATACAACGACCTCATCTCAACAAGATCAATCACTTAATTTTGATGATTTTAAAGTTATTGATGAAACACATTTGATGCAAAACGTCATTATTAATGGTCAAGCAGTACAGCTGATGTACGAGGTGGATATTTATGTTCCACATTATGCATTTCAGCGTCGCACTGATACCACGACAGAAAGTGCAGATTGGTTGCAAAATGAAAAACAGCATCTCTTACATCATGCAGTAGAATGCCTATAGGAAATCAATGTCGTTTATTTATTTGCTTATTGCAATCATTGCCGAAGTGATTGCTACATCCGCCTTAAAAGCCAGTAATGGCTTTACCGAACTAGTACCTATTATTTTTACAGTATTGGGCTATGCCATTGCGCTCTTCTTTTTAGGTTTGACCTTTAAATCGATTCCTATGGGATTGGCATACGCCATGTGGTCGGCTGCAGGCATTGTGCTTATTTCATGCGTGGGCTGGTTTGTGTTTAAACAAAATTTAGACCTACCTGCCATGATTGGTTTGGCCTTTATTTTATTGGGTATTGTGATTATCAATATTTTTTCTAAAAGCACAGAGCTTTGAAATGTCAGTTTTAAAATGAATTTTTTAAATAATATCTCTGAAATTTTAAAGACTTAAATTGCTTTAAATAAAAATGCTCTAGCTTGCTGTTGGACACTAGAGCATACGCTTCGAATGAATTAACTGTGATCTGTCGGCTTCTATAAGATGCCTTTCACTAGAAAAAAACATCCAACAATACATAACAGCACAGCAAAACATTTTTTCAGTACTGCTGGTGAAAGCGCATGCGCAGTTTTCGCGCCATATTTAGCCGTAAAGAAACTCATCACACTAATGCCCAAAAAGGCATAAATATGAATAAAGCCAATGGTATTTGGAATTTCAACTTGCTGTTGCATACCAAAAAACATAAAGCCTAATGCACCAGCAATGGCAATAGGTAAACCGCAAGCGGCAGACGTCCCGACCGCTTTTTGCATCACCACGCCATTTGCCGTTAAATACGGCACTGTAATACTGCCACCACCAATACCGAAGATGGCAGATGCAACGCCAATACCCGAACCCGCCACAATTTGCTTGCCTGTAGATGGCAGTGTTTTGTTGGGATCGACTGGCTTTTTTGCACCCATAAACATGTTATAAGCCACCCAAAGTAAAAACACACCGACAATCATTTGCAGATGCAAACCTGACAGCCAGCCTGCAATGCCCGCGCCTGCAAAACAGCCAATCGCCATTGGCGGAGCTAAATTTTTAAATACAGGCCAAATCACAGCGCCATTTTTATTGTGCGCCATCAAGGAGCTGATCGATGTCACAACAATCGTAGCCAAAGATGTACCAAGCGCCAAATGCATAATCACATCAGGGCTATAGCCCATTTGGCTAAAAACAATATAGAGCAAAGGCACAATGATGGTGCCACCACCGACACCAAACAGCCCTGCAGCAAAACCAGCAAATGCACCAATAATTAAGAAAGTAATGAGTTCCACAATATACCGATTTAAAATGAAGAGAAATCTTGTATAAATCAAATATGTACTATCATTCGGTGAATAATGAATGTTCCCTCTCTTTTTTAAAGGATGAGGAACATGCTCCTCATCACAAAGGGAGAAGCAACTTTTAGTTACTCATTTAAAATCACATTCTGAATGTTTTTTGACTTTGGCAAGAAATCTAATATTGATTAAAAATAAATCACGAAGTGATTAAGCCAACTCCACTTGACCCACAGCATGATAAGCACGGTTGAAATACACCAAGCTTTCCTCCTGCTGACTTTGCTTGATTGCGACCACACGGCACATAAACACGCTGTGCGTACCCACTTCTTGAATCTGTTCAATCTGACAGTCAAAACTGACCAAAGCATCTTTGAGTATTGGTGAACCTGTTTCTAATGTGGTCCAAGAACCCAATTTAAAACGCTCTTCCGAATTGAATTTGCTTGAAGCAAAAGCATTGGAAATTTGCTCATGCTGTGCGCCTAAAACATTAACAGACAGAACTTTATTTTCAAGAAAATGCGCATGAGAACGAGATGATTGATTCATACAAACCAGCAAAGTTGGCGGTGTATCTGTCACACTGCATACTGCTGATGCTGTAAATCCATGCATGCCTGCTTCACCCTCAGTCGTAATCACGTTGACTGCAGTCGTCAATAAAGACATTGCATTTCTAAAATCAGTTGCTTCAATCATCTCTTCAATCTCAATGGTCTATATGGCTTATCTCTTTCTCAGGTTTGGGCAATAGCAAATTTAATTTCCTTATTGCCCTTACATGAAATTGAGTCAGCTCGAATTTATGCGGTCAATTCTTGGCGAATAATGGCAGCGCCTGCGCTTAACGCATTTAGTTTGCCTTGCGCCACTTGGCGAGGTAAAGGCGCCATACCGCAGTTTGTTGAAGGATATAGCTTGTCGGCATCTACAAACTGCAATGCTTTGCGTAATGTATTAGCTACTTCTTCTGCTGTTTCAACCTGATTGGTTGCTACATCAATTGCGCCAACCATCACTTTTTTACCGCGAATCAGTTCGATTAAATCCATCGGTACACGAGAGTTTTGGCATTCAAGCGAGATAATATCGAGCTTAGATTGCTGCAGTTTCGGGAATGATTCTTCGTATTGGCGCCATTCATTACCCAAAGTCTGTTTCCAATCGGTATTGGCTTTGATGCCATAACCATAGCAAATGTGAACAGCAGTTTCACATTTCAAACCTTCAAGCGCACGCTCTAAGGTCGCAATACCCCAGTCATTGACTTCATCAAAAAATACGTTAAACGCAGGCTCATCAAATTGAATGATATCTACGCCTGCCGCTTCAAGCTCTAACGCTTCTTGATTCAGGATTTTAGCAAATTCCCAAGCCAATTTTTCACGGCTTTTGTAGTGACCATCATACAAAGTATCAATCATCGTCATTGGGCCAGGCAGTGCCCATTTGATCGGCTGATTGGTTTGGCTGCGTAGGAATTTTGCATCATCAACAAACACTGCTTTCTTACGCGATACTTCGCCCACCACAGACGGGACACTTGCATCGTAACGATTACGAATACGCATCGTTTCACGCTTTTCGAAATCTACCCCTTCAAGATGTTCAATAAATGTGGTCACAAAATGCTGACGGGTTTGTTCGCCATCGCTGACAATATCAATGCCTGCATGGATTTGTTCATGCAAAGATAATTTCAACGCATCACGTTTTGCATCTAATAATCCTTCACCTTCAAGTTTCCATGCTGACCACAGTTTTTCAGGTTCAGCCAGCCAAGATGGTTTAGGTAAGCTACCAGCAGTTGAAGTTGGGAGTAAAATGGCCATATTCGATCTTCTATCTCTATATTCTAAATTTCGCAAAAACAAAATGTCATCAATTGATTATTAAATTCATATTGAGAGTCCCTTCTCCCTTTGGGATGAGGAGCATGCTCCGCAAGAGGATGAGGGCACTTTTCATATAAATCCTCTCCCTAACCCTCTCCTTAAAAGGAGAGGGAAATTTCTTTATGAAATAAATATTGATCAAAAATTAACTGATGCATGAAACATATTCTTTAAAACAGCTGCTTTAAATCACTCGTGATTTAAAATTAAGCTGCGTCTGCATTTTCAATACTATAATTAGCCGCCCACTCATTCAGAATGTCTTTATATGGCTGGATAAAGTTCTCTTCTGTCCATTTGCCCTGTTTAACTGCCAACTGGCCACGTTCAACACGGTCATACACAATACGGGTTAATGAGTAATCACCGAAGCTTAAGCTTGGTTGATAAACTAAACCTGCTGTCGCATTGGTATTGTAAATTTCAGGACGGTAGATTTTTTGGAAGCTTTCCATGGTGCTGATCGCGCTGATCAGTTCAAAATCTGTATAGTCGCTAAGCAAGTTATTTGCTGAATAGAATGCCAATGGTGCAGTCGCATTTTCAGGTTTGAAGTAACGAACGCTTAAGCCCATTTTTGCAAAATAGTCATCGGTACGTGAATGGTCATCATTGGTGTATTCCACACCTAAGATCGGATGTACATTTGCAGTACGGTAATAAGTTTTTGTCGTTGAAACACTTAAGCAAATCACAGGCTGTTTTTTAAATTCAGCTTTGAATACGTCTGAATTGATCAAGTGTTGATAAAGCTTGCCGTGTAAATCGCCAAAATCTTCAGGTTTTTCATTGAATTTGCAACCGAGTGCAGGCAATACCACACTGAAATCATAGTCACGCACATACGATGAAAAACTGTTGCCGATCATGCCTTCAATGCGTTCATTGGTTTTATGGTCGATGATGGTGCTTTTTAAAGTTTCAATAAACGGGAAAGTTTGACCATTGCCTTCTACATCGAGTTCAGCAGAAATAATGTCAATTTCAAGTGAATAACGATCCGCATTTGGGTTATCACAGCTGGCCAAAGTGTTGAAGCGGTTATTAATCATTGCCAAGGTACGGCGTAAATTTTCTTCACGGTGCTCACCGCGCGCCAAGTTAGCAAAGTTCGTTGTTAGACGTGTATTGTCAGCTGGTTTATAGTTTTCATCAAAGCGGATTCGTTTGATTGAACATGCAAATTTATTACTCATGGAGATTCACGACCCTAAAATTAAAATAATCAAAATTTCTGTATGGAGTAATTTATACGTGAATCTTAAGATGAATAAAAATGATTTAACCTCAACACAAAGTGAGTGAAATTCATGTTTGGTAATTTTATAGGATGAATCTATTTCAATTTAGGTCAATGCGCGCATTTTAAAACTGACTAACCCATAGAATAATCTCAAATTAATATAAGTATAAACAACACTTTATGATTTTATTAAATGCATATTCATATCAGCATTCTGCTGATTTTTTGATGTAAAAATGAAGCTGATTGATAAGAATGTCCACTTTTAGAATGTGGCTATTTATTATTCTAAGTGAATTAAACTCAGCTTAAACTGAGAAAAGATCAAATTATTAACTGGATTTTCATTTCTTATATTTAGGTCCAAGTACCCAAATTTATCATTTAGATACTTGCCCTATATTTGTAAATTGCTATGCCAATACTTTAAAAAATAAAAGATTTATGCACGACAATCCCTGTCATTGCTCCATCACCCACGGATAAAGCAACTGAACCGCCTGAACGTGTGACATCACCGCAAGCATAAATTCCTTTAACATTTGTTTCTTTTGCAGGCGAAGTTTTAATGGCCTCGCCATATTCATTGCAGTCTATCTCTAAACCTAAATGATGAATCCAGTTCGATTGCAGACGAGTAACGGTTGAAACAAATAAACCATTCAATTGAATTCGTTCACCATCTGCCATTACAACGTCACAATGACCTTCAATATGGTCAATTTTACGCGTTTCGATCTGAATTTGACGCTTAGAAAGCTTCGCTAATAACTCATCATCCAATTGATCTACAGCAATTGCATCATTTAAAAATAAAGTAGTATTGCCCCAATCTGGCAACATCAACGCCATGTGTAATGAGTGCATACCCGACACCAACATGCCAATTTCACCTAAGTTCAGTTCATAACCATCACAATATGGGCAGTGATAAATAGATTGCCCCCAACGTTCAGCCAAACCATTCACTTGAGGCAATTCGTCACGTACGCCAGTGGCAATAATTATTTTTTCAGCTTGAATTTGCTGATCACCTGCGATAACTGAATATTTTCCATCAACTGCTTTTACATCTGTAACCGTTTCAGCAAGCCATGAAATCGTGGAATACTTTTCTAATTGTGCTTTAGCTTCTTCTGCAATAGCACTAGGTGATCGGCCATCTTGCGTCAAAAAATTATGTGAATGTTCAGCAAAACGATTACGACGTTGCCCTGCATCAATAATTAAAATACGGCGGCGCGCACGTGCTAAAGGTAAAGCTGCAGAAAGCCCTGCATAACTGCCTCCAATAATCACAACTTCATAATTCATGTTCATAATTCCTAATATGTAACTTTTGAAGTTACCATATCATTTAATCCATGTATAAGAAACTTTTAATGTTACAATCTATCAATTTCTCCGATAATCAATTTCCTCATGCGTAAAGACAGTAAACTTTCACGAATGCTGCATGTCCTGCTACATATGGCGCGTGAAAATAAGCCTTTTACATCCGATCAGATTGCCGAAATGCTAGAAACAAACCCAGTTGTGGTACGTAGAACCATGTCTGGCTTAAAAAAACATGGATTTGTTGATTCTGAGAAAGGCCCTGGTGGCGGCTGGAGTTTGATTAAACCTCTGCATGACATTTCGCTGTATGACATTTACCTTGCTGTCGGTGAACCTTCAATTTTTGCGATAGGCAATGAACATTCAGCACCAGATTGCTTGGTAGAACTGGTGGTCAATCGGGCACTTGATCATGCCTTTTTTGAAGCGCAAGAAGTGCTGATTAAAAACCTGAAAGCAACTCAATTAGACCAATTGGCACATGATTTTCAAATTGAATGGAATCAGCAAATGAACGTGAAATAAAATAAATAGATCTACAAATTTGTTTCAATTTTAAGTCACTGTACTGAATCTGACTCAGCTCAAACTTAGAAAAAATCAGCATATTCGAGCTTTGACATGTCCATGAATCGCTAAAATATAAAGTTTGTATTTATAGCTTATGATTATGTCTAACAAACTTGACCGTCAGAAACTGACGCTCCCAACAGGTCATGACAAGCTTTTATTGCATTCTTGCTGTGCACCCTGTTCTGGCGAAGTCATGGAAACATTAATTGAATCTGGTATTGATTTTTCGATCTTTTTTTACAATCCAAATATTCATCCAGTCAAAGAATATGAAATACGCAAAGAGGAAAATATCCGCTTTGCAGAAAAACACAATATTCCGTTTATCGACTGTGATTACGACACTGACAACTGGTTTGAACGCGCCAAAGGCATGGAAAATGAGCCTGAAAAAGGTATCCGCTGTACCATGTGTTTTGATATGCGCTTTGAACGTACAGCATTATATGCAGCAGAACATGGCTTTAGCCTGATCAGCAGTTCACTGGGAATTTCACGCTGGAAAAACATGCATCAGATTAATGACTGCGGGCATCGTTCGGCTTCACATTATGACGGAATTACCTATTGGGACTATAACTGGCGTAAAAATGGCGGCGCTGTGCGTATGCTGGAAATCAGTAAAAAAGAAGAATTTTATCAACAGGAATACTGCGGCTGTGTCTATTCACTGCGCGATACCAACCGCTGGCGCATGAGTCAAGGCCGTGACCGAATCAAATTAGGTGTGAAGTTTTATTCCAATGCGATGGATGAAGAGGCTTGAGTTCTGCACCTCGTTATTTTTCACTGATATTAATTTGATGTTGTTAAGCCCCGAAGAATTTACACTATTCAGGGCTTTTTTTGAATTACGTTTCAACTTATTTCAGTTCTTCAACCAATGTTGGATAGATTGATCCATCGACATCCATTTCGGTTTTATAAATGCCATTAGCAACATTAAATTTATTTACGTGGTAACTAGAGCCATAAATTGAGTCAAAACCTGTTCCTTTTTTAAAGACTTGTTTATTGGCAGCTAAATCCAGTAAATGTGTCCCTCCAATAAACTGTTCATATTGTGCAGGATCAACGCCAACACGGGTCGACATGATTTTCACTGCATCGGCATGCGTTGCAGGGTCGTTGATGTATTTAACCGTTTTATCCCAAACTTGAATGATTTTTTTCCATTCTTCTTTGTTGGCAGATAAATGCGTCATGTTGACGGTTAATGTGTCGTAAATCAGACCGGGTTTATCTTTCGATGTATAAATGATTTTAGAACCTGCTACCGCTTTCAAAGCTTGATTTGCGACCGGTTGCCACACGGCAATCGCTGCAATATCTGGGCTCGCAAATACTTGTGGTAGCTCATTGGTCATGGTGTTGACCAACTTCACTTCAGAGGCTTGAATTTTTGCATCATCCAACGCTGTAGCCAAAAGCAAATGATCAACCAAGCCTTTTTCTGTCGCTACACTTTTTCCTTTCAAATCGGCAAGGCTATTGATGCCATCTTTCGCGATGATGACATCATTACCCGCAGAATAGTCCGTCGCCATAATCATGACGCCTTTCGTGCCGCCAGAACCCGTGACTAAGTTGTCGCCATTGGTGACTAGAACGGCATCCAACTGATTTGCAGCAAATGCAGATAGTGAAGCTGAATAATCAAACCATTTAAAGTCCACATTGACACCGGCTTCTTTCAACCAGCCTTTTTCAATAGCAACTTGCCATGCGACAAAACCAGGCCAGTCGCTATAGCCAATTGTGATGGCTTTTGTATTGACTGTGCCTTCTGCTTGCGCGTTTGGTTCAGGTGCTTTGGCTGTATTGTCGCAGCCACTCAGTAAGATGGCAGTCACAACGGATGCAGATAAGCAGGCTTTTTTGATCATAGTTCGATTTCCCCGATAGCATTACAGTTAAATTTGGTATTGGTGTTCAAAAACGATGGTGTATTCGGATTGCTGACTGATTGAGCATTACACTTTCCACGATTTGGTCTATGGTTACCTGCATTAGCATGTGGTTTATGTTGGTCTGTCACTTGATCTTTAAACTGACCTTGTGATCGATATAATTGGCCCATTTTAAACTCCTTAATTCTTTGCATTTTGCTGAATTGGCGGCATCACAGCGTCCATCAACTCCAAATGTCCTTTAATCACACCCTTAAGTGCTGAAAAATGCTGACTGATAACTTTGAGCTCTGAACTGACGCCTTGCAGAATCATGACTTCTAAAATTTTGTGGTCGTCTAGTTGAATATGCAGCGAGCTCACCACTTGTTCTAAAAACTGCTGCTGTAAATCTAAAAGCTGAATACGTAGCGCCGTACTACTTGCGTCATAAAGTAAGGTAAACGTGCCGACCATCACTTCATTTCGTTGCTCCTGATCGGCAATCAGATGCTTATTGATCATGTCGACAATGGCCTGAGAACGGCTTTCATAATGCTGATCGACAATTTTTTGATCCAATGCATCGACTGTTTTTTCAGGCACTGTAATACTGATACGCGCCAGCTTTTGTTTAGGCACTGCTGTTCCTTATTTTTTTTGCTGAATATAGAAACCCGCGCGGGCGCTCAGTAGCTCAATAAAAAACTGCTTTAATTGATGCAGAAATGTTGCAGATTGATGGCGGTTCATATGCATCTCCTGTTTGAGTAATACAAAATATTTATTTCGTAATATCGATAGAAATGCAGAAACTGTGCCAAGTGAGGAACATGAAAAATGATCGTTTTTTGGGACTCTTAACTTTCTTTTAGATTTTACTGTTCATGATTTGTGCAATAAATGCACTCATCGAGACCCCTTTGCACTATTGCTGCGATGTATTATTTGATGAAAGACTATTTCTAAAGGTCGTTGTTCTTAAGCAAGAGCATTGACCGACATGCAACAAACTCGAAGTTCAATTTATTTCATCAACATTGAACATCATTTATACTGATTGATCATTCTATTCATCACTCAACGCCTATGAAGTATTTCAGCTGCGCGGTATGTTCTAACCAAATCTTTTTTGCCAATTCACACTGTGTCAATTGTCAGACTGCGCTGGGTTATATTGCCTCTGAAAAGCAAATGGGCTGTTTTGAAAAGCACAGCACTACGCTGTGGCTTGCGTTAAATCCTGAAATAAAGGGAAAACGCTTTAAACCTTGTCATAATTATCAGCATCATCAGGTATGCAACTGGATGGTGCCTGCCGACAGTGAAGAAATTTACTGTGAGTCTTGTCTGCTCACGCACACCATTCCCAACTTAGATAACCCAGACCATATTGTGTACTGGGCACGATTGGAACATGCCAAACGGCGTTTTTTGTATTTAATGCAGCAACTGAATACCATGCCGCGCCCTAAACGCAGTCAAGATGACCGTTTTGGCCTGCGTTTTGACTTTCTAATGCCAACAGAAAATACACCTGTTATGACCGGTCATGCCAATGGCATTATTACCTTAAATGCCAGTGAAGCAGATGTGATTTACCGTGAAACAACGCGTATAAAAATGGGGGAAAACTACCGTACACTTCTTGGTCATTTTAGACATGAAAGCGGTCATTATTATTTTGATTTGATCAAACATTTACACCCAGAGCTGATTGATGAATTTCGGGAACTGTTTGGTGATGAACGACAAGATTATAGTGAAGCTCTGAAACGGCATTATAATGACGGTGCGCCGCAAAATTGGGCGGATTACTATGTCAGTTCCTATGCCAGTACGCACCCTTGGGAAGATTGGGCGGAAACATGGGCGCATTATTTGCATATGATGGACACCCTAGAAACAGCCTACTATGCAGGATTAGTGGTCAAAACCAATAAGTCAAATTTGAATAATTTAGAATTAAAAGAAAACCCGATTGGCGCTCAGGATTTTGACCTACTACTGCAACACTGGATGACCTTGACCTTTAATTTAAATGCGTTGAACCGCAGCATGGGCTTAGATGATGCATATCCATTTACATTGTCGAATCCAGTATTGGATAAATTACGATTCATTCACCACAAACTGCTCAACATGACCTTAAAAAATCAGCAGCACAATTAGATTAAATAAAACAAAGGATATAACTTCGATTTCTATTTCAACGCTATATTTAACTCATACTGACTTATAGGTTGATCAGAAAAAAATTTAAATAGACCTTTATTTTAAATTTTCAATTCCTATGAAACATTTTCATAACCTATCAAATAAACAATAGTCACCAATCAATAAACTCTATAAATACAAATTCTATTAAAATTTAACATTCCATTCATATTTTCTATTAGGTAACCATTGTCACCCTGTATATTAAATAATAAACTAAACAATAATCGTTTTCATTTATGAAATAAAATGTCATCTCACAAAAGCCCTGTTTTTAAATTATCACTCATCAGTTTAGCTATACTTTCCCATCAAAGTTATGCTGAGACATCCCAGCAGCTCCCGACCATAACTATTGCTGTCGATCGTCAGCAAGCAACTGAAAGTTCAGAACAAAGCAAAGCTTATATTATTCAAAACTCTTCAACCGCATCTAAACTGGATATTGCACTGAAAGAAACTCCACAGACTGTCAATGTGGTTACACGCCAGCAACTAGATGATTTTGCACTGAATAACACACGAGACGTACTGCGCAACACTCCTGGTGTAATTGTCGGCAATCAGGAAACCGAACGATCTTCCTATTTAGCACGTGGTTTTGAGATCTCGAATATCATGTTTGATGGTGTGGGCTTCCCGCTCAGCAGCTACAACTACAATAACGATAATCCAGACAGCTTTTTATTTGACAGAGTTGAAGTGGTTAAAGGCTCTGATTCGTTAAACAATGGTATTGGCGATCCGGGTGCCAGCATTAATATGATTCGAAAACGTCCAGCACAGGAACTTCAAGCTTCCGTAAACGCAAGCTATGGTTCTTGGGATACTCAGCGTTATGAAGCGGATGTCTCCTCTCCCCTGAATCAAGATGGCACTGTTCGCGCGCGGGTATTTGGTTTTGAGCAAAAAGGCGGCAGTTATTTAGACCACTATGAATTAGAGAAAAATGGCTTTGGCGCAGTCTTTGCTGCTGATCTTACAGACAGCACAACATTAACTGCCGGATACACCGAAACCAACCATAAACCGAATGGCAATAACTGGGGCTCAAATCCGCTGATCACGACCGAGGGTAAGCAGCTCGATTTTCCACGCAGTTACACTTACAGCCCAGACTGGACCTATTGGAATACCAATGTCAAAAATTACTTCGCCGAAATAGAACAAAAACTGGGCGGAGATTGGAAAGCTAAACTGGTTTATGATGAAAAGCAGACCACTCGCGACTCAAAACTTCTCTATTTATTAGGTAATCCAAGTGCTGATGGCACATCAGGTGTCTATTTATGGCCAGGCATGTACGCAGACGATGACAAAGAACGTCAAGCCAGTCTCAATTTCAGCGGGACCTATCCTTTATGGGGGCAACGCCATGAAGCCTCATTTGGCTATTCATGGGCAGACAACAACATGAATGAAATTGCGCATGGCGGTAGTTATACTAACCCAATAACATCTGACTTAGCCAGTTTGACGCCAGATGAACCTGATTGGGATATGTCTACAATTACGGGTGAAACACATACCAAGCAAAAAAACCGCAGTCTGTATGCCGCAACCCGCCTGCATTTAAATGATGATCTCAAGCTACTTGTAGGTGCTAATTATGTTCAAGCGCAAAGCAAAGGCAGCAGTTATGGCACCGACATGTTTTATGATGAAAGCAAAGTATTGCCATATGCAGGTTTGACCTACAACTTTACGCCTGAATATACAGGCTACATGAGCTATACCTCAATTTTCCGCCCGCAAACAACAAAAGCGCTCGATGGCAGCATCAATAAACCGATTGAAGGTGAAAGCTATGAAATAGGGATTAAGAGTTCATGGCTAGATGATAAGTTAACTGCAACTATGGCCGTTTTCCGTACAGAAGAAAGCAACTACCCGCTTCGCAACTCAGATGGCATCCCGACTTTACGTAAAACTGAGGTCAGTGATCTGCGCTCGCAAGGCTATGAATTTGGCTTGGCTGGGCAACTCACAGATCATTTAAATCTAAGTTTCGGCTATACCCAATTTAGCCTTAAAGATTTAATTAACGGCGGTGATGCTCGCACCTTCAACCCTACACAAGCCATTAATTTATTGACAACTTATCAAGTCCCCCAGCTCCCAAAATTAAAACTCGGTTTCGGATTGCAATGGCAAGACAAGACCTATTTAGATGTTCCTGAAGCCAGCTCTAATGGCACTATTACACAAAAAGCGGGTGTGATTGAGCAGGATGCCTATGCCTTGCTGAATGCCATGGTCAGCTATGAGGTGAATGATCATCTGACTATTCAAGCGAATGGCAACAACCTGACCAATGAAAAATATCTCTATAGTTTTCCTGACCAGCAAGGTTTTTACGGCGCGCCAGCAAATTACAGCGTAGCACTCAGATTTAAATATTAATTCCATACAGGCCTTAAGTATTTGCCTTAAGGCCGTTCACAGATTTTCAATATTGCAGGATGAATCATGAAAAAAATCTTTGCGCTTTGCACTGGTCTCACATTCACACTCTCCGCACAAGCGCATATGCTTTGGCTGGAACGCGATGCAGATGATCAAACCCGCGCCTACTTTGGCGAATACAGCGAACAGGTGAAAGAAACACAAGATACATCTCTCAAATCATTTAATTCAGCCGTGGCAGAGCAAAATAAACAGAAGCTCAAGGCCAAGGTTCAGTCCGATCATCTTGCCTATGCCTCCAAAGGCGCGGCTGATGTAAAACTCAGCAGTGAACTGATGTATGGTGAAGCACTGCTCTCTTACCATGCGAAAGCGGGAAGATCAGATTTAAAAGCAGTTTCTGAACTGGATATTGTTCCTGTTCAAGCCAACAGCAATACATTCGCTGTATTTTATCAAGGCAAACCTGCAGCTGGACTGGAACTGACTGTATTTTCCCCTCAATTTTGGCAAAAGAAATATACTGCCAATTCTCAAGGCCAAATCACCATAGATACGCCTTGGAAAGGCCAATATGTAATTGAAGTCAGCAAAGAGTCTGACAAAGTAGGAAAATTTAATCAGCAAAATTACAGCAAGCAGTATTTGGTCACAACTCTAAGTTTTATTCAGTAAGTTCGGCCAATAATTGCCTGATTGATCCTCTCGTTTAGGCTTGCAGGATCAATCTGTTTTCACATCAAGTAAATTAAAACGACTCAGCATGATCTCTGTTCCCCAGCCACTCATCCTTCTTTACCGGCTATTGCTGACCTTTGGCATAGGCTTCTTGTGCTGCGCATTAGTGGCGCTGAATTTAACCCAATTGTTCAGCACATTTTTACCTAAAGCAGAATCGGTATTTCTTGCAGGTTTTTGCGCATTCATTTTTTATACCTGCTTCGTCATCTGTGCATTTTGTACACCACATATCAAACGCTTTTCTGTTATCAGCATCGCTTTTTTATTCGGGCTATTTTTACTTGACCATTCCATAGGCTAATTCATGCATAAATCTGTACGCCAATCGATGGCATGGCTTCATTCATGGATTGGACTGCTCTTTGGCTGGCTGTTATTTGCGATTTTTTTAACAGGATCCGTCACATATTACCGCCAAGAAATCAGTCTATGGATGCAACCACAATTTGCAAGTATGCAAGTTAATCAGCAAACTGCTGTTGAAACTGCAGTCAGCTATCTGCAAAAAAATGCGCCTGATGCTAAAAGTTGGTACATCAGGGTTGCAAATCAAAGCATGCCCGTGAATAAAATTTACTGGCAAAAGGCAGATGGCGGATATGACAGTAAAACCTTAGATGCAGCCACAGGTAAAGAAATGGCCGCATCTACAACTCAAGGCGGAGATTTCTTTTACAGTTTTCACTTTCAGCTCTACGGTGTGCCCTATTATATTGGCAGGCTGATTACGACCATCGCGGCGTTTATTATGCTGATTACGCTCATTTCAGGAGTGATAACGCATAAAAAAATATTGACCGATTTTTTCACTTTAAGAGCCTTTAAAGGACAACGATCATATTTAGATTTTCATAATGTTTCTGCTGTTGTCGCACTTCCCTTTTTTTTGACTATAACTTTTACTGGTTTAGCCATTTTTTTCTATGTTTTGTTGCCATCTGGTATGAAAAAAATCTATCCAGATAATCCATTTCAATATTTTGAAGAAATTCGTACCACAGTAACTATGCCTCATCAAACTACAATAAATAAAGCAGAGATGAAGTCAATTCATTATTTTTTAAATACAGCACGGCAGCAGTGGGGAAATTCGGCTATTGAAAATATAACTATCCAACAACCCAATACTACCCAATCGCGGCTCACCATTACCGAATTGAAAGATCAATCAATTACTCGAAATCAAGCGCAAATAACCTTTAATGCTGCCAATGGCAAAATGTTGGGCTCAACACGGAATACCAGTGCCATCGCAACACTCAATGCAGGTGTATATGGGCTACATATGGCAAAGTTTGCTCAGCCTGCATTACGTTTGGGCTTTTTCTTTTCTGGCATTTTAGGCTGTGCCATGATTGCTTCAGGCCTTTTGCTGTGGAGTTTAAAACGACAAATGCAAAGGAAAACGGAAAGTTTTCATCTGGGCCACTATGTAGTGAACCGTCTCAATATTGCGGCTATTCTTGGGCTCCCGCTGTCTATGCTGGCCTACTTATATGCAAACCGAGTGATGCAAGGTCATAGCAGTGTCGCAACTTATGAAGTTTACGCATTTTTTGGCATTTGGCTTAGTAGTTTAATTACAAGCTTAGTTATGCCACAACGCATGCTTTGGAAAATGCAGCTTAAAATTTTTATTCTTGGCGCCCTGCTGCTACCGATCATTAATATTTACTATTTAATTTCACATGGCTACATCCATTCATGGGCTCAATATTGGACCTTTTTGAGAGTAGATCTCATGATTTTAATTTTTGGACTGTTGGCCTTATTTTTACATCAAAATATTGTGCCCATTCAACAAAGGGCCGTAGATAAAATTAAACGTAAACAGCAGGCTGTACTGGAGAACATCTAAACATGCATTTGATTTTTGGTTTTATGTTGATTGTCATTGCGCTTTGGTGCTTTTATCAAGTGAGTGCAAAACGTTTAGTACACACCCAAAAAACTCAGCTGGCTTGGATGGCTCGTTCTCCACTATTAACCAAATTAGTAGCAAGCCTATGTTTGCTCATAGCACTGTTTGTATTTGCTCAACCTTATGGCAACAGCATTAGTATTATTGCACTTTGTATTTTTACCGCACCGCTTTTATTTGCATTTATCCTAAAAGTGAATAATTTAAAATCAACAAAATAGCTTAAAGCACTTGTTATAAACAATAATATTTATAACAAGTGCTTAGGTATATAGGTCGTTTACTTTAGACGTCTAATGAATAATAAATTCTGCTAAACAAACTTTTCTACTTTATATCTTTAAGCCACTGGAGCTAAAGTAAACAACACCTGCCCCGTTTTCACTGTTTGCCCTTTTTCAATGGTAATTTCAGAAACCATCATACGTTCAGGCGCAATAATCGGAATTTCAATCTTCATCGCTTCAATCACCACAAGCGTTGCACCTTCTTCCACAATATCACCTGACTTGCATTCAATTTTCCAAATACTTCCCGGCATGTGTGATTCCACCGCACAACCACCTTCAGGAATTTGAACATCACTATCATCTATCACAGCATCTAAGCTTTCAGAAACATACTCTGCAAGCCCAGCTTCATGCCAACGACGACGTTCTTCATCAAAATTGGCTTGTTGGATGGATTTAAATGCTGAGATTGATTCTGCATTTTCAATCAAGAAGTCATTGTATTCTTTTAGGTTCAGTATACCTTCTTCCACACGCAGTTTTAAACGACCTGCTTTAAAGTCCTCACGCATTTGCATGAGTTCAGTTTCAGAGACTTCATAAAACTTGATTTGGTCAAAGAAGCGTAGTAACCACGGCATACCTTGCTCAAAGTCAGGGTTTTTACGGTAACGAGACCACATTTGCGTGGTACGACCCACAAACTGATAACCCCCAGGACCTTCCATACCGTACACGCACATATACGCACCGCCAATACCGACAGCATTTTCAGGCGTCCAAGTACGCGCAGGATTGTATTTAGTCGTCACTAAGCGCTGACGAGGATCAAGTGGTGTTGCCACAGGTGCTCCAAGGTAAACATCACCTAAACCCATGACCAAATAACTTGCGTCATAAACCACATCTTTGACGGCTTGTTTGTCTTTTAAACCATTAATACGACGGATAAACTCAATATTGTCAGGACACCATGGTGCATCTGGACGTACTGTTTGCATATAACGCTCAGTTGCCAGTTGCGTTTGTGAATCTTCCCAAGCCAGTGGTAAATACACAGTCCGTGACGGTACTTGCATTTGGGTCACATCAGGCAGCTCAGCTTCAGCGACTTGCAGTAAACGCAATAAATCCAATTGATCAAGCTTGATCGAATCAAAATGAATTTGCAGTGAACGAATCCCCGGTGTGAGATCAATAATCCCTGTGATATTTTGCTTTTGAACCCATTGCATGAGTGCATGAATACGGAAACGTAAGTTCAGATCTAAAACTAACTCACCATATTCCACCAACATGTAGTTGTTGCCCGCAGGACGATACACCACATCCGGCAAGCCATTCTGACCTTTTAAAGTATCAAGCACCGCGTTTTTTAAGGTGGAAAGTTCAGGATAAAATGACTCATCAAATGCCACAGCCTGCGTATCAGATACTTCTAATTGCGCATGATATTTTTCATTTAAAAGTTTCGCTTGATGATAACTCACAGGTATAAATCTGACTTTGTCTCCTGCTTTCAATTGACCAAGTTTCCAAAGCTCAGAATTAATCACCACGGCAGGACAAACAAAGCCTCCTAAACTTGGACCATCTGGACCCAAGATAATCGGCATATCGCCCGTGAAATCAATCGCACCAATCGCGTAAGCATTGTCATGAATATTTGATGGATGCAAACCGGCTTCACCACCATCCTCACGTGCCCATTCAGGTTTTGGACCAATCAAACGAATACCTGTACGGCTTGAGTTAAAGTGAATCTCAAAAGTATTGGCAAAGAAGGTATCAATGTCTTTTTTAGTAAAGAAGTCTGGTGCACCATGCGGGCCGTACATCACCGCAATTTCCCATTCATGACTAAACGTTGGCACTTGTTCAGGCGCAAGTGCTGTCACTTGTTCAGATGTAAATGCCGTGATTGGCAACATATCTCCAATCAATAAATTACGACCAGCATGACCACCAAACTGACCAAGGGTAAAAGTCGCTTGTGAACCTAAATATTCAGGCACATTCAGACCACCTTTAATCCCGATATAGGTGCGACAACCTGTGGCGATTTTGCCACATTTTAAAATCTGACCTTTGCGCACATTCACGGTTTTCCACATTGGCACAGCCACACCATCAAGGGTTGATGGCATATCACCACCCGCCAATACAATTTGGCTATCACAGTGGAATTTTAAGCTTGGTCCTTGCAAAGTGCATTCAAGCCCTGCTGTGTTATAGGCATTGCCAAGTAACTGGTTTGCGACATTCAGTGATAATGGATCAATCGCCCCTGATGGTGGCACACCGACATCCCAATAGCCCAAACGCCCTGTGACATCTTGCACGGCAGTTTGAATACCTGATTGCAACACTTCAATTTTTTGGGTTTTCCACTCAAATGTATTTAAGAATCGTGTGGTTTGCGTACCGGCTTTAAATACATCGCAGTCGATAATATTTTGTAGATATTCAAGATTAGTTTCGATACCTGCAACTGAGGTTTTAGCCAAAGTATCGGTCATCGCTTGAATCGCAGATTCACGATCATCTGCTGTGACAATGATTTTGGCAATCATCGGGTCATAAAATGACGATACATTTGAACCGGTTTCTACCCACGTTTCATTACGGGCATAGCTATCAAACTCAACATGTGTAAGTAAACCTGCACTGGGCTGGAAATTCTTGATTGGGTCTTCCGCATATAAACGTACTTGAATTGAATGACCTTTCGATTCAAGTTGTGCTGTTGGTGCAATCCAATCCCCACTACCGAGAGTCACCATCCATTCCACAAGGTCTACACCAAACACTTGCTCTGTCACACCATGTTCAACTTGCAGGCGGGTATTCACTTCTAAGAAATAGAATTCCTGTGTGTCGGTATCCATCACAAACTCAACTGTACCTGCCGAACGGTAACTCACCGACTTCATCAATCCAATCGCGACAGATTGAATATAGGCACGTTGCTCATCATTGATATGTGGTGCTGGGGTTTCTTCCACCACTTTTTGGTTACGACGTTGTACCGAACAATCACGCTCGCCAAGTGCCAAGACTAAGCCATTACCATCACCAAAAATCTGAACTTCGATATGACGGGCATTCTGTACGAATTTTTCTAGGTATAAACCTGCGTCTTTAAAGTTGGCTTGGGCAAGATATGACACTGTAGAATAAGCATCTTTCAGCTCTTCTTCATTCCATACCAAACGCATGCCAATACCGCCACCGCCTGCAGTACTTTTCAGCATCACAGGATAACCAATACGATTGGCTTCAAGCAGTGCTTCGGCTTCATCTGCCAAAAGCTGACTGCCCGGAAGGAGAGGTACATTGGCTTGAATCGCAAGTTCGCGCGCGGTATGTTTTAAGCCAAAGGATTTCATTTGTGCCGAATTTGGCCCTAAAAATACTATGCCTTGAGCTTCACAGAGATCACAAAATTCAGCATTTTCAGACAAGAAACCATAGCCTGGATGAATCGCCTCTGCGCCTGTTTGTTTCGCGACTTCTAAAATTTTATCGACATTTAAATAACTTTGGCTGGCAGGACTATCGCCAATAAATACTGCTTCATCGGCTAAGGTCACATGCAAAGAATCACGGTCTGCTTCGGAATACACAGCAACAGATTGAATACCTAATTTCTTGAGTGTACGGATCACACGGCAAGCGATTGCACCACGGTTGGCAATGAGGACTTTATTAAACATGCTATTACTCCTCACCTTCACGGATGATCAATTGAATTTTTGTTGGGTTATAGGCATTACATGGGTTGTTTAGTTGCGGGCAATTGGAAATGAGGACGATTAAATCCATTTCGGCTTTAATCTCGACATATTTGCCTGGTGCAGAAATCCCGTCATCAAATTTCAAATGACCATCCACAGTCACAGGCACATTCATAAAGAAGTTAATATTTGGACCGATATGGCGCACATTTAAGCCATGTTTTTTGGCAATAGGATGTTGCGACAGAGCAATCATGAAATTATTACGGCAACTGTGCATTGGAAATTTGTCATGTGCATAGCGAACAGTGTTGCTTTCACATGAACATGCACCGCCTAAGGTGTCATGACGACCACAGTTATCGTCATGAATGGTGGCAATTTTGTTGCCAAAGTTAGTGTATAACGCTGTGCCTTTTTCTAAATAAATCTGCTGATTAATAGCCAATGTATCCGTAGCGCTATAACGCTCTTCAGGGTTTTGGCTTGAAATAAATAAAGTATCAACAGCTTGATTACCTTCGAGGTCAACGATACGGAAATATTGCCCTTTTTTCACTTCGCACATCCAAGCTTCTCCAGCAGGACATACCTGATCTAATACTGTTTTTTCTAATGTATGAAATACAGACATTTTAATTCTCCCCAAAATTAAAGTGCGCTAAGTGCGTAGTAACGATTGTTGTTTTGGAACGCACGCTGATTTTGCGGGCAAGAATCTCGGCAAACGTCGCTATCGCCTAAAGGTAGTGCTTTAAACAGTGAAAGTTGAATATCTGCAGGTGCATACACTGTGCTGTTATCCAAGCCATGCGGTGCGGCAGATAGAAAGACTAAACAATCCATTTCAAAGCGAAGTTCAATAATTTGATTTGTATTGTTCGATGCAACATAACTTAAGTTGCCATTGTCATCAGGTTGAACTTTAGAGAATAAATTTAAGGTACTGCTCAGGTCGGTTGCAGATAAACCAAATTTGGTCATTTCAAGCAGCAAGATATCCTTACCACTGCGGTACATATCGTTACGGGCATCTTGGAAAGTTTTTGAACCAAATTGTTGTTCGATTTGTTCTGCTGTACTTGGTGCACAAAAAGCATCATTCCAAGCGTGATCATCTTTCACAATAGAAACCATAGCACGACCTAAATCTGATGCCAAAATATGACCCGTACTTAAATATGCCGTATGCTGCCCTTTAAGGCTGTCTGGCATGTTGTAGCGCTCAAGCTTATCTTCACTATTTACACAGTACAGCGCCACATTGGCATTTTGCCCTAGCGATTTAAGCTGTAATACTGCCCCACACTGAATACGCGCTGACCAGTGGTGTCCACCCGGTAAAAGTTCAGTCCATAGTGCTTTATCGTCATGATAATGTGTTGTGCTCATTGCAGCCTCTGCCTAATTCTTAACTGTTTACCTCCCGGGCTTTTATCCCTCCGTGCAGCTTTGCTTTGAATTAAAACGAAGCCGTGAACTCTCGGTCGCGGTCATACATAGAAATGTATCGGAACCCTAGATCACTTTATGATGTATGTAGAAATGCAAAGGCTGTGCCAATTTAGTATTACCAATTTACATAAACGTAATACTGCTATTTATTAGACTTTTTTTATAGTATTGAGCTATAGCATGACCAAATCGGGTGCAGCCCATGCACAAAATTGCTGCAAAAGTTGCAAAAAAAAGCCTAAAATCATTTTTGGGCTTTATGTAATGCATAAAAATTATTTCACCAATATCTCATGGAACATATGACGCAGCCATTGATGGCTGGTTTTATGATGGCAGGACATATGCCAATATTGCTTCACGCCATAGGTTGGAAACGCAATCGGCGCATCAAATATTTTTAAGTTACCGCGTGAAAGCAATACTTCACTCAAGTAGTACGGCACAGTAGCAATCGCATCAGTGTCTTGCACGACTAAGCCTACACCTAAATAACTAGGTAATCGCATTAAAATATCACGTTTTAAATCAAGGTTAAGCAGCTCATTTTCAATATGGTAGTGCCCCATCCCTGCATCAATATCAATATGCGACTCTGACAAATATTGCTCAGTTGTAATAGTGTCACCCGTTAATCGTGGATGATCCTTAGCTGCAATCACCACATAATATTGCTCAAACAATTTTTGCTGATAAAAGCCGCTTTCCAAATGCGGTAAAAACCCCAGTGCTAAATCAATTTCACCATTGGCCATTTGATAACTGGTTTCAGTGGTAATCGGGCGTACATTCAGACGTATTTGTGGCGCGTGTTTTTTTAGATATTGGCTGATTTTGGGTAATAAAACCAAATGCGAAACATCGGTCATAGCCAAAGTAAATTGTTGATCTGAAATAGCTTGATCAAAATTAATCGTAAAATTATTAATGGCTTCGACTTTACTCAAGGCTTCGCTGACTAAAGGAAATAATTGACGCGATAACTCCGTAGGCACCATTTCATTACCGATACGTAAAAATAAGGGGTCGTTATAATGCTGTCGTATTTTATTTAAAATATTACTGACTGTAGGCTGACTCATCTGCAAGTGTTCAGCAGCTTGTGACACATTTTTGTACTTATAAACATGAAAAAAAATGCTAAGAAGTTTACAGTCCAATTCAAACACGAAAGATTTAATCCCTAATTAAATATTGCAAGTTATGCTGTGCATCATCTGCTGAATTATACAAAAAGCCAATAACGAAATATTACTTTTATTGCAGATGAAACGCCAGTTTAGCCTGCTCAGTTGCATTTGGCTTTTCAACACTCCAATCAGTCCGCATAATAGACCCAGCACGAATTTGGATATCAACATGCTTCAAGGAAAAAAACTGGTTTGTTTTGATTTAGATGGCACACTTATCGACTCTGTTGGCGTGTGGAATCAGGTCGACGCAGATTTGATTCAACAGTTAACTGGACAAACCATCCAACTGGGTTTAATTCAACGTGAACGTGACATTCAGCTGCAATTATTTAAAAATACACCAGACCCTTACTTAATGTACTGTAACCATCTAAAAGATACTTATAAGATTGAACAACACACAGCAGATCAAATCAAACAGCAACGATATGCCATTTCACAGCATTTTTTAGAACATATCATCTTGCTTAAACCACATGCAGCATTATTTGTTCAACAGCTCATTCAGCAAGGCATTCAGGTGGCAATTACCACCACGACCAGCCTGCAAAATATTTATCGATATCAAAAAAATATTAACATCTATCCAATGCTGCATTTTGAAAATAGCTTTGATCTGATCCTCACCCGTGAAAGTGTCAAAAATATTAAGCCGCATCCTGAAGTCTATTTACAGGCGATTGAACATTTTGCAGTTCGACCTGAAGAATGTTTAATTTTTGAAGATTCACTCATTGGTGTAGAAGCTGCAAATGCAGCAGGCATTGAAGTGGTTGCCATGTATGATGCATATTCAGAGCACGAAATTGAGCAAATCAAAAATAAAGCGGATTATTTTATCCATGATTTCTCTTCGGTTCTGAACTAAGTTAAAGTAAATAAGCGTTCGCTTAAAAGTTAAAAAGCAGCCCAACTTAGAGGCTGCTTTTGATATTTTTGCATCTATAGATAATTGATCTATTTTACTTTTTTATAAATGGATCCAGACCCAACTAAATTTCCAGTTTTTTCGTCAATCGCAAATTCAACAGCACCTGTCCCAGAGTTTACAGCCAGTAAACCAGATTCAGCGACAGATGCAGGTACAGGATTTTTCTTTTCAGATTTACCACTTTGTTTATCTTTTAAAGTATTGGTAATGAAATAGTTTTCACCATTTTTACTAATAATCAGCGCATTTTCAAGTTGCGGATCTACTGCGGTATTTTGCCATGTTCCAGCATAATCAGGCGCTGGACTTTGTTTACATGCAGTGAGGAGAACTGCGAACAACATCGCAGAAAATAATTGAATCTTTTTCAAAATACTGACCTTCTTTGTCAATGAGTTTTGCATTATAGAAAGCCTTGAAGAGAACTTAAGACCGTTCATGTTGTGCAAAAGTTGCAAACCAAGTCCTACTGTTTTTCTTTTGTCATGTTTTGAAACATTTGTAGTCTTTCATAATAAATAAGCCCACTTGATCGTGGGCTTATTTAAATATTATCAATCTTTAGATTTATACGATTTGACGCATTGAACCGGTTTCTTCAAAAGTGGCATGCCAAGACAAAGCCTCTTTTAAAATATGCGGCGTTTGACCACCACGCTCACATGCGCGTTCAAAGTAGCTCAACAATGCTGCGCGATAATCTGGATGTGCACAGATTTCAATGACTTTACGTGCACGCTCACGTGGTGAAAGACCACGTAAATCTGCCAAGCCCTGCTCTGTAACCACGATGTCAACGTCGTGGTCAGTATGGTCGGTATGACTCACCATTGGCACGACAGATGAAATCGCACCACCTTTTGCAATCGACTTGGTTACGAAAATGGCAATGTGCGCATGACGAGTAAAGTCTCCTGAACCGCCAATACCGTTCATCATTTTCGTACCCGTCACATGGGTCGAATTTACGTTTCCGTAAATGTCAAACTCAAGCGCCGTATTAATCGCAATAATGCCTAAACGTCGAATGATTTCAGGGTTATTGGATAGCTCTTGTGGACGTAACACAATTTTGTCTTTGTACTGATCAAAATTGTTCATCACGTGCTGTGCACAAGGCTCAGATAACGTCATTGAACAGCCTGAGGCAAATTTCATTTTTCCAGAATCAATTAGCTGGAAAGTACAGTCTTGTAGTACTTCTGAATACATTTCCAAATCATGAAAATTCGAATGCTCAAAACCGGCAAATACAGCGTTGGCAATCGAACCCACACCTGACTGTAGCGGGCCTAAATTTTCAGGCAAACGCCCTGCTGCGACTTCACCTTCAAAGAAATCAATCAGATGCTGAGCAATCGCTAGGGTTTCAGCATCAGGTTCATCCATTTTAAACTGGGTATCTGGCAGATCATTCAACACAATAGCTGAAATCTTATCGGGGCTGACATTGATCCCAATCGTACCGATACGTTCACCGACCTGAGTCAGTGGAATTGGCCCACGGTTTGGTCGCACTTTCGGCACATAAATATCATGTACACCTTCTAGCACTGGGTTAATCGTATTATCAATTTCAATAATCACATGATCTGCCATTTCAATGAAATTGGCTGAGTTACCACATGAACCTGTCGGAATAACTTGACCATCTTCTGTAATTGCAGTCGCTGCAATAACGGCCACATTAATGCGCGGTAAATTATGATGACGAATATTATCGGCCATTTCAGACAAGTGTTGGTCAATATACATGACCTCGCCAGCGTTAATGGCTTTACGTAAACCAGGATCTGCCTGATACGGATAACGACGTTCTATCGCATGCGCCGCATTGAGGCGACCATCGATACTATTTCCTAAACTAGCACCCGTTGCCAACGTGATACGAAGAGGATGTGAAACTGCATGATCTGCAAGTGCCAACGGAACCGTCTTTGCCTCACCTGCACCACCAAAACCACTTAAACCAACCACTGAACCATCTTGAATTAACTCAATCGCTTTTTCAGCAGACATTACTTTGTCGCGAAGGGAGAGTAAGCGAATGCGATCTAAACCATTCATAATTAAATCTCAAAAAATAAATATCTCAAAATAAACATCTTTTTTCGCCATCCCAGCGAACTGAGATAGCGTTTGTTATTGCTTATCTAAAAACGTACTTATCTAAAAGCTTACTTATATAAATTGAGGCAAATTAAATCAGTTCAACCGCAATTGCAGTTGCTTCACCGCCACCAATACACAGTGCTGCGACACCTTTTTTACCACCAGTGCGTTTTAAGGCATGAATCAGCGTCACAATAATACGTGAACCTGATGAACCTAGTGGGTGACCAAGTGAGCAAGCACCACCATGAATGTTCACTTTTGCTTCATCTAAGTTAAATCCATCAATCGCCAGCATTGTAACCATAGCAAATGCTTCATTGACTTCCCACAGGTCAACCTCTTGTGCATCCCAACCCGCTTGTGCAAGCACTTTCTCAATAGCACCGACTGGAGCAATCGTGAACTCTGACGGATGCTGTGAATTTGTGGCATAAGCAACGACTTTTGCTAGTGGTTTTAAACCACGTGCTTGAGCCGTTTCTTCTGATGTAACCACCAAAGCAGATGCACCGTCAGAAATTGAGCTGGCATTGGCAGCTGTGATCGTGCCGTCTTTTTTGAATGCAGGACGCAGTGTTGGGATTTTTTCAGGCTTAGCACTTAATGGCTGTTCATCTGTGTCAACAACGACGTCACCTTTACGGCTTTTAACAGTAACTGGCACGATTTCATTTTTGAAGAAACCGCCTTGAATCGCGGCAACGGCTTTATTGAGTGAGTTGATGGCAAAAGCATCTTGCTGTTCACGGGTATAGCCTTTTTTATCTGCCATATCTTGTGCCAGAATACCCATCGATAAACCTGTCTCAGCATCTTCTAAGCCTTCTTGGAACATGTGATCTGTGGTTTTACCATGACCCATACGATAGCCTGAACGCGCTTTTTCAAGTAAATATGGCGCATTTGACATCGACTCCATACCACCAGCAACCACAATATTAGCAGAACCGGCTTTAATCGCATCAGCTGCTTGCATCACCGCCTTCATGCCTGAACCACAAATTTTATTAATCGTGGTGGCACCCGTTGTATCTGGTAAGCCTGCTTGACGCATCGCTTGGCGTGCAGGACCTTGTTTAAGACCAGCCGGTAATACACAGCCAAAAATAACTTCGTCAATATCTGTAGGTTCTAAACCTGCACGTGCAACAACAGCCTGAATCGCTGCAGCACCTAAGTCTGGGGCTGTACAAGATGAAAGTGAACCCTGAAAACCACCCATCGCTGTACGTACGCCATCTACAATTACAATCATTTCTTATTTCATCCTGTTTTAAATCTTTTAACCCCAAGGAACCATGACTGGTTCCTCAGATTTTCCATCTTAATGTTTTTCACAGTGGTTTCGATGAAACCTTAAGATTGAGCGGTGAAGTATTCTTCAGATAGCTGCATGATAAGTTCAGAACCTGCTTTAATGCGTTGAGCACGGGCAGCAAGGTCAGGTAGAACTTTCTCAACATAGAAATCTGCGAGTACCAGTTTGTTTTGGAAGAAGCTCTCTGGTTTTGCAGCAGCAGCTTTGCTAATACGCGCAAACATATACACAAAGCTGAGTAAACCAACAGCGTGCAGGTAATCGACTGCCACCGAACTGCTAAAGTCTGGGGTGGTCTTAGATTGTTCAATAATGAATTGCGTTAATGCTTCAACTTCGTCAGAAACTTGCAATGCTGCAGATTTAACTTTTGAATCAGCCATGGTTGCAGCAAAGTCACGAATTTCAGCAATGTATTCGGCAATAAATGCACCATTACATTTCGTGGTTTTGCGTCCAATTAAATCAATCGCTTGTACGCCATTTGTGCCTTCGTAAATCTGTGAAATACGTAAGTCACGAATGCATTGCTCCATACCCCATTCACGGATATAGCCATGACCACCAAAGCACATTTGCGCTTCTAAAGTAGCTTGTAGGGCTGTATCTGTTAGGTAGGCTTTTGCAATAGGTGTCAATAAAGCCACGCGGTCATTGGCTTTTTTCACAGCAGCTTCATCAGTTGAATATTTTGTAATATCCAGTTGCTGACCAACATACACAGCAAATGCACGAGATGCTTCGTTGTTGGCGCGTACATTCAACAACATACGACGTACATCACCATGTACCAAAATAGAGTCTGCTGGTTTTTCAGGAGATTTCACACCTGTCGCAGAACGACCTTGTAGACGATCAGTCGCATACTGTGCAGCATTTTGGTAAGCAAATTCTGCAGCACCAATCCCTTGGATACCCATCGATAAACGTTCATAGTTCATCATGACAAACATCGCCGCAAGACCTTCGTTTTCTTTACCAACGATATAACCTTTGGCGCCATCAAAGTTCATGACACACGTTGCAGAACCTTTAATACCCATCTTGTGTTCAATTGAACCCGCTGAAACAGCATTGCGTTCACCGACTGAGCCATCGGCATTGACATGGAATTTTGGAACGATAAACAATGAAATACCACGTGAACCCGCAGGTGCATTTGGCGTTTTTGCTAACACAAGATGGATGATGTTTTCACACAGATCATGTTCACCACTGGTGATGAAAATTTTCGTGCCTGTAATGTTAAATGAACCATCTTCATTCGGCTCTGCTTTGGTTTTAATGATCCCCAAATCAGTCCCTGAATGTGGTTCAGTTAAACACATAGTGCCTGACCATTCACCCGTATAAAATTTTGGAAGATAGGTTTCTTTTTGCTCTTGCGAAGCACGGTCATTAATCGCCATACCTGCACCCACAGTCAGTAGTGGATACAACATAAATGATGGATTGGTACTCCAAATCATTTCGTCAGCAAGTACCGTCAACATTTTCGGCATGTTTTGGCCGCCCCATTCTTCAGAAGCGCCTAAACCAACCCAACCACCTTCGGCGAATTGTTTAAAAGCGTCTTTAAACCCTGTAGGCGTAGTAACAACACCATTACTAAACTGCGCACCACCTTCTTCATCGGCTGTACGGTTCAAGTCTAGAATAACGTTTTTAGAAAACTTAGCCATTTCTTCTAAAATAGCATTTGCAGTCGCCATATCAATATGAGCTAAGTTTTCATTTGACTGCCAGAACTCATCTGCATTGAATACATCATTTAAGATGAAGTCCATGTCCTTTAACGGCGCATTGTATATTGGCATTGTACTTTCCTTTTCTACAGGCTTTGTCAGCGTCTTTGACAAAGTACTTTTTTAAAGTTGCACGCTCCCGCACAAAATCATCAAATCAATTTTGTGTGGATTTTTTTAAAGATCTGTTTTTTCAGATAGATATCTAAAAAGAATATAGATAATGTGTTTTTACCGACAAGTGAAAAATAACCACCTGATATTTTGAGCAGCATTATTTTATTACACTTAAATAAATTTATTGAGTTGACTAAATTTATAATTGGTAATTGATTAAAACCAAACATAATAGTACCCATAATCATGTTTAATTTAGGTTGTATTAATAACATAACAACCAAGACCGTTTTGTTAAATGCTGCTTTTGTTGTAAAAGCGAAAAGACAATAAATTAAAAAAAATAAAAATGGAATTTTATTTCAAAAAAATGACCTCAAGGGTTCAGTTTTATTGACATTAATTTTATGCTATGAATTCTATATGCTTTACGCACTCTACTAATGTGTTTATTTTTAAACCAATTTATGTAATATTTGAGACCATAGTGGAATGTAAGATTCACAAGATTTAGCTTAAGCTAGGCTTGTTCACCCTCAAGCTGTTTATGGAACAGGTATCATGAGTTCAGTACGCCAACAAAATTTTATCCTTCGCAAGGAAAAAATTTTAGCCATGGCAGAAACCCTGCTATTAGATAATAATCAAGACATCACCTTAAGTGAGTTAGCTTGTGAACTAGATATTGCCAAAGGCACGATTTATAAACATTTTAAAAGTAAAAACCAATTATATTTAGAACTGATTATCTTAAATGAAAAACGATTATTAGAAATTTCAAAAAAATATAATCATGATATTAAAACTTATGTTTCACAATATATGCTTTATAATATGTTGAATTCTAATCGAACTATATTATTACATGTCATTGAAGAACGTCTAACCAATAATGAACGTAAATTAAAAGAGTTATTTGAAGAGCTCTATCGTGTCCGTGAAGAACGTATTATTGAAATTAAGGACATGACCAGTGATTATTTAAAATCACTTGAAAGCGCAATGTCGATACGTGATTATTTATCCTATATTTGGACGGTCACTTATGGTGCATCCCTACTCCTTAATTCGACGCATTATCAAAAATCAATCGGTTCACGTGAACGTTTAATCAAGCTATATATTAATCAGGCGCTGATGACGCCAGATAAAATTTCAGCCGTATAAAATTGATTGAGAAATAAAAAAGCCGAACAACTTTTCGGCTTTTTTATATATTGCACAATATCTAAGTTATGCAATCACAGGTGGGAAACCATCTTCGGTTAAAGCGCTAATCAATTGCTCTGCACTAGCACTGGATTCAACCTCAACTAATTTAGTGGCTACATCAATAGTGACCGTTGCATTTTCATCTAAGTCTTTAATCGTTGCTGTCACGCTACGTGCGCAACCACCACATGTCATATTATCAATACGAAATTTCATGCTGTTCATCCTTCTTTTCTAATAACAACACTATAAACCTTGCCACGATTGTAAGGTCAAGCGGGTTTAAATCTTTGCTGTATGGCAGCACTCAGCCATGCCCGTTTCGATTTGATTTAAAATCGTACAATCGGCTTGATCATTACCGGCACAGCCATCGACGGACTGTTGCAAGATCTCAACCATGGCCTGTAAGTCTGCGATTTTTTGATTTAAGGTCTGGATGTGTTTTAACGCCAATGCTTTAACTTCTACACTTTGCCGACTTTGATTTTTCCAAAGCCCAAGTAAATCTTTCATTTGTTCAGAAGAAAAACCTAAATCACGCGCATGTCTTAAGAAACTCAAGGTTTTAATATCGGCTTCCGAGTAAATTCGATAGCCTGCATCAGTGCGCTGCGCATTATTTAACAGCCCAATCGATTCATAATAGCGGATCATTTTTGCAGAAATGCCCGATGCTTTCGCTGCTTGTCCAATATTCATCTCAAGACTCCTGAAAAACTGGCCCTTTAAATGCTTTTAAACGCAAGGCATTCGACACAACAAACACCGATGAAAGTGCCATTGCACCTGCTGCGAACATAGGTGAAAGCAGTATGCCAAAGAATGGATATAACACACCTGCAGCGACAGGAATCAATGCTGCATTGTAAATAAATGCCCAAAATAGGTTTTGGCGAATATTATTCATCGTCGCTGTGCTCAGTGCGATTGCTGTCGGTACCATTTGTAAATTACCCGACATGAGCACCACGTCCGCAGCCTCTATCGCCACATCTGTCCCTGTACCAATCGCCATGCCCACATCTGCTTGCGCAAGTGCAGGCGCATCATTAATACCATCGCCCACAAAACAAACAACACCATGTTCTTTTTGCAATTGTTGTACAGATTGCACTTTTTGGTCTGGCATTACTTCAGCGATCACATGATCAATCTTCAACTGTCGTGCTATCGCAGTGGCAGTATGTCGGTTATCGCCTGTAATCATGGCCACTTTCAGCCCTAAATCATGCAAAGCTTGAATGGCTGTAAAGGTTGTAGCTTTGATCGGGTCGGCAACAGCAACAATGGCAGCAAGCTGTTGATCGATCGATACATAGAGCGGGGTTTTCCCTTCATTGCCCATGCGTTCCGCCAGTGATGAAAAGATTTGTGTATCTAAACCAAGTTTATGCATCAAATGATCTGCACCGATATAAATGCTTTGTCCTTCAACAACGGCCTGAATCCCAGCACCAGTCACGGAATCAAACTGTTCAACCTCTAAAAGTTGCACTTGCATCTCTTTCGCAGCTTGTACGATGGCATAGGCAATTGGATGTTCAGATTTCTGCTCTACGGAGGCCAATAACTGAAATACACGATCTTTATCAAATGCTTCAGTGACTTCAAAATCTGTCAGTTTCGGTTTACCTTCCGTCAATGTCCCAGTTTTATCGACCGCAACCACTTGCGTATTTTTGAGTTGTTGTAAGGCTTCACCTTTACGGAACAATACTCCAAGCTCTGCACCTCGCCCTGTACCGACCATAATAGACGTTGGCGTTGCCAAACCCATTGCACATGGACATGCGATGATCAGAACTGCTACAGCATTGACTAATGCATAGGTTAAACTCGGTTCAGGTCCTACAACATACCAAACTAAAAAGGTGATCAACGCCAACGCCATCACCACCGGTACAAACCATAAAGTGACTTTATCCACCAAAGCTTGAATTGGTAATTTTGAACCCTGAGCCTGTTCGACCATATGGATAATTTGTGCCAAAACAGAATCTTGACCCACCGCAGTGGCTTGTATTTTCAATGCCCCATTTTGGTTAATCGTTCCACCGACAACTTGATCACCGGCTTTTTTCTCGACCGGAATCGGCTCTCCACTGATCATGGATTCATCAATATAACTATTCCCAGACACCACTGAACCATCGACTGGGCAACGTTCACCAGGCCGTATTTCAATCAACATACCTGTTTCAACATCACTAATCGGTAAATCTATATAGCTACCAGATTGCTCTACACGTGCTGTTTTGGGTTGCATGCCAACTAAGTATTGAATAGCTTGCGATGTTTTACCTTTGGCCTTCGCCTCCATAAAACGACCCAACAGAATCAACGCCACAATCACTGCAGCTGCTTCAAAGTACACATGAACCGTACCTTGTGGTAATAATTGCGGAGCAAATGTTGCAACGCAAGAAAAACTATAAGCAGATAAAGTCCCGACTGCGACCAAGGAATTCATATCCGGGGCAAGTCGAGCAAGTGCAGGTATGCCGTGCTGGTAAAAGCGTCTTCCGGGTAGGATTAAGACCAAAGTGGTTAATATAAACTGAATATACCAACTATTTTGTGTGCCTAAATTATGCGCAATAAAATGATGAAAAGCTGGAATCATGTGTGATCCCATCTCCAAGATAAAAACAGGAACAGCAAGTACCAATGCGATGATTAAATCACGCTTGAGTAACCGAGCTTCGTCGGCTTTTTTTTCTGCCATTGTCGGTTGTTGCTGCGTAGCAATGCTAGCACTGTATCCCGCTTTTTTAACTGCCGCGATCAATTCTTGTGTTTTTGAAGCGGGAGCCTGAACAAAGGCTTTTTCACTGGCTAAATTTACCGTTGCTTTATTGACACCGTCTACAGCGTTTAAGGCTTTTTCAACCCGTGCCACACATGAAGCACAGGTCATTCCATCAATATTTAATTCAATATTGGGCTGTGCAATATGAAAACCTGCTTTTTCTACAGACTTCGCCAATGCAGAATTTTCAACAGATGCCAATGCCGTAATCGTGGCTTTTTCAGTTGCTAAATTCACTTTTGCATCGATGACTTCTGGAACTACCTTTAAGGCTTTTTCAACACGTGCAACACACGATGCGCAAGTCATTCCTTCAATTTCAAGTTCAATCTGCTTTTGTGCAACGCCAAAACCTGCCTTTTCAACGGCCTGAATTACAGCAGGATAATCCACATTTTTATCACTCTGAACATGTGCTGTTTCAGTGGCTAAATTCACTTGAGCCTCGGTGATGCCATCGACTTTTTTTAAGGCTTTTTCCACCCGTGCCACACAAGAAGCACAGGTCATCCCTTCAATAGCAAGTGTGCCGTCAAAAAGTTTGCGTTCTGTCGAATCTGTCATGGCAACATCCCAATCATATGTGCTTGTTTTAGGCTATAGCTTAAACTTTACCACAATGGGAAGGTCAAGTTTTTCTGACTCACAGCAAGGCTTTTCTTTAAGGTATAAAATTGCGAAGATTTAAAAACATAATCAATAATATTGAATAATGATTATTCAATTAGTTTATTTTTCTGATATTAAAACTACACCTTTCCTCATTATTCAGTAAGATAGAGATTCGTGACCACCAAACGAATTACTCTCTTTCGCATGTACAAACTGTCGAACATTTGCTTTAACTGCGCATATTTGTGTGCTTTTTTATTTTTAATTTTAAGTTGGAGTCTAGATCATATTGATGTTTGGCTCACTCAAGTGGTTATCCCTGCTGTCACGATATGCATACTCTTAGGCTTCCTGTTTAAATATATCGCTCGAAAGTTAGGATATGAACCGCCTAAACGAAAAATAAAACAACAAAATGCCAAAAACGATGATCAAGACGCGGCTTAAGATACTTATAAATAACGAAATCATCAATAAAAAAGCCCATTCAATTGAACGGGCTTTTTTTCATGTCAGAATTATTAGTCAGCACTAATATCTTCAAATAAAACTGAAGAAAGGTAACGTTCACCACCATCCGGTAAAATGACCACAATGGTTTTGCCTGCATTCTCAGGACGTGCAGCAAGTTTTGCCGCAGCTGCCATTGCCGCGCCACTAGAGATACCCACTAAAATACCGTCATGAGTAGCCGTTTTACGCGCCCACTCAATTGCTTCAGCACTTTCAATACCGATCACTTCATCAACAAGGTTTAGATCTAAGTTACCCGGAATAAAGTTAGCGCCAATCCCCTGAATTTTATGTGGCCCAGGAGTCAGTGTTTCGCCTTTTTTCGCTTGGGCGATAATCGGAGATTCAGCCGGTTCTACCGCAACAGAATAAAGCGGCTGATTTTTCACTTTTTCAAAATAGCTTGAAATGCCTGAAATCGTACCGCCTGTACCTACACCCGATACTAAAATATCCACTTTACCACCAGTTGCTTCCCAAATTTCTGGGCCAGTGGTCAATTCATGAATTTTAGGGTTTGCAGGGTTTTCAAACTGTTGTGGTAAATAATACGTTTCAGGATGTTCGGCAACGAGGCGCTGTGCTTCTTCGACTGCACCTTTCATGCCTTTAGCAGGTTCAGTCAATACGAGATTTGCACCAAAAGATTTCAACACCTTACGGCGTTCGATACTCATACTTGCTGGCATGGTTAAAGTAATCTCATAACCTTTCGCTGCTGCAACAAATGCCAAAGCAATGCCTGTATTGCCACTTGTAGGTTCTACAATATGCATACCCGGTTTTAATAAACTTTTTTCTTCTGCATCTGCAATGAGAGCTGCACCTACACGACATTTCACTGAAAATGCTGGGTTACGGCTTTCAACTTTAGCCAAGACCGTTGCATCTGACTGAATCGCACGATTAATACGAACTAAAGGTGTATTACCAATCGCTTCAGCGTTATTACTATATACCGCGATACCTAAATTACTCGTTGCTGGAAAAGCTGAATCTGTTGTCATGACTATTTATCCCTTATGTATTTATTGAATACGATCTTTAGATGATACAATTATTTTCAAAGTGTGCATGATTTTTTAAGCTAATGTCTTATATTTATGTGCATTTTGTGAAAGCTTGCACTAAAATCAAGCAATAAATTTAACTGATTAACTAAATTTAAACTTATAAAAATTAATGATATTTGATTTCATAAAAAACCATAGAAATTGTCTTATTTATTCAATGTATTAAGCCGTGATATCCGTATACTTGAGCTGTTGTTAATCGTATGGACATATCCAATGAATACCGATCTGGAAATCACTACTATGCGTGATTCTGCCGAATTAGTCGTGGGCGTTTTAAAGTCGCTGGCAAATACGGATCGTCTACTAATTTTATGTCATCTAGCACAGCAAGAATTGAATGTGTCTCAGATTGAAGAAATCACTGATATTAAACAGCCAACCCTCTCACAACAACTGATGATGTTACGCAAAAGTGATGTTGTGACCACGCGTCGTGATGGAAAGCAAATTTATTATTCAATTAAAGATGCAAATTTAGTTCAAGTTCTCAATACTCTTTACCAATTGTATTGCAACCAATCTTATAAATAACACTCAGTTATTTTAAAATTTCAAGCCAGACATGCTGTTCTTGCACCACTATAGATGAATTATCGCAATGGACAGCAATTCAATATCTCAATTTACCCTCCAAACTTCTTCAAAATATCTATATTTATATCGAATATCCAAAGCTTTAAATCAGCTCATACTTTTCATTAATTCATTTAAAATGATGGTTTCTTACATATCCCGTAAATAAGCAGCGATATTGTACGGTCAAAATTTATTGCACAAGACTTCTTAGCATTTTTTATGCATAATATATATGAAATTGTGATTTAGATAAGTTTATGTCAGATTTAAAACCCCATTTCTTACAGAAATTTCCTGCTTGGCAGTGGTTACAGCACTACAGCCCAGTGAAATTTAAATCTGATGTACTTGCTTCGCTGATCGTGATTGCCATGTTAGTCCCTCAAGGTATGGCCTATTCCATGCTGGCAGGTTTACCTCCAATCATGGGTTTATATGCCAGTATTTTACCGATGATTGTCTACGCCCTCATTGGTGGAAGCTCAACCTTATCGATAGGCCCTGTGGCAATCATTTCGATGATGACTTTCGCCACGCTCAATCCGCTATTTGAAGTTGGTTCGCCTGTTTATATTGAAGCCGCTACACTTTTGGCCTTAATGGTCGGCCTGATTTCTCTGCTGCTAGGTGTACTACGTTTTGGTTTTTTAATTCAGCTGATCAGTCATCCTGTCATTAAAAGCTTCATTATTGCTTCGGCTCTGCTCATTGCACTGGGTCAGTTTAAGTTTCTCGTCGATGTCCCGCTAAAAGCCAACAACATCCCTGAGTTTGTTTTAAGTTTGTGGGAATATCTGAGTTTGACTCACTTTGCTTCACTCATCTTTGGTGTGCTGGCCATACTGTTTTTAATCTATGTACCAAAAATGTTGGCCACTCAATCAATTCAATCTCGATTCGGCTCTACGGCCTTTCTAAGTAAAGCACTGCCATTGATACTAGTGGTGATCTCAATTGCATCGGTGATGTTATTTGACCTGCAAAATGTCGGCATTAAAACCGTCGGTGAAATTCCTTCAGGATTTCCACCCTTAAGCTTTCCACATTGGAACTGGGAACTGGTACAAACCTTACTGCCCGGTGCAACAATGATTGCCATGATCAGTTTTGTTGAGTCACTGTCTATTGCCCAAGCCACTGCCTTACAACAACGAAGCCAACTCAACAGTAACCAAGAGTTGGTCGCTCTAGGTTTAGCCAATCTAAGCGCTGGGGTTAGCTCTGCCTTTCCAGTGACGGGTAGCTTATCTCGTACAGTGGTTAATGCAGATGCAGGTGCAAAAACCCCGATTGCAGGTGTGTTGTCGTCATTGCTGATTATCGTTGTCAGTCTCTACTTCACTGGTTTTTTCCAAGACTTACCTTTAGTGATCTTGGCGGCCACAATTATTGTTTCCATTTGGAAATTAGTCGACTTTAAACCTTTTGTGGATACATGGCGTTATTCAAAAGCTGACGGGATTGCGATGTGGGTGACCTTTTTCGGTGTGGTGTGTATCGATATTTCTACAGGTCTCATTATTGGCATCATTTCTACCTTTATTCTGTTGTTATGGCGCATCAGTCGTCCACATATTGCGGTGATCGGTTTAGTCGAGGGCACACAGCACTTCCGCAATGTACAGCGCCATCATGTCTATACCGCACCACATATTCTCTCGCTCCGTATAGATGAAAATATCTCGTTTTTAAATGCCAATACGCTTAAAGGTTTCCTGATCAATGAAGTCAGTGAAAATATTGATCTAGAGCATGTTGTTATCAACTGCTCAAGCGTCAGTTCAATTGACCTCAGTGCCTTAGAAATGTTGGAAGATTTAAATGCTGAATTATCAAAATTAGATATTCGACTGCATTTTTCCGAGGTCAAAGGCCCTGTCATGGACAAATTGCAGCACTCAAAATTACTCACGCATTTGAGTGGTCAAATTTTTCTCACCCACTATCAAGCCGTTACAGAGCTTGCGACAGCCAGTTCTGAGTACCAAATTTAAAGGCCTATTAGCTCACTGTTTAATCAATGCGAATTTTATAAACAGTGAGTTTTGAAGGGTTTACATTTTAATACACAAAAATAGATTATAAAAAACAAAGGTTTATTTTTAAATTAAATTATTTTTTAAGCATTCCATATTTTCGTATAAAATACAGCACTAATTTTCATCATTTTGTCATTGTAATTCTGACAAGGCTCTCCTATGTTTTCAGCATTTACACGCTTGAGTTTAGTAACCCGAATTATTATCGCCATTATTTTAGGTGTATTGGTTGCTGTTGTGGCTCCGGGCGTTGCACCCTATTTAAGTTTGCTTGGTGATTTATTCATTAAGGCATTGAAATCCGTAGCACCGATACTGGTCTTTGTACTTGTACTGTCATCCATTGCAAATTTCAAAGTGGGTAGCAGTAATTCTTACATTAAACCGATTATGTTGATGTACGCTATTGGTATGTTCCTTGCTGCTTTAAGTTCAGTAGTAGCAAGCCTTTTATTCCCTAGTACATTAATTCTTGATGTTGCTGCAGAAAACCTTGTGCCGCCAGGCAGTCTTGCTGAAATATTGAAAAACTTATTATTAAGTTTTGTCGCAAACCCTGTTACAGCAATTTCTGAAGCAAATTTCATTGGTATTTTGGCTTGGGCTGTTGCCTTAGGTATTGCATTTCGTCATGCATCAGAGAACACCAAAGTCTTTTTATCTGACGCTGCTGATGCGGTGAATAAAGTAATCCGTTTAGTGATTAACTTTGCACCTGTAGGTATCTTTGGTTTGGTTGCTGTTACATTTGCCGATTCAGGTTTGAAAACACTGATTAGCTATGCACACTTACTTGCGGTCTTAATTGGTACCATGTTGTTTGTTGCCTTGGCCATCAATCCACTAATGGTGGCATTTATTACCCGCTCAAATCCGTTCCCATTGGTTTTCCAATGTTTACGTGAAAGTGGTATCACTGCATTCTTTACACGTAGTTCAGCTGCAAACATTCCTGTAAACCTTGACCTTGCAAAGCGTCTTGGTGTCCCCGAATCAACTGCAAGTGTAGCAATTCCTTTAGGTGCAACTGTCAATATGGCAGGTGCATCAGTCACAATTACAGTCCTCACTCTAGCAGCAGTTCATACTTTGGGCATTTCTGTTGATTTCAGCACCATGTTGATTTTATCAGTCGTTGCTACCGTTTCTGCATGTGGTGCTTCAGGTGTTGCTGGTGGTTCATTGCTGCTTATTCCAGTGGCTTGTGGCCTGTTTGGTATTTCAAGCGATATCGCGATGCAAGTTGTTGCCATTGGTATGGTCATTAGTGTACTTCAAGATTCAACTGAAACAGCTTTAAACTCTTCGACTGACGTATTATTTACAGCTGCAGTAGACCGTGGTTTAAGATAATATCCTGATATTGGATACTTTTTAAGGCGAGGCCATGCCTTTTCAGACTTTACCGCTTTGGATACAACTGGGTGCTTTTTTCCTCGCAGTGAATGCAGGAATGATTAATGTACTTGGACTGGTGACCATCTTGCACCAGTCGGTATCTCACATGACGGGTAATGTCAGTATGTTAGCCATGGCCTTCATTGCATGGCAGCCAGCTACGATTATTTATTTGATTTTAGTCTTGCTCTGTTATGTGATTGGCTCATTTTATAGTGGGCTTATTCTTGGAAATAGTCACTTTAGCTTAACGCGACGTTATGGCGTCCCATTAAGCTTGGTGGCTTTTTTTATTGTCCTATGTTGGCTACTATTGCCCTATTTTCCACGTTACGCTTTGCTTTGGGCATGTGTGGCTATGGGTGTACAAAATGCAATGGTTAGCCACTATAAAGGTACCATTATTCGTACCACACACCTTTCTGGTGTTTTGACGGACTTAGGTTTGGCTTTGGGTTATAAAGCCCGTGGACTTCCGGTTGAGTCGAAACGTGTGGTCTTACATGTATTAATTTTGGCGGGATTTATCGTTGGTGGCATACTTGCCAGTTGGCTTTATCCTTATTTAAAATTAAACGCATTCTTGATTCCTGCCGTACTCAGTTTAATCATGAGCGCGGTATATTGGATCATCTATTTTCATTATCGACATATACACGATTAGTTGGAACGTACTATGGTTAAAAATGCATTACAGGCGCAACTGCTTAAAGCAGGTCTGGTCGATAATAAAAAGGCAAAAAAATTGTCTAAACAAGCCGTACATGAAAAACGTACTGGTGAAAGTAAAGATGCTGAAATCAAGGTGAAAATTGAGCAAGATCAGCAGCAGAAAATGGCCAAAGATCATGCTTTAGAGCAAGATCGTAAAGCAGTTTTGCAAGAAAAAGAATTAAAAGCTGCCATCATGCAAATGATTAATCAGCATAAAATTCGTGATACCGATGGCGAATCGACCTATCAATTTATCGATGATGCCAAGATCAAAAAGCTTTATATCAATCAGCAAATTTATAATGCCCTTGTTGCGGGTAGTCTTGTTATTGCACGGGAAAATAGCAACTATGCTTTTTTACCAAAAGAATTAGCCGACCGTATTAATGCGAAAATGGAAGGCTTTATTATTGTGAATAATTCTGAAGTGAATGAACAAACCACGGATGAAGAAGATCCGTATGCAGCTTATGTAATTCCTGATGATTTAATGTGGTAAGCACTTCAAATCGCCAATGAAGCTCCCGATTCGGGGGCTTTTTTTTATCAACATTAATCTTTTTCAGTCCATAAATATCGGTTATACCTTCAAAAAATCATTCCTTAGCACCCAATAAGTAACATTATGGACTATACATGTCGTAACTCCGTAAATTTTACGAGTATAAAATTGCTTATATAATCACCACAATTACAATAGTTTGATCATTAACCCTTTCATTTACTTCAATAAGAGTAGGATAATTTTGGAAAAATTTCAGTTCATTAAAAATATTCAAGATTGGTCAGATCAATACCCTTGGTTAGAAATGCTGACATCGCTCAGTTTCATTATTATTTTTGCCATCATTGCAAATTTTATCGCCAAGCAAATTGTGGTACGTGGTATTCGTAAGCTCGTGTCTAAAATGGCCTTTAGCCACAGTCAAATTTTGTCAGAACATAGTGTGATTAAACGCTTTGCCAACATTGTTCCAGCAATTGTAATCTTAAATGGCATAACCACAGTCCCACATTTATCTGTGAAGTTCATCTCAATCGTGCAAATGGCTTGTCAGGCTTTTATCTTCTTGACCATTGCTTTGGCAATTTCTGAATTACTGAATATTTTTAATCTGATTTACCAACGTAATCCAAAATCTAGAAACAAACCGATTAAAGGCTATTTGCAGTTGGTCAAATTGATTATTTTTTTGGTGTGTGGCCTGATGATTTTAGGTACTTTCTTGAAAAAAGATGTATTTACATTACTCGCAGGCTTTGGTGCTATGGCGGCCGTGCTCATGTTGGTTTTTCAGAACACCATTTTGTCACTGGTGGCTTCGGTACAAATTTCTTCTTATGATATGGTGCGAATTGGTGACTGGATTGAAATGCCCTCGCTCAATGCGGATGGCGATGTCATTGATATGTCATTACATACCATTACCGTGCAGAACTTTGATAAGACCTTTACCACGATTCCAACCAATAAACTGGTGACTGACACCTTTAAAAACTGGCGTGGTATGGCACAGTCTGGTGTGCGCCGTATCAAACGCTCGCTTTATATCGATCAAAGCTCTATTCATTTCATGACTCAGGATGAGCAAAATAAACTCAAAGAATTTTTATTATTAGATCAATATCTTGATCATAAGCATGAAGAGCTTGCTCAGTTTAATCAGCAACTTTCCAATCAGTCGCAATATAATCAGCGCCGTTTAACCAATCTTGGGACCTTTCGTGCCTATGTAGAATTTTATTTACAACAGCATTCAGGCATTGCCCAACACCAAACGATTTTGGTGCGTCAGTTACAACCCACGAGTGAAGGCATTCCTTTAGAGATTTATGCTTTTAGTAAAACTATTGCATGGAAAGATTATGAAGCGATTCAATCGGATATCTTTGACCATCTGATCGCAATCACACCTGAGTTTGGACTTAAAATCTATCAAGCCCCTTCTAGTGCCGATTTTAAAGCCCTCGTTCAACCAAATGTCGATAAAAGCTAAGACTTAATTGCGCATCTCCCCATGTATATTTGAAGAAGAAATTCTTTAGGTTAAAGAATTCACAATGTCGATTGAATATATATTGGGGGCGTTTTCTTTAAAAGCTATTCGACATCTGCTAGTGCTTTTTTATCGCGCAATGCAAGGATTTAGAGCAGGCTAGATAAATGCGCTGATCGTATAATTTCCTAAAAATATAATGCATCTGAAACAACTAAAAATAATTAACTGATGTTACGCACATAACAGTAATTTCACATTTTAAAAATGATTTTTAATTCTATTCGACGGAGTCTTACATCTAGGGGGTGAATAAAGGGATTAGCCTTCGGCTGGAGGTACTTTTGTTTTGGCAAAAGCACCCAAAACCATTGTCATCCGCAAAACTCGTTCACTAGCGTCAAATTATTCAAAGTATCGCAAAAACATTTTTGATTAGAAGAAGTGCTGTCTCAAACACTTGCGGATGACGTTACCGCGTATCATACTTTTATTTAAATCAAATTACGCTTCTGGTGTTACTGCGTAACATCAGTAATTAAAAAAACCCAAACAAATACTATACAAATGTAGACAATTTTAGATACTATTTGTTAACAGTTGCATAAAAACGCTTCTAAAATAGGAGCTTGGTCATGGAAGGCCCCAAGAAACCTTCTCAGAAATCAGTTAAAAACGAATCACAATTACTCATAGAATCGATGAATCGCACTTCTGCCAAACATACGCTCATACAGGCAGAAGCATGTGATTTAGAGAATCGTGTCCGTATTGAGCGTGCTTTATCCGACCCGATTGCACGTATTCCGGCACAGTTTAAAAATGCTTATTACAAATTTTTGTACTACAACCAGAAAGACTATTTAAAGCAGGTCAACTATTTCGCTCAATTGGCATTTTTAATCTATTTTTGGGCAGATCGCTATGTGCTGCCAGACGTAGAAATGCTTTCAGGTGTGATTCGTATTATTGCCATTATAGGTGCATTTAGCCTGAACTATGTTCTGTTTAAATATATCAAACAGATTAAATTGCTCGATTTGATTTTGCCACTCGCCACTTGCCTTTCAGCGATTCTCTGGTTTGAGATATTACTTCAGTCGCAAAATGAACTGGTGCATAGCTATCAATATGCCGCCATTATTTTGATTGTATTGGGTAATTTAAGTATTCATGTGCATTTTCGCCCTTCGATCATGACCTCTGCCATGATCTCGGCAGCGATACTTTTTGGCGCATGGCGCACTAATGATTTTGGTGATTTTACGATTTTTTTATTGGTGTATATTCCTGTGCTGCTATTCAGTATGTATATCTGCTGGAACTCAACGCTGAACTCTCGTAAAACCTTTCTAAGAGCGCTGCTAGATGACTGGAACTTTCATACCCTTCGCAAAATTGCCCATACGGATGAATTAACCCAGTTAAGTAATCGTCGCCAATTTGTACATGCCGCCAATAAAAAAATCCAAGAAACCCCGATGACGGTCTGCACCAGTCTATTGATTTTTGATGTCGATCATTTTAAAGCGATTAATGATCAATACGGACATGATGTCGGCGATCAAGTGCTATGCCAAATTGCTGAAATTGCACGTAAAGAAATGCGGTTTTACGATATGTTGGCACGTTTTGGAGGTGAAGAATTTATTGTACTTTTGCCTTATACCGTCCCAGAAGATGCATTAAAAATTGCTGAACGGTTAAGACATAAAATGGAACAATACCAGTTTTATATAGATGGTCAATTGGTGAAATTTTCGATCTCCATTGGTGTTTCCAAAATTGACCCTAACCACGCCAAACTTGATCAGTTAATTAAACAAGCCGATATTGCTCTATACGAAGCAAAACGCCAAGGTCGTAATCGGGTTGTACATTTTAATTCTATGAACTTTTGCAGCCAAGCTTTTAAGTAAATAAACAAATCAAAATGGAGAAAAACCAGCGAATCCATTACACTCAGAGCTGAAGAAAGAAAGATTAATTACAGCAAAATTCTCAGGTTATCTGCATGCTTAAATGGTTTGAAAATTTAGTTGACGCTTATCCTGAACAGGACTTGAATAAACCATTGCCGACAAAATTTTTCCCCTTTGTATGGCAAGCTGCGACGGGTGTAAAAAAATACCTATTGTTATTGGTACTCTGTACAGCAGGTGTAGCGAGTTTTGAAGCACTGCTTTATTCCAAAATTGGCGAATTAGTCAATTGGATCAGTAAGTCTCAACCTGAAACCTTTTTACAGCAGCACCAGACGAATCTGACCATTTTAAGCTTTATTTTATTGGCAAATATCTTCTTTTCTTGCCTTCAAACCATTATTAAACATCAGATTCTATATAGCACCTTTCCAATGCGCCTACGTTGGAGATTTCATAACTTATTACTGAAACAAAGTTTAGATTTCTTCCACAACGACTTTGCAGGTCGTTTATCTGCCAAAGTCATGCAAACTTCACTGGCTGTACGTGAGTTTTGGATTATTCTTGGTGACATGTTGGCCTATGTCTTCATTTACCTGATTTCGATCACCGTGATTTTAGGTGCTATATCGCCACTGTTGATTGTTCCATTATTACTTTGGCTGGCTTTATTTATTGGTTCTGCATGCTATTTCATCCCAAAATTAAGCAAAATTTCAAATGAACAAGCCAATGCACGCGCAGTAATGACTGGTCGTGTCACCGATGCCTACACCAATATTCAAACAGTGAAATTATTTGCCCATGCGGGCCGTGAAAGCCAATATGCCAAAGCCTCAATGAAAGAATTTATGGTGACGGTGTATAAGCAAATGCGACTTGCTGCAAAATACAACATCGCGACGAATTTGCTGATCATTGTTTTATATGGTGGCGTACTTGGAACAGCCGTTTGGCTCTGGATGGATGGTCAAGCTGAGCTTGGGGTCATTGCAGCAGCGACCGCCATGATTTTAAAACTCAGTAGTATTTCCGAGTTTATGATGTGGCAAACATCTGCCCTATTTGAAAATGTCGGGACCATTCAAGATGGGATGAAAACCATGGGCCGCCCAATTCATATTCAAGATAAAGCTGATGCAACCGACTTAAAAGTACAGCAAGGCGAAATTAAATTTGAAGATGTCAGTTTTGCTTATAATGATAAAAAGGTCATCAATCAATTTAATTTAACCATTCGACCAGGTGAAAAAATCGGTATAGTCGGGCGTTCAGGTGCCGGAAAATCGACATTAATTCAACTTTTACTCCACTTTTATGATATCAATCATGGTCGTATTTCGATTGATGGCCAAAATATAGAAGATATTACTCAAGATAGCTTGAGAAAAAATATTGCTTTGGTGACCCAAGACACCTCGTTATTGCATCGCACGGTTGAAGAAAATATTAAATATGGCCGTCCGAATGCGACTGATGAAGAAATGTATGATGCAGTACGCAAAGCGAAAGCTGATGAATTCATTCCTCAATTGATCGATTTACGTGGTCAACGTGGCTATGACGCATTTGTTGGTGAACGTGGTGTTAAATTATCTGGCGGTCAGCGTCAACGTATTGCAATTGCTCGAGTATTTTTAAAAGACGCACCAATTTTAATTTTAGATGAAGCCACAAGTGCGCTCGATTCAGAAGTCGAAGCTGCGATTCAATCGAGTTTAGATGATTTGATGCAAGGCAAAACTGTGATTGCCATTGCGCATCGACTGTCAACAATTGCGCAAATGGATCGATTGATTGTCTTGGATCAAGGACGTATTGCTGAGCAAGGCACCCATGAAGAGCTTGTCGCTTTGAATGGTATTTATGCACACTTGTGGCAGCGTCAAACCGGTGGATTTTTAATAGAACAACATAAAGTAGAATCAAAGGAAGATGAAAATGCTGTATCTGGAAGACCTTAAAGTTGGTGATCACTTTAGCAGTCGTGAATATGAAATGACTGTTGAAGAAATCAAGCAATTTGCCAACGCTTTTGATCCTCAGGAATTTCATACAGATGAAGTCAAAGCCCAACAGCACCCGATCTTTCAAGGGCTAGCGGCAAGTGGTTGGCATACTGCTGCTGTAACAATGCGCTTATGGACTGAATGTTTCCTTGTGGCTTATGGCTTAATTGGCTCTGAATCAAGTCTGCGTTGGCCGCGCCCAACACGTCCGGGGGATAAAATTCGTGTAGAAGTTGAAATATCTGCAATTACTCCGTCGAAAAGTAAGACAGACCGCGGCATTGTGACCTATGTTACGCAAGCGCTCAATCAGCACAATGACGTTCTTTATATGTCTACGACCAAAATTGTGGTCTTTTCCAAAGATTTTAAACCGAATTAATCCTTAACGGCCTACTTTACAACGCTAAGGTAGGCCGCTATAAATAGTTGAGCCTAGTCAGTTTGTCCAACAATTTTTGTGGGATACAACACGGAATCATGCCAATATAACCTTGAACAGAAGAAAAACCCGCATTGCAACGGAACGCTATGAAAACAATTAATTCCCGTCAGGATCAGGGTATTCCCGGAGTGTATGGATTGCTCCTTTTAGATGTGGTCTCTCGATGGGGCTACACTGCAGAAACATTATTTAGTCCATTCGGATTAAACAGCGAACAATTGGCTGAACCAGATTTCCGTATTCCAACACCCATCGCCAATCAATTGGTAGAGCACGCACTACGATTAACTGGTGAGCCAACTCTAGGTTTTCATTTGGGCAACCAAATGCGCATCTCAATTCATGGTTTTATTGGCTATGCCATCATGACGGCGAAGGACATAACTGATGCCTTAGTCTTGGCAAACCGTTTTATTCAGTTACGCATGCCCTTTTTACAGCTTTTTTTCTCAACTTTTGGAACCAAAGCTACTGTTCAACTACAAACCGACGTTACGATTGAGCCTTTACGTACTGAGATTTCTATTGCCTTAATTTTTGGCATGATCAGCATGGGCAAAGCAATTACTGGTGTGGATTATTCTGCGGGAGAAATTGATTTTGATTTCCCTCAACCTGAAGGTTTTGAGCGGTTTATTGCCAAATATCCACGACACCAATTTAGATTTGATCAGCCACATCTCCTACTTAGTTTTGATAAGCAATATTTAACCAATAAATTGGTCCATGCAGACCCGATTGCCAGTCAAATCGCCATTAATCAATGTGAAGCTGAACTTTCTGCTTTGGGCGAACGCCACCGTATTGCCATGCGCGTTCGTGACATTTTAACCAACTCTGAGCAGCACTATTTAAGTATTGAAAGTGTTGCTGAATGGCTACACATGTCCGATCGAACCCTTAAACGCCAACTTGCTGCCGAAGGGACTTCATTTTCAACATTGGTTGACGAAGTTCGCTACCGTCATGCTACTTCGCTTCTATCACGGACTGATTTTACCTTAGAGCAAATTGCTGATGAATTGGGCTATAGCGATGTCGCCAATTTTAGCCGTGCTTTTAAGCGTTGGAGTGGTCGTAGCCCAAGCAATTGGCGTAAAGATCCGTACTTATAAGTCTTTTGTTTTACCTAAAAAGCATGTATAACTCATGCCAAAAATGAATTTAATGGATTTAAGGAGTTATCAATGAATCATCCTTCAGATTTAAAGTACGCAAGTACACATGAATGGGTGCGAATTGAAGGTGACCTTGTTGTTACAGGCATTTCTGATCATGCACAAGACGCATTGGGTGATTTAGTTTATGTTGAAGCACCAGATGTGGGTCAATATATCACTGCTGGTGAACAAGCGGGTGTGGTCGAGTCGGTAAAAACCGCTTCTGATATTCATGCACCGATTTCTGGTGTGGTTGTTGAAGTCAATCCAGACCTTGAAGATGATCCTGATTTTGTAAACGATGCACCTTATAGCAAAGGTTGGATTTATAAAATTAAACCAGACAATATGGCTGATGTAGATGCTTTATTGACCAGCGAACAATACGAAGCTGATCTGTAAATATTTCTAATATCTAAAAAATCAGCCCTCAGGCTGATTTTTTTATTTCAATTTGATAGCTAAATTGGCTTATATACCATTTGCATGAATATGCAGCTTATATTTCTTCCGAAGCTTCGGTGCTTTCAGGTTCTTCTTTCTTTTCTTCAACCATACTAAACGATTGCGCAGCCGCTGAAGTACCATTTGCACGTGAACTTTTTAGTTTAATTTGCAAACGTAATTCATTGGTTGAATCGGCATTTCTTAAAGCTTCTTCATAAGAAATTGCGCCATCATTATATAAATCAAATAAAGCTTGGTCGAAAGTTTGCATCCCAATTTCACGAGATTTTGCCATGATCGCTTTTAGTTCATGAAACTCACCTTTCAAAATCAAATCTGAAATGAGCGGCGTATTTAACATGATTTCAACGGCTGCACGGCGTCCTTTACCATCTTCAGTCCGGATTAAACGCTGCGAAACAATCGCTTTCATATTGCTCGATAAATCCATAAGCAATTGATTTCTTCGCTCTTCTGGGAAGAAGTTAATGATTCGATCTAGGGTTTGATTGGCGTTATTTGAATGTAGCGTACCTAAACATAAATGTCCTGTTTCAGCAAAGGCAATTGCATGTTCCATAGTCTCGGTGTCACGAATTTCACCAATTAAAATCACGTCTGGTGCTTGTCGCAAGGTATTTTTTAAAGCGTTATGCCACGAATGACTGTCTACACCGACTTCACGATGCGTAATCATTGATTTTTTATGCTTATGCACATATTCCACTGGGTCTTCAACAGTGATGATATGCCCTGCACTATTTTCATTTCGATAATCAATCAGCGCCGCTAAAGAGGTTGATTTTCCTGAACCTGTACCTCCAACCACTAAAACTAAACCACGTTTTTCCATAATCACGTGCTTAAGCGAAGCCGGTAATTTAAGCTTTTCAAAATTTGGAATTTCTGCCGTAATGGTACGAATGACCATACCCACATGTAACTGTTGCTGAAATACATTGACACGAAAACGCGAAACGTTTGGCACACTAATCGCAAAGTTACATTCTAGTTCTGTTTCAAACTCTTTGCGCTGCTTCTCATTCATCAAACTATAGGCGAAAAGCTTTGTTTTCTCAGCATCAAGTTCTTGCTGCCCAAAGGGTTTCATCATGCCTTGATGTTTAATACTTGGTGGAAAATCTGCCGTAATAAATAAATCAGAACCCCCATATTCAACCACTTTGGTTAACATGTGGAACATAAAACGGCGTGCTTCTTCCAGCAATTCAGCAGTGTACATCAACTTCCCCAATATAAAATTTCAAACACCCAAGCACAGATTGTCATTATTTCTGGCGCTGTATTGAGCTTAGACATTATTGTGCATAAAAAATTTGATTCACTCAAACATAAAACACTGAATTATCAGTATATATTTTAAAATATAGGCCATATTTCAATTTTTATATTGAAGTAAGCAACAAAGGATTTTTCAAAATAAAAGCCTTAGAACAATCAATGTTCTAAGGCTTTGGGGTAAATCAATTCAGACTGAGTATGCTCTGGATTGTTAAGCACTACGTTTAATTTGTGATGCATGAAGTTCATTCGTAACCTGTTGAATCAAAGCAATGGTCTTATCCCAACCTAAGCATCCATCTGTTATAGATTGACCATAAGTCATGTCACAACTAATTTTTTGATTACCATCCACTAAATGACTTTCCAACATCACGCCACGCACTTGGGTATGCTCACGCTCCGCTACAATAGTGCGTAATACTTCAGGTTGCTTCATTGGGTCTTTATGGCTATTACCATGACTACAATCGATCACTAAAGCCGGTAAATCGCCTTTTACTTTACTACGAATTTTGTCTATTTCAGCCAAACTATAATTTGGACCTGTATTGGAGCCACGTAAAATCAAATGTGCTTGTGGGTTGCCAACAGATTCTAAAATACACGGTAAGCCGGCTTGACTCATACCTAAGAACTGGTGTGGATGGGACGCAGATTGAATGGCATCTAGAGCAATTTGGATTGAGCCATCTGTTCCGTTTTTGAAACCAATACTGTATGGCATATGACTCGAGATTTCACGATGAATTTGTGATTCGCTGGTACGCGCACCGATTGCACCCCAAGCCAAAAGGTCATCAAAATAACCCGTCGCCATTGGGCTTAAAATTTCAGAGGCAATTGGCAAACCCATTTCAATAATTTGTAAGTACAGCTCACGTGATTTTTCTAAGCCCAACTGCATATTAGATGAACCATCTAAACTTGGGTCATACATATAGCCTTTCCAGCCCACTGTAGTACGTGGTTTCTCAATGTATGCGCGCATCACAAGAAAAATTTGATCTGAAACCTGTGCCTGTAATTGTTTTAATTTTTCAGCATATTCCAACGCAGCAATTGGATCATGGATTGAACATGGGCCGCTAATAATCATTAGACGCGGGTCTTGACCCGTCAAAATATTTTGAATCGTTGCACGATGTGCAGCAATTTGCTCTGCAGCATGAACTGATAAAGGTAATTGTTGTTTCAATTGATGTGGCAAGCTCAAAAGTGTTTCTTTTGGCTGTGTAGATTTCTGAATTTCTGAATTTTGAGTTTGTTGTAAAGCTGTATTTAGCGCATTCATTGGTTCTATTCCTTTGGACTGTATACATTAACAGTCCGATCTTTTATCTGAGCGTTATGGGACTTTGGGACTTCAGGGCTTTAGACATAGACCGACTAAAGTAAAACCAATAACCGTTGCTAAAATATGAATTATTTACTGTAAACATGAGATTTCTCCAAAAATATTATAAAAATCAAGACATAAAAAAACCTGATCAGGGTTGCCGATCAGGTATAAACTTGGTGGGCAACCTTTTTCATGCCCGAACGCGTTCAGGCAATTATCTAAACTGCCAAAAGTAATAATATGCGTTTAAGATTAAAGGTTGCTTTAACATCTTGATTTCATCAAAAAGTATCTGTCTGAAAATTAAAATACGCTGTATTCATCGGTTTGACAATAGTTTTTTGCTATTTTGTTGTATTAAATAACTCTACTGTCAATTACTGCGACCTATTTTTAAAATTTGATGTATTGATTAATAAATAAACATTTATTAGACTGCACAACATTAGGCTGTTTAAAGCTTTTTTCCACTTATTTTTAATTCGAGTATTTGCCAATGAAGTAAGCCCTGTTTTTTTCATCATCAAATCCATTTTTTTGATGTGCAAACACATGGCTAATGACTTCGACTGCATTTTCTCAAATATTGTCTTTTTTATAGAATAAAATTAGTTATTTGTATTGCGCATCTTTGCTATCGCAAGGTGCATCTATGACTCAAACAACTTGTACAATTTCCAAACTAAGCTTGGAATTTCCTTCTAAAACACTTTTTAAAAACCTGAAATTTAACCTCAATCAACAACAGCTTTCGGCATGTATTGGTCGCAATGGTTTAGGAAAGTCCTGCATCCTTAAAATTTTACATCAGCAAAATCTGAAAGATCTCCCATACGAAGGGGAAATTTCATGGAATGTACCACATGCCTATTTATCACAATTTACTCGACTAGAAGCTGACACGATTGCTTCTGCACTCGGTGTGGAAAATTTATATGACGCATTTCAACGTATCGAAATAGGCAATGCCAGTTTTGAAGACTTTGAGCTGACTGAAAACCAGTGGCACCTTCCTACACTTTGGCAGCAACAACTTAAGCAGGCGTCACTTCCAACAGATTTAAATTTTCCAGTCGCTCAGCTGAGTGAAGGTCAAAAAACCAAATTGGCTTTGTGTGCATTATTTTTAAAAACTGACCATTATTTACTTTTGGATGAACCTAGTAACCATTTAGATGTATCTTCACGTTTATGGCTCATCGATCGTTTAAAAAACCATCCTGCGGGTGCATTCGTCGTCAGTCATGATCGAGAGTTGCTGCAACATGTAGAGCATATCTACGCTTTAAATGAGTTTGGAGTCACGCATGTTACTTGTAACTATGAAGAATACATTCAAAAAAATGATCTGCAAAATAAAGCCTTACAGCGTAATGCTATGCAGCATCAGCGTGAGTTAAAACAACTCAAATTACAACAACACGAAACACAAATGAAAGCACAAAAACGAGAACAACAAGGTCATGCACTACGCAAGTCAGACTCCCAAGCTAAAGTTTTACTCGATTTTAAAAAAGAGCAAGCCGGTCAAAGCCTCGCGACAGTTCAAACGCAACAGCAGAAGCAATTGGAAGAAAAGAGAACCCAACTGCTTCAATCACAGCAACAACTTGAGCATATCAAAGAGCAGCAATTTGTTTTTCAACATCGCACTGAAAAAACAGGAGAAATCTTAAGAGTTAAAGATTTTCATAGCAAAACATCTCAGCACCTACCTTTCGACTTGGCCTTACAAGCAGGTGACAAAATTCATTTAAAAGGAAAAAATGGTATTGGTAAATCTACATTTCTAAAGTATCTGAGTCAGACCACATCACAGTCTAGCCATGAAATATTTTTGTCTGTGAATACCCTGTATTTAGACCAAAACTTGAGTGATTTATCACCTGAACTGAGTGTTTTGGACAATCTAGCAAAGTTTAATCGTGATGTTTCCTCAACGGAATGGCGTAATCAACTTGGTCAACTTAGAATCCGTGGTCAAAAAGCGGAACTGCCATTTCACTGTTTAAGTGGTGGTGAACGTTTAAAAGTGACCTTGTTAGGCTTAAATTATTTAACGCCAAATATAGAGCTTTTATTGTTAGATGAACCTGAAAATCACTTAGATATAGAATCTAGAGCGTTATTGGCTCAAGCCATTCAGCATTATACAGGTGCGGTGATCCTCGTTTCACATGATGCTTATTTTGTAGAATCTTGTGGCATTCAGAGTAGCGTCCAATTAGTTGAATAGCTCTTACTCTTTAGAAAGACCTAAAAAAGCCAAAGTAGATGAACGCTACTTTGGCGAATTTACTGCTTTAGAAATCGTTCTTATTTAACTGATATTACGCACGTAAAAGTAATTTCGCATTTTTAAAATGCTTTTTCAGTCTATTCGACGGAGTCTTACATCTAGGGTTTAGATAAAGAGATTAGCCTTCGGCTGGAGGTACTCTTACGAAACGATGTTTCTCATTAGGCAAAATGAGAAGCAAAGCTTCGCAAGGAAACCATCTTGCGGTGCAATGCACCTCACCGACTAAACTCGTTCACTAGCGTCAAATTATTCAAAGTATCGCAAAAACATTTTTGATGAGAAGTAGTCCTGTCTCAAACAGTTGCGGATGACATTACCGTGTATCGTTCTTTTATTTGAATCAAATTACGTTTCTGATGTTAATACGTAGCTTCAGCTTCTAATTTAAGATCTCTTAGGACAATATTGCTAAACAATACTGTGTTTTAACGCCCGATTTTCTTCATGATTTTTTGTTTAACATGCTGTTGAAGTGATGCTGAACGTTCCTTGATTTCGGCTCTCCAGTCATTCGGCACTGAGCATTTCGCGAGGCGAACCCAAACGCTTGCAAATTGTTTGATAAAACTGGCTTCGTTATAGTGAATACCATATTCGTCACAAAGTGCTTTAATTTTAGGTGCGGCTTCTGCATAGCGATTCGCAGGCATATCTGGAAATAAATGGTGTTCAATTTGGTGACTCAAATTACCACTGAGTATATGCAACCATTGTGTTCCACTAAAATTACTTGAGCCACGAATTTGACGGAGATACCACTCTGCTCGAGTTTCGTTTTCGGTATTATCCATCTCAAAGTTTTCCGCATCTTCTGTAAAATGGCCATTAAAGATGACAGCGGAAGCCCATAAGCTACGAATCACGTTGGCTACAGCATTTCCTGCAAATACCGGAATCGCATTGGGACCTGCAATAAGCGGGAAAAACACATAATCTTTAATCACTTGGCGCTTAATTTTCTGACGTACATCGGCCGCTTCATGCCATACATCTTTCCAAGTTTTGGTTTTATACGCAATAACATCTTCTAAATGTAAACGTTGAATGCCGACATACCACTCAAAGAAAACCATGAGTTGGGCAGCCAGTGGAATATTAAAAAGGAAACGTGGCTCCCACTTTTGCGATTCACTCACACGAATTAAACCATAGCCGACATCATGGTCCATCCCCACAATATTGGTATAGGTATGATGCACATAGTTATGGGTATATTTCCAGTCTTGGCCCGTGGCAATGGTATCCCAATCATAATTAGCACCATTTAAACTCGGGTCATTTAACCAATCAAACTGACCATGCATCAGATTATGACCGAGTTCCATGTTCTCTACGATTTTAGAAATACCCAATAAACCAGTACCCAGTAACCACACCGGTGGAATCCAGCCTGCAAACATCAACATGCCACGAGATGCGATCTCGCTATAACGGACAAAATTGCGAATTTTGTAAATGTACGCTGCATCTTTTTCACCCACACTCTGCATGATTTCACGACGAATTTGCTCAACTTTTTCGCCAAATTCAGCAGTTTGTTCGGGTGATAAATAACGTGACTTACTATTCGGACTAATATATATCGATTGATTCATGATGATGCCCCTGATTTGTTTTTATGCGGCTTGGATTAGAGTTGAATACGTACAGGTGAAATTGCCTGAGAGACACATAATTTGATTTGTGTGTTATTCACATGATCAATTTCGCCAGTGAGTAGGTTTTTCACTGAACCCTGTAATTTGGTACACGAACAGGTATTACAAATACCCATCCGACAGCCATGCGCAGGTTTTAAACCAGCTTTTTCAGCACTTTCCAGTAAATTACCCTCTGCCAAAAAATCTTGCTGGGCTAAACTAAAAGTGACAGGTTGAGCAGGCACTGAATCATCAGCAATCATCTGAAAATATTCAGTATTTAAATATTCTGAAAGCTTAAACTCACGATACAGTTGCTCAATGCTTTGCATCATTGGCGCTGCACCACAGGCATAGCAATCTCGCTGCTTAAAATCGGGGACCATGTGGTTTAGCACCTCTGGTGAGATATGTAATTTAGTTTTCAGCGTATTAATCGCATGTAAATGTGCATGGTTTGATTGCTTCGCCAGTTGAATCAATTCATCCAAATACGCATCATCTCGATTGAAATAAATCAGGTCAACCGTACGCCCAAGCTTAATCGCTTGTTTAAACAAAGTCATGATTGAGGTAATGCCACTACCAGAAGCAAGCAGTAAAATTGGTCGATCCGAATTTAGCTTTAGGCCAAACTCACCTTGCGGTTGCGATAATTCAACAACATCACCTGTTTTTAATTGCGTCAGGCAATTGGACACTTTGCCTTGCTGTTTAACTGCAATCACCACATGACCAGATGTATTAATTTCGACGACGCTATAGCTACGTTGATGACGTACACCATCTTTGACAACTGTCACCAGAACACATTGGCCTGGTCGATAATTTACAACTTTAAAATTGTGATTCGCTAAAAAACTCAGTTCATAAAACCCGATCCCCACACAACGTGATTTGACCAATTGTGCTTTTATACGTTTGTAGGCCCAAATTGCATCAAATTTTTCTGAAATAAAATCAATAAAATCTTCCCGAATCCACTCAGGCTTGTAACTTGTAGTTGTCATTTTTTGCCTCGGATAATGCATTAATATACATTTGTTTTTAAATTATGCTTACCTTATGTTTAGTGCTAATTTCCCACCATGTGAATTCGGGACAAAATTTATCATTTGGCATTTTTTATCATTTTATGTCTAACAATCTGTCACTTTTTGCAAATCCTAATTTGAAGTTTTGATTTGTTATAACGACACAAATAAAAAAAACTAGGCCAAAGCCTAGTTTTTAAAAAAGTGAAAATTAACGCATTAATATTTAAATGATTAGTCGTTTAATCAAAAATATTTAAATCAATGTTTAATCTTCAAAATGTACAACAGAGCGAATTGATTGACCTTCATGCATTAAATCAAAGGCTTCATTGATTTTATCCAGCCCCATGGTATGGGTCACGAATGGTTCAAGTTTGATCTCGCCTGACATGGCTTCTTCTACCATACCCGGTAATTGTGAACGACCTTTAACACCACCAAAAGCAGTGCCTTTCCAAGTACGACCAGTAACCAATTGGAATGGACGGGTTGAAATTTCTTGACCTGCACCTGCCACACCAATAATCACAGATTGACCCCAACCACGGTGAGCACATTCCAAAGCAGAGCGCATCACATTGGTATTGCCAATACATTCAAATGAATGGTCGACACCCCAGCCGGTCATTTCTACAATCACTTCCTGTACAGGACGATCATAATCTTTTGGATTAACAAAATCCGTCGCGCCAAATTCTTCAGCCAGTTTGAATTTGTCAGGATTGGTATCTACCGCAATGATACGACCTGCTTTGGCTTTTTTAGCACCTTGTACCACAGCCAAACCAATACCACCTAAACCAAAGACTGCAACTGAGTCACCTTCCTGAACTTTAGCGGTATTTTTGACTGCACCAAGGCCTGTTGTTACGCCGCAACCCAACAAACACACATGTTCATGATTCGCTTCAGGGTTAATTTTTGCCAAAGACACTTCTGCTACCACTGTATATTCAGAGAATGTTGAACAGCCCATATAGTGATAAATCGGCTGACCATTATAAGAAAAACGTGTTGTGCCATCCGGCATTAAACCTTTCCCTTGTGTTGCTCGTACCGATACACAAAGATTTGTTTTACCCGATTTACAGAATAAACATTCACCACATTCTGCAGTATAAAGTGGAATTACATGATCACCCGGTTGCACTGAAGTCACACCTTCACCGACTTCAACCACAACACCTGCACCTTCATGCCCTAAAATTGCTGGAAATACGCCTTCAGGATCATCACCCGACAATGTAAATGCATCTGTATGACACACACCTGTATGGCTAATTTTGACTAAAACCTCACCTGCTTTAGGTGGTGCCACATCAATTTCAACAATTTCTAAAGGCTGACCCGGTCCAAAAGCAACGGCTGCACGTGATTTCATGTCTAAAAACATCCTGTATGGCTTATATTAACAGATGAGTTACAGTAACCTCTTTTTAAGCCTAGATACAACCTTAAAACATGATGTTATGATGAATTTTTCAAGGAATGATTAATGCTATTCGAATGATACAATTACGTGAAATAAGTTGTACTGTCGGTTTAACTGTTTCGATCAACCTATTAACTGGATGCAGCTTACCTAGCAATCAGTCAAAAAAAGATGTCCCTATACAATCACATGCAGAAAAATGGATTACGTCTGCTACGGATTTAGAAAAATTACAACAAAAACAAACGGCTTATTTAGCCTTAGATGATGCCTTCTTAAGTATTGCATCTCGCCTGCATTTGATTCGAAACGCAAAATACACCATCGATTTGCAATATTATATTTGGGAAAATGATGCTATTGGGCATCTGATGTTTCAAGAATTACTGCATGCCGCTGACCGTGGGGTAAAAGTAAGGCTACTAATTGATGATCAAAACGGGACGAAACTCGATCCGACCTTACAATCCCTTTCAGCTCATCCCAACATTTCAATCAAACTGTTTAATCCCTATAAATTCAGAAAATTACGTGTCATTGATTATGCATTTCGCTTAAAGCATATTAACCATCGTATGCATAATAAATTAATTGTTGCCGATGGTTTTATAGGCGTAACTGGTGGTCGTAACATCAGTAATGAATATTTTGATGCCAGTGAAAGTTTTCAATTTACAGATTTGGATATCCTTTTCTATGGGGAAGCCATTCAACAAGCCAATCAAGTGTTTTTGAACTTTTGGAATGATGATTTAAGTTATTCTGTTCAGCAATGGATTAGTGCAGGTACAAAAGAAGACTTAAATCAATTAAGACAAACGTACCAAGAAAACTCTACAACGTTGACTAAAGATCAACAGCGCATTAACTATGCACAGCAACAACTGGCGGCTCAGCTTAAACTTAGACCGGTGAACTGGGCCGAAGCACATTTCATTGCGGATAGTCCGAATAAAATTCGTGGTGAGGCTAAAGAGCAAGAATTAATTTATAACCAATTTTCGACCTTAATGGGACAGCCCAAGGAACGCATGGAATTGGTTTCAGCTTATTTTGTTCCCACGCAACAAGGAACTGACTTTCTAACGGGTCTTGCAGGTAAAAATGTAGAAGTCCGTGTGTTAACCAATTCATTTTTAGCCAATGACGTCGCTGTCGTTCATGCGTTTTATCAAAAATATCGCAAAGACTTACTCAAAAATGGCGTGAAACTTTATGAATTTAAACCTTATATAGAGCGTTCAAAACGCACATGGTATGAGGTCATGACCGGAAATATCATCCCTGCGAAAGGCAAAAATGCCTCTAGTTTGCATGCAAAATTTTTCGATATTGACGGTATGGTGTTTATTGGATCGTTTAACTTTGATCCACGTTCCGCAAATTTAAATTCGGAAGTTGGCCTTGTCGTTAAATCTGATCGATTACAAAACGATATTTCGGCGGCATTAAACCAGTATTTACCGCAAATTGCATATGAATTAAAACTAGATGAAAAAGGCGAAATCATTTGGTTAGAGCAACAAAAAAATGGAAAAATCAAAACCTATACTCATGAACCTGAAACAACTCGATTCCAACGATTTAGTATAAAAGCAGTGTCATATCTTCCTATTGAATGGATGATGTAATGACAATGTACTGCTAATTGGTTAAGTTTTTCTCATCGATAAGATCTAATAGGAACGATTTAAGCAGTTTCAAGCAACTCAATAATGCTCTTGTTCAATCTCGTTCATATGAGTGCTGGCTTTTGAAAAGAACCAAACCATTGACTTCACCCAGACATTCCACTTGGCCATAATTGGCTGCTTTCAGCGCATCTAAATGCTCCTTAACAGACATATACAACTCATGATTTTGCTGAGCATTTGGTGCATATAGATGATCACACACAATATACACGCCTTGTGTATTTAACAACGTTTTTACAGTCCGATGAAACTCTGCTGCATACGCCTTATGCCTCAACTCATGTAAAGCTTGATGAATAACAATCACATCAAAGGTGCTTTTCTCATTGAAATGAAGAGGTTCTTCCCAATTAGATTGTTTGAAATCCCCTGTTGTAAAATTACATTTTAAGCGTTGCGATGCACTTAGTTTTCCTTTTGCCAAGTCATGCATAGCTTCGGAAAAATCAAATGCTGTGTAATCTATATTTGGACAATGATTGATTAAAAACTCAGCCAAATAGCCTGGGCCTGAACCGAGTTCAAGCACGTGCGCATTCGTGTTGAAAGCCAAAATAGAGTCGACATACATTTGAAAGATGTCATAACGCCACGGACGTTTAAGATTGACTTCAGCAGCCCATTGTTTAGCTTGGATTGGATCTTTTAAGTCTATGGGGCTTGGTACATCGTTTGTGTGTATATTATTTTCGCAATTCATTTTTCTTAGACTTAATTTAGATAGATTGAATGCTATTTATACATAAAATATCTCAATAAAAGCAAAGGTTTTACTCAAACTTGATGATGCTTTAACATCCACCTCTTATTTTGTTTTATCTCCTCCTAAAGTTTTCTAATGCAATTTTTTGATTTAAGCCGCCAATTTAATTTAAGTGATATTTTAACGCCTTTTACGACACTTCCTGAACTTGGTCATCAAGAATGGTTTTTGTCGAAAGTTCGGGTTGAGCATGACTGCTTATCTGACAATGACATGATTGAAGGCCAAGCTGTGCTTAAATCTAATCACAATATCTAAATTGAGTTGGAATGGTTAATCCAAGATACAGGTCATGAATTACAGCTTTTATTTAAAGGCATTGAAACTGCAGCTAGCGAAGAAACTTTGGTGATCGTGAAAGGCGCACAAATTTTAAATGATGCAAACAAAAAAGTTTCATCTCAGACACTGAGTTTATGGATCGATGGTACTTTACTACCTATGCTGCCGAATATTCGCAAAGAAATTAAAGCGCGTTTAAACCTTTGGGATTATGTTGAATATGATGGCTAATGCCTCGCCTGAAAAACTGTTTGGCCTTAAAAAAGGTAATCAATCACAGACCTGAAATCTGCATCATTTTTTAGTTAAGCTGTATCTTGCAATTTCAGCTCATTCAGACACTGCTGCAAAACATCAAATACTTTTTTGTCGATGCACTGCGCGACATTAAAACGCATGTATTGCCCTGCGTTCTGTGCTGAGCTGAATGAATTGCCTGGTGCAAGAATGATACCTTGCGTCAAACAGCTTTTTGATAGCTGTGCTGCATCAATATTTGCAGGTAATTGACACCATAAAAAAATGCCAGCTTTGGGCATAACGACTGGATGAATGTCTAGATCTGCAAGTTTCTTTATGGTATCCATCATGTGTTTTTGTAGCTGTTTTTTGACCCATTCAATATGCCTTATATAACTACTGTCCATAAGGGCTTGATAAATAATCTCTGCATTTAAATGACTGGTATTAAAATGGGTTGCAATATTCAAATCAATCAGCTGATCAATTATTGATTCGTGAGCAATGATATAACCACAGCGCACAGCAGCAGAAAGCGTTTTGGTAAAACTGCCAATTTGAATTACTTGCTTTAAACCCAGTAAAGTTAAATAACGTGGCGCATATAGATACTCAAATTCGGCAAAAATATCATCTTCAACGATTATTAATCCACTTTGCTCTGCCAATTTAGCAATTTCAAATGCCGTTTGCATAGAAAGTGCTGCACCAGTTGGGTTGTGTATGCCTGAGTTGGTTAAATAGATTTTGGGCTGAAACTGCAGCACTTGCTTAAATACTTCTACATCTGGACCATTTTTGCCATACGGTACTGTAATGTAATTCAGCCCATGTGCCTTAATCAGTGCACTAAAATTAAAGTAACATGGATCATCGATCAGAACCGTATCACCAGTTTTAAGTAAATGCCGAAAAATCAGATCAATAGAATGTGTTGCAGAATCACTAATGAAAATCTGCTTCAAATTAAGCATTACATCATAAACCTCACCTTTACGAGCAATATAGCGGCGTAAATTTGTATGACCGTGTGGCGCCGAATAATCTATTAAGAAACTGCTATCAGATTTAGCAGCCGTTTTTAAGGCTTTACGTAAAGTCTGCTCTGGCATCCATTCTTTTGGCAGCCAGCCGCAACCGGGAATCAGCATACCTTCATGAGCATCTAGCGATTGGCGTGAAATCCACAACGGATCGACCTCTCGGTTATATTCAATAGCATGCTCACTTAATAAAACATTTGCAGTAGAACGTTTGCAGACATAATATCCAGCTCCAATTCTTGACTCCAATACACCACTACTGACCAACCGTGCATAGGCTTCTACAACAGTTGAAACCGAACAGCCCAACTGTTGGGAAAATTGACGTACCGAAGGAATGCGGCAGCCTTCAGAAAGCTGTTTCTGATCGATCAGTGTTTGGACTTCCTGCATGACCCATTCGATTTTTGTCATCTTTTCATTTCCTTATTCATGCAGCTTTAGTGAAATATTACGACACACTTTGAACTTATTAATTGACAGTTCAGTCTATTAATCGTTCTAAATCTTGGCTTTACAGCTTATTCAAAGATGGCTATAGATGCAAATTGTATGGGTATTTTATCCATAACAGTTCTTTTTAATTGTATTTGACTGTATCTATTTCAGTCATACAGTACGGTATAAATTTTATTACATATCTTTAGACCAAAAATATGGAATGAACATGCAATTTGACCTCAAAGAAGTTCATCAGGGCTGGCTCAACGGTTTTATTGGCGTTGTTATTTTTGCAGGTTCTATGCCTGCAACCCGTGTTGCCGTTCAAGGCTTTAGCCCCGAATTTCTGACAGGCGCTCGCGCCTGTATTGCAGCTATTTTAGCATTGATACTTTTATTCGTTTTAAAGCAGCCTAAGCCATCTATGCTGCAAATTAAATCCTTATGTATTGTTTCAACAGGTGTTGTCATTGGTTTTCCATTATTTACGGCACTGACTTTACAAACAGAAACTGCGGCTCACTCTTTAATTTTTGTAGCTTTACTACCATTGGTCACGGCTTTTTTTGCAGTGCTACGTGCCAAAGAAATGCCTAAAAATGCCTTTTGGCTGTTTGCAGGTGCAGGCAGTGCTTTAGTCATCTTTTTCATGCTACATCAATCTGGTGTTAAAGGAATTTCTCTCGGTGACATCTATATGATTATTGCTGTTCTGCTCTGCGGATTGGGCTATGCCGAAGGTGGCGTACTGTCTAGAGCTTTAGGTGGATGGCAGGTCATTTGCTGGGCTTTAATCATTGCTTTGCCACTGATGCTGCCACTCTGCTGGCTCTATTTCCCAAACGATTTTCAACATATTCCTCTCAGCGCATATATTGGCTTAGCGTATGTGTCATTGTTCAGCATGTTAATCGGCTTCTTTTTTTGGTACAAAGGCTTAGCTTTGGGTGGAATTGCCAAAGTCGGTCAAATCCAGCTAGTACAGCCCTTTATTGGCCTTATGCTGTGCGCCGTATTATTAAATGAACAGATTAGCCTACTGATGATTGCGGTATCTTTAGCTGTAGTGAGCTGTGTTGTTCTAGCTAAAAAGTACGCTTAAATATTTTTTAAATTGCCTAATTTTAAAGCAAATACAGTGGCATGAATGACCAGTTCATTGCCATTGTTTAGCACAAAAATAGTGAAAAACTCTGATAGAGTGATATGCATAGACAATAATAAAAAAGGCAAAATCATGAATCATCAGAATTGGACTCAAATTCGTAAAGTCGTTGCAAATGCCCAACGTGCGTCTATGCATTGCTCGATTGCTACGGTTGATCAAAATTACCAACCAACAATCACCCCAATTGGCACTTTATTTTTACATGAATCAACCTTTTCAGGTTTCTTCTTTGATACTTATTCAGCGTCACTGCGGGATAATTTAACAATGAATCCAAAAGCCTGCATACAAGCGATAAATAGCAGCAAAGTCTTTTGGCTAAAATCATTAATCAATGGTCAATTTCAAGAATATCCAGGGATACGCCTATATGCTGAAATTGGTGAGTTACGGCCAGCAAGTGAAACAGAATTCGCTTTGGTTCAACAAAGAATTAAGGCATTAAAATGGACTAAAGGTAGCCGCCTAATTTGGAATAATTTTCATCAAGTGCGTGATTTTTCTGTACATGACTTCAAATGGGTACAATATCCTGCAATGATGCCTAAATCATCTTTCTAAGGAAAGCAACCATTGATAAAAGATTACACCAAAGCTTTCTTATAGTAAGTCAATTTCTTTAAATAATTTACTATACGCTTCTGCTTTTTTTTCCAGTGCTAGTGGATAAGCTCTAGATGATGATGGCATACGGTATAAAGTCAAATCTCTGCCTGCAAATTCGGTATGAACAGCATGCCCAATGTGTGGTTTTTCCGTATTTTCTGGCATAGAGAGCATTAAAGTATCAGTCGCTTTGTCTCCCGTCGTCATAATACTGTGACAATTCGGCATTTTTTGAAGTAGCTTCGTAATATCGGTTAGCTGATGGAGCTGTAAAAACTTGTCTGATGCATTGCCTTTCAAACGAATCACTTTATAGGCCGTATCAAAAATGCCTATACCTTTTTCATTTAAAAAATCTCGAATGAGCTGTTCTTTAAAAGTCTTGCTATCAAGATTGAGAAAATGATTTTTATCCTGAAAAAAACATAAGCCAAAGATTTTCCACATGTCATTTTGGAAATTTGGATAGTAAAAATCCATCTTCCAGCGTGTTTTGGGTGGAGGAAAACTCCCTAGCATCAAGAGTTTCCCATTTGATGGCAAAAATGGCGCTAAAGGATGCGTTTCGATTTGCGGATTCACGTCTGAAATATCTTTACTCATATAGATGTAACTTCACCAAGTGATTGAATCATATATTATCTATGAAAATTGTTCAGTGATATGTTTCGCTATTTTTTCAGCCCATAACTGATAAATTTCTTTACTCGGGTGAAAGCCGTCTTTTGCCATTTGTAAATTTTTTTCACGATATTCTTGTAAATCGTATTCAATTAGCCTCGTATTAGGCTTTGTTTTAATAAAATTTTTTAACAGCGCATTCATCTTCTGAGAATATTGTCCAAACAGCCATGACAATGGAAACGGTAAAGCTGGAAACTCATCCATTGGTGGCACACCTGAAATGATCAATAGCTGTGGTTGAAACTTTTCCTCGACAGCTTGATATAAGCGCTGCTGGAGCTTCAACCACTGGTCTGGTTGTTTTAATGCTGTGACATCATTGACACCAACAGAGCTGATCACGACATCAAAGTTCTGCGTTGTGACATTGTCCAAAGCATTGATGATTTGCTGGCTGTTACGCCCCGTTGTGGCTTCAAGGCAAAAGTGAACTTGATAATCAGGCGATAAAATTTTAAGCAATTGTCCCAATAACGCATCCGACTGATGCTCGACGCCGACACCTGCTGCCGCTGAGTCACCAAGGATCAATACCGATAATGGCCGATTACCCTGACCAATCATTCCACAGCGCTCTCCCACCGGTTCTGCTAAACGTGGGGTATTTTTTTTCACACGGTAACCTTGGATCAATAATGCAGGTAACAGCAGCAGTGTTGATACTTTGAGTAGCATAATATTTAGCAATGATTGAGAGCTTGTCGACTGCATTATTTTAATTATTTTAAAAAACAAAGCATTGACTCTATTGTTATTTTTCTACATTTTCTTTTTTTAAAAGCACCATTCTGCGGCATATTGCTAGTTTTTTATATTAATAATGATTATCATTTATCTGATTTCATTCTACCTATTTTATTATTTCAATGAAAAAACTTTCCCTACTTTTTTTGGCTTGTTCTATGAGCTTTGCTGTTTCTTCTGCTTTTGCCCAAACTCAAAACTTACCCGCTTTAACCGATACAACAGAAAAAAAACATTTCCCTTATGCTGCTGCATGTGAAGATGTCAAAGCGCAAAGCCAAATATTATTAAACCTACAACATCAGTTAAATCAAAATCCAAAACAACATGCTCAAATTCTTGAAGATTTTTGGAAGCGTGTAGAGCTTATAGGTACACCAATCATTGAAAACTATGATGAACAACATAGCCGCATAGTTTTCTTATGGAAAGGTGCGCAGCATAATGTTCGCCTTATTGGTGGCCCAAGTAATGACCATGAATGGTTAACACGCCTACCAAATACCGATATTTGGTTTAAAGAATCGATTATTGATCATCGTTATATTGGCAGTTATAGCTTTGCTGTCGACTTACCGAACTTAGAAGGCTATCTGTCAAATTATTGTCCGCATCTGAATCCTAAACTTAAAGAATCAAGAACGCAGCGTCGTGCTGTGATACAAGTACAACGCATCGATCCTTTCAACAAAAACACTTATCTCGCAAGTGATGACACATCAGGCTTACGTAATGAAAATTTTGTGGCGCTTAAAGATGCCCCGCCATTTATTGATCCAAAACAATATCCAAATGTAAAACAACCCCAATTACAAGAGTTTGTTCTACACAGCAAAATTTTGAATAACTCACGTAAAATCCAAATTTACCAATCTAAAGCCAAGAAAAAACAAAGCTATATTACTGCTATATTTTTTGATGGTCAGCAATATAACGAATTGCTGAATGTTCCAAAAGCATTAGACATTTTAGTTGAACAAGGTCAGTTACCGCCAATTCAAGCCATATTTGTTTCTCCACCGAACGATCAGGAACGACCTAAAGAATTAACACCAAATGCAAAATTTTCAGCATTTTTTAGTGATGAACTGATGCCTTGGATTCAAAAAAATGCACCTGCAAAAGTCGATTCGAAGAAAACGGTACTACTTGGGTCAAGTCTTGGCGGTTTAAGTTCAGCTTATTTAGCCTTAGAAAATCCAAATCAAATTAGTCATGTCGTACCGTTATCTGGATCATTTTGGTGGCAAAATGAAGCGACAGACCTCCCAAATGGCATGAGTAAAATCATTCGTGATAAAACCTCGCAACCTAAACAGCATTGGTTTATTACTGCTAATAGTTATGAAAGCTCACGCAATAATAATGAACTGAGTATTTTAGAGACTTCGCCTATTGTTGCAGCCGACTTAAAAAATAAAGGTCATGATGTACATTACAAATCGTATATAGGCGGACATTCCTACGCGGTATGGCAAGTTGCCTTGCAAGATGCACTCAAACATTTTTTTGCGCAAAAGTAGTTTATAAACGTTTAGATCATAAAAAAGCCCTCAATTGAGGGCTTTTTTTGAAGCTAGTACTGATTTAATTCCAGCGATTTATGCGTTTAAAGGTTCCAAAATCATTGAAACGTACACCAACCTCACGCATGACTTGGTGTGCAGTTTTTGCGGTTAGATGACGAATATAAAACGGCTCTTTGACCACAAAATGGTGGATGGCATGGGTCGAACCAAAGTTAAAGCAAAATAATTGCATTGGGAACAACCACCACGGATTTAACACCTGAGTTTGTTTAATGACATCGCGTGGGTCAATATCACCATAATAATGCATATTTGAGCTGATAAATTGTAAGCAGAAAGAGCGTATAAAGTTCGGAATAATCCAAACCACAGCTAGAAAATTAATCGTTGGAATTAACTTCACTAAATTGACTGACCAACTAATACTTTGTCCTAACATTGGAGCAATACCATTCACCAAATGATAAATGACAAATACATACCAGATGCCGTAATAAACAAAACTTAAAGGGAAAAATCCAGTCAGTTGAGAGAACAATGCAGTTTTACGTTCTTTTTCAGGTTGTTTTTCAATGAATTTCCCAATCATTTTAAACATTTGAAATGGGCGCAAATACACCGTCATCAATTGATCGCTCATGACCAATATACGGCGTAATCCCCAAGGCATGCCATTACTGATGCCCCGTTCTTCCAAGTCATATTCTGAACCTGAATACTTGTGATGATTGAGGTGCAAACGACGACGTGCCCAAGGACTGATGGTATTGGGACGTGCTAACCAAACCAAAGCCAACATGAGATGGTGAGCCCATGGCATCTTTTTAAAATACATATAATGAATCAGGTCATGTTCTAATTCATGTGTCAGTGAAGCAAACATCGCCACCAAAATCACACAAGCCCATGCCGGTAAAATGCCAACAACAAACGCCCAAGCTGAACCCAACATTCCCATTAGCGCAAAAATAAGGATGGCTGCGCCTATAAAGTTTTGATGCTTTAAAATGGGATATTGCTGACGTAAGTCTTCACCAGCTTTCGTTACGACAGTTCTGACTTTGTTAATTCGCTGTTGATCTGTCATATCGGAAGACATAGACATAGTACAAACCTAAAAATTAATGAACAGTTGTACATTAAAGCAAATTAAAAAAAAGGAAATCGCTATTTTGAGAACAAATCATCGTCTGTTCAAATATTCAACATTTTATTTATTTTCAATATCTTATTTATAAATAATCTGAGTAATTACTCCAATTTTTCTTTGCAAAATCGGCTGCTTTTAATGTCTTTTGATCACAGGTTTTATGTATTCCTTTTTAACCTACAGAGGAAGGTGAAGATCATTTGAGAATAAAAAAGCCCCAAAATTGGAGCTTTATTATTGAATAAAGGTTTAACCCAATTTATTCACAATTTTCAACGGCAATACTTTCATTGCAAGACCTAAAGGCAACCAGGGCCATTGTGGTACATAAGCTTTAACCGGTGCTTTCTCAATGGCTTTTGCTAAAAGATGTGAACCAGTTTTTTCATCGACTTCAAATGGCAGTTTTTTCGCACCTTCATTGATCTCTGTACGAATATAACCAGGGAAAATAGTCGTCACTTTAATTGGGGTATCAATCAGTTCTGCACGAATACCTTCAGCTAGAGCAGCAACACCTGCTTTACTTGCACCATAAGCCGTTAAATGTTTAGGCATACCACGCATAGCACTCATCGACGAAATCACCACCAAATGCCCTGCATTTTGGCTACGGAAAATTTCAACCGCAGCTTCGCATTGCGCCAAAGCAGAGATAAAGTTAGTTTCAACTGTGGCGCGGTTAATTTCAAAATTACCTTTACCAATACGACGACCTTCACCGACACCTGCGTTGACAATAACACGGTCAATACTGCCAAAATCTGCTTTAAAGGCACGGAACACTTCAAACACTTGATCGTAATTTGTGACATCGAGGGTTTTCGCAATCACTTTGATGCCATATTGGCTTTCCAGTTCATTTTTTAGCGTTTCTAGACGCTCTAAACGACGTGCGCAAATGGCTAAGTTGTAGCCTTTTTGTGCAAACTCGCGTGCCATTCCTGCACCAATCCCTGAGCTTGCACCTGTAATTAAAATTGTTTTAGCCATGATAATTCCTTTGTTTATCTTAGATCCAAGTTAATAAATTTGGATCAACTGCTTTTATAAAATGATGTTCATTTAAACTGAGTAATTGCGGTTCATTTCCGACTAAACGCAGTGTTGTCATACTGGTATTGGCAATGGCCCAATTGAGTGCAAATGTTTTTTCTGGACTCAGCCCTAAAATTTTGCCCGCTGCAACAGAGATAACACCACCTGAACTAAACACAACAGCATAGCGCGGTTTGGTTTCAGCCAGTTGATTGCATAACTTTTCTAGAGCAGTTTCGACTCGACTTTTAAAATGTGGCCAAGATTCATCATATTCATGATGAAATTCTCCACCTGTCCAACGCTCAATGGCGCCTTCAAAAATTTTCGATAAATAAGCACGTGGGTTTTCATGCTTAGATACATCTTCTTTTAATAAATGCGGTTGGTTAAATCGAGGTTCATATTGAGCAAAAACTTGCTGATGATTAAATTCATTCCACGCGTTATCTGTATCAACTTGTGCTTCTGGAAAGCATTCAGCCAATGCAAGATTGGCTGTTTGTTGATGACGTTGCATGGAGCCTGCAACCACATAAGGACTTTCTTTTAAAATACGGTCGAAATACTGTCCCAGCACCTTAGCCTGTAGCTCACCATTGGGAGAAAGCTTGTCATAGCTTTCTGCACCAAAAGAAGCCTGACCGTGCCGAATTAAATATATCGTGGTCATTTCCCTAAAATATCCTTCATTTTTTCAATATATTTTTGTGCCACGTCATTGGCTTCAAGTTTTTGCAAACCGATGAGTTTCAAGGCACGAATATGTAAAGCATGGATCACAATCCAAAAATCTTTGAATGCCGGATTATTGGTTTGCTTGTGGTAAAAGCGGTAATAAATTTGCTGTGCAATTACAGCTAAACGGAAAATGCCGAACACTTCATAAAAGGTCCAATTGTCCGTTTGAAGACCAGTTTTATCCAAATAATATTCAACGACTTCTTTACGGCTAAACATGCCTTTTAGGTTGGTCGGCTGACGGCGTGTCGCTTTAAAAATTGCGTTATCGCCACTTTCAACCCAATACGCCAAAGCAGAACCTAAGTCCATCAATGGATCACCCAGTGTTGCCATTTCCCAATCCAATACGCCAATCACTTGGGTTGGGTCATTTGGATCTAATATCACGTTATCAAAACGCCAATCGTTATGAATTACACAGGTTTTAGAGTCAGCAGGAATATTGTCTTTGAGCCAATTACGGACATATTTAAACGAAGGAACATTTAAGGTTTTGGCTTTTTCATAGCGTGCGTCCCAACCTTCCACTTGACGACGACAGTACCCGTCGCCCTTGCCTATTTTTTCTAAAGCTGTGCCTTCATAAGGCACTTGATGCAGTTCAATTAACTTATCGATGACGTTGGTACACAACGCTCGAACTTGAGTTTCATCAAAATTGATTTCTTTGGGTAAGTTTGCACGTGGAATGATACCTTCTACGCGCTTCATCACGTAGAAATCACAGCCAATCACTGATTCATCCTGACATAGCGCCACCATTTCAGGGAGCACAGGATAAAATTCAGATAATGCCTTCTGTACATTATATTCACGTGCCATATCATGTGCAGACTTGGCTTTGGTGCCTTTCGGTGGACGACGTAAAATTAAATCAGCATTGTCGTATTTTAAGCGATAAGTCCAATTTGATGCACCGCCTGAATATTGAGTGACTTCTACAGGCCCTTCTATTTCAACGCCATGTTCAATCAACCAATTTCCTACAGCACGTACATCCAGTTCTTCACCCTCACGAACTGAACCGCCTACATCGATCACTGACATGCTTTTCTTCCTAAATTTGAATCTATCATGATGATAAAAATATAATTTTCTATAGTTTTATAGCATGGACAACTCGGGGTTGCCATGCCAAATATGTGACTACAACTTGTTTATTTTTTACGACGCCTGCTATAACCGCGCTTCGCCAATTCTAATTTTGCAATCATGCCTTTATGCACTTCATCAGGGCCATCAGCTAGACGCAGTGAACGTGCTTGCGCAAAGAAACCTGTGAGCGGTGTATCTCTAGAAACCCCAGCACCGCCGTGGATTTGAATCGCCATATCGACAACTTTTTCTAAGACACTTGGCGCAACCACTTTAATTGCCGAAATCTCGGTTAATGCAGCCATATTCCCTAGAGTATCCATTTTATATGCTGCATATAGGGTCAGTAAACGTGCTTGATCGATCGCAACACGTGCTTCTGCTACGCGTTCTAAATTGCCACCGAGTTTTAAAATTTCTTTACCAAACGCAGTTCGGCTCATACCGCGGTCAATCATCAGTTCTAGTGATTTCTCAGCAGCACCAATACAACGCATACAGTGATGAATACGGCCTGGGCCTAAACGACCTTGTGCAATTTCAAAACCTTGACCTGCTCCGCCAATGAAATTTGCAACAGGAACACGAACATTTGTGAAGCTAATTTCACCATGTCCATGTGGTGCATCGTAGTCACCAAATACTGGAAGCATACGTTCGATTTTTACACCCGCCGTATCGACAGGAACTAAAACCATTGAATGCTGATGGTGACGGTCTTTGCTTTCATCAGGTGTATGCGCCATAAAGATAATGATTTTGGCATTTGGATCACCTAAACCTGAAGACCACCATTTACGGCCATTCAACACAATTTCGTCGCCTTCAACGACAGCCGTAGCTTCCATATTGGTGGCATCACTTGAAGCAACTGCAGGTTCCGTCATACAAAACACCGAACGGATTTTTCCGTCTAGTAATGGTGTTAACCACTGCTGCTTTTGTTGTTCCGTGCCATAGCGCCAAATCACTTCCATATTGCCGCTGTCAGGTGCATTGCAATTGAATACCGTAGGTGCAAGTAAGCTACGGCCTGAAAGTTCTGCGATGTGTGCATATTCTTGTACAGATAAGCCTTGCCCAAGTTCAGGACAAGGTAAAAACATATTCCATAAGCCCTCAGCTTTGGCTTTATCCTTTAAAACCTCTAACTGTGCCGGCCATTGCCATTTGGTCCAATCACCACCTTGGTTCAACTCATGAACTTCTGCCCAAAACTCAGTTTCTACAGGCTCAATTTCATCTTTAATAAATTTTTTTGTTCTTTCAATATAATCTTGTGCACGTGCTGAAAGTTCAAACATGACAACATCCTTTAAATATTATGTTCTTTACGCTTTACAACACCATAACCTGAAATCTAATATGAACAAAATGATTTAATTCAATAGATGAACATGAATAGTATTCATAAAAATACCGTCATCGATATGGGTGTGTTTCACCGTATGGATATCAATTTATATCCACTGTATATCGCAATTTATGAACAAAAAAGCATTTCAAAAGCTGCGCAAATTTTGTGTATCACTCAGTCTGCAGCGAGTCATGCACTTCAACGTTTAAGACAACATTTACAAGATGACTTATTTGTACGTGCTGGGGCAAAAATGCTCCCGACTCCATTTGCTGAACAGATTTATCCCGTAATTAAAAATGCGCTTATTGCGATTCAAAGTATTTCTATCCAAAAACAACAATTTACTCCTTCAATGGTACAGAGCTTAAAAATTGCGGTACATGATGAAATTGAACCGATTATTTTTCCCAAGTTAGTTGAACACTTTCAACAGCAACAGTTTCAAATCCAATTTTCCAGTATTAAATTAGACCGCAAAACCATTGTGGCTGACCTTGCTGCACAGCAAATTGATTTTGCGATTGACCTAGAGCAAAACTTTGGTGAAAAGATTAATTTTCAAACCTTGGTTGAAGACCAATTCGTGGTTTGTAGTCAACATCCTAAGATGGATGAGTCTATTTATCTTTCTGCACCACACATTGGGGTTTCTTCACGACGTGCAGGTGTATTAGTTGAAGATATTTATTTAAATCGTAAAAAACACTCTAGAGAGATTTTTTTACGCTGTCAGCATTACTCTACAGCGTTACAAATTTTGGCACAGCAACCTAAGGCAATATTGACGATTCCACAAAATATTTTGACGCACTTACAGGTTGCTCCCGAACTGAATATTTTTGATGTACCTGTAGACTTGCCGAAAATTAAATTAGGGATGTATTGGCATAATGATTTGGAATTAAATTCACGGCATGTTTTTTTGCGAAGCGAAATTTCTAAAATATTTGCTTAGGCTATTTTTAATGGGACACCACTTTACTTAGGCTATTTGCATGTATTTAGATAGAGTTTTGCGTGATGAAACTTGCTGTATATTTATAGATCAAATGCTGATTATTTAAGGTATTTTTAACTGACCGTCGGTTTATTCGACAGCTATATATCATGAGTTCTTATAAAATCTAAACTCCTGTTTTTATGCGATATGACCTCGTTCATATCATTGTGTATGCTTTCAAATCTCTCCGCGAATTGGCTCATGGCTTTAGGTGCAGTACTGTGCCTGATCACAGTCTATGTTCTTTATAAAGTCACCATTTTCTTAAAGGATTTTTTCCAACCTTTTAAGAAAGGAAAATCTTACCTCTGTCGTGTATCCGATATTAGTGATGGCGATACCCTCACCTGCTATCGGATGAATCTGAGACGTTCTAAAACCAAACTTCGCTTTGCTTATGTGGATGCGCCAGAATCGACACAAGCCTACGGTAAAGAGTCAGCCCGCCTGATCAAATCCATGGTTTACAAGAAATTTGTCCGTGTAAAAATCACTGATGTAGACCGTTATGGCCGCTGCGTTGGGGTCATTTATCGCTATCGTAAATGCATGAATGAAGAGATGGTAAAACGTGGGGCTGCATGGGTGTACGAAGAATACATCCGTGACCAAAAGCATTTGAACTATATGATGAATTTACAAAGCAAAGCACGTAAACAAAAGAAAGGTTTGTGGAAAGCCAGTCGTCCAATGCGCCCTAAAGAGTATCGTAAATTACATAAATAACAGACCACAGTGCAGCATGGCTAAGGAATATTTGATGACTTAGCCATGTCTAATATTTGACCTTTTTTTACTTCGCTATACAATAATGCTGCCCTTTTGGGCATAGAAAATAAATTAGATAATTAAAATTGGAATAATAATGACTGAACTTACTTCAAGCGAATTGAATCCGTTTCAACAAGATCAAAATATTCAGCCTCAAATTCAAAAAGCCGATCATCCCCTGTCTCCTGAAGGACGTTTTGGCCGCCTGTCTTATTTAGCGTGGTTATTTATCATTAGTATGATTTATACCTGCCTATTAGGCATCAGCGTCGCGCTGGGACTTTTTGCATTTTTCAATTCAGCAGAACGTAGTATTGAAGCACTTTTTAATTCATTCTTAGGAGTCAGTGCGATCGCTCTGATTGTCGTTTCCATCGTTGCAATGTTTGTCGCAATGATCTGCATTACGATTCGTCGTTTACATGATCTAAATAAAAGTGGTTGGCTCTGTTTAATTTTTCTCATCCCACTGGTCGGTACCATCTTTAGCATTTATGTGATGGCTGCAAAAGGCACCGAAGGTGAAAATAAATTTGGTATTAAGCGTCCAACGGAACAAACAGAGAAAGTTATTGGGTCATTGTATCTAATCCTGATGATTGTTTATTTATTGGTCATGATCCCATTGATGTTCAATATGCAAAGTATGATGAGCAATTTAGAACAAGCGCAATTACAAGAACAAGCAATGATGTCTGAAGGTGAACCTGAAGAATTAACAGATGAACAACTTGCGGCTTATTTAGAGCAAGCTGAATCAGAAGGTGAAGAACTTGCTTATGCAGATGGTGAAAGTGTAGAAATTTCAGAAAATGCAGACAGTTCAGCGGAAGATGCTGCAATTGCAGCTGCAGAAGCTTCTGTAGAATAAACACGTATTGTTTAAGGTATCAATTCAATGATATACATTGAACGATAAGCTTTAAATGAAATGCTATGCAAGAAAACCTGTGTGCGCACAGGTTTTTTTATACCTGTTTTTTATGCTTTGAGTTGTTCACTTGAATTCAAAATAAATTAGGCGTACAGTTGCGATAATTTAGTTACCCTAGTTAACTATCATGAATACCTCATTAGGTTTCCGCTCTTCACTTCTGCGCTGTGCGCGTCTCATAAGTGATGAAATCAACACGATTTTATTGCCCTATCAATTGAACTATTCGCTTTGGCAAGTCATGTTTGTCATCCGTGAAAAAACCGCTTGTACATCTATTGAAATGGCTGAATATTTAAACGTATCCAAGCCATCCATCACTAAGCGTGTCAAAATTCTTGCGCAGATGGATATTTTGAGTCATGTACAAACTAACGATAAACGTCAAAAGAAAATGATGCTCAGCGAGACTGGACGTGAGTTATTTCAGCAATGTGCAAAAGACATAGATGCCTTTGAGCAGCGCCTGATCGCGCCATTAGCAAGCCAAGATATCCAACACTCCATTCAAATTTTACACCGTGTCATGCAAGAACTTGAACAAAACACTGTAGGTGATGATCATGCAAGATAACGCACCACTTTGGACTCGAAATTTTATTTTAGTCAGCGCCATTAACTTCCAATTGGTTTTAACCTTTTATCTCTTGGTTGTGGTGATCGTGGGCTATGCGGTGGCTGAATTGGGTGCGACTACAGCCCAAGCAGGTTTAGTTTCAGGCTTGTTCATTGTCGGCACATTGGTCGGGCGTTTATTGGTAGGCAATTTCCTAGAACGCTTTGGACGTAAAACGACACTGATCGTTGGTTTAATTGGCTTTTTAATTTTTTCTGGTTTTTACTTCATTCAGTCTGGCGTCGGCATGTTGCTCTTCATACGCTTTATGCATGGCTTTATGATGGGTATTGCATCAACAGTGCTGGGTACCTTAATTGCCCAAATCTTACCAGCGACACGTCGCGGTGAAGGCATTGGCTACTACAGCATGAGTAGTACTTTAGGTACAGCTATTGGGCCATTTCTTGCCATTTGGATGATGTTACACATTGGTTATCACGCGATTTTTATCGTTTCTACGATTATCGCATTGAGCTGCCTATTGGTTGCCTTGCTGATTCAAGTGCCCGATTTACCCAAAATCAATAAACCCCTCGATACTGTTGAAGCTGTCAAAAAACCGAGTTGGATTGCTCAATTTGTAGAACCTAAAGCATTACCGATATCATTCATCATGCTTTTCGCTTCAATCTGCTACTCAGGTGTTTTATCTTTCATTAACTTCTATGCCAAAGAAATCAATTTGGTTGAAACAGCCTCGTTTTTCTTTTTGATGTATGCCATTGCGATTTTAATTTCTCGCCCATTTACTGGCCCTTTGATGGATCGTAAAGGTGAAAATATTGTGATCTACCCTGCTTTTGTGATTATGGGCGTAGCATTGGTACTGCTCAGCATCACTCAGAGTTCATGGATGCTTTTACTTTGTGCCGGCTTACTTGGACTCGGTTATGGCAATATTCAGTCGGTCTGCCAAACAGTTGCCGTGAAAAGTGCACCGCTTGAACGTATGGGCTTTGCCACTTCGACTTTCTTTATCTTTTTGGATGCAGGCTTAGGCTTTGGACCATACTTTATCGGTAAATTGCTCGACCATATTGGTTACTCACAATTGTATTTGTATAGCGCATTTGCTGCCTTTGCATGTATGGGTGCCTACTACATTTTACATGGTCGTTATACCGTTCGAACCGCTTAAACTATAACTAAACATCAAATCGTCGGCTGAAACGTCGACGATATTCTAAGGGGCTCAGCCCCGTTTTTTTTTGAAATAACCGTCGAAATGAGCTTGGGTCACTATAGCCAACATCTCGTATAATCAGATCTAAAGCATGTCCCGTTTCTTCTAAACGCTTTCGTGCAGCTTCAATCCGTATCGATTGTAAGTATTGATTCGGTGGAATATCCAAAGCCGCTTTAAAATGTCGAATCAATGTCCTCGTTGTCACATTAAACTGCGCTGCAAGTTCATCTAAGACAATATTTTCATGATAATGCTGTTCTAACCAATCTTGAACTTTTTGCACCAAACCATCCTGATGCGGTTTAGATATTTTCAATAATGAATAGGACAACTGACTATCACGACGATAATCCAATACAAATGATTTTGCCGTATGGATTGCCGTTTCAAAACCATAAAAACGTTCTATTAGGTGTAGTCCCAAATCAAACCATGCTAAGCCGCCGCCTGCACAATAGATATTTTGATCATGGCTAATCAGCTGATCTGCATTCAGTTTCACCAAAGGATAGCGTTCACGAAACATTTGCTGAAAGCCCCAATGCGTCGTTGCCTGCTTACCATCTAAAAGCCCTGCTTCTGCCAGAAAAAAATTACCCGTACAATTTCCTGCGATCAGTCCGCTCTGCAATTGCCGAGTTTTTAATAACTCGATTAGTGCTGAATTTTGCGCTAAAACATCTAAAATCGCCGCGCCTATCGTTGGAACAATAATGATATCTGCATCTGTTATTTCAGAAAATGCTAAATCTGCATAAAGCTTGATGCCATTGATACATTGCACAGCTTGACCATGTTGTGAGGCAATTTTGACCTGAAATAGCCGCTGCACATTTTGTTTTTGGATCCGGTTCCAACTGACACCCGCCATTGCAAATAAATCAATGACCCCAGTAATCGCGGAAGCCAAAGCACCATCAAATGCTAAAATTATGATTTTCTTCATTTAAAGTTCAAATTATCAAAATGTCATTTTTAACTTATTAAGTGTCATTATTGACAATTCTATATCTAAAAATCAACTGCTAGTCTTGATGCATAAAATTAGACCCGATTAGAGATTGAGCAATGGCGCAGTTAATCAATGACAAAGATTTAAATTTTTTGCTATTTGACGTGTTTAAAGCGCAAGACTTAACGCATTACCCACGTTTTGCTGAGCATGATGCTGAAACCTTCAAAAGCATCCTAGAAACTGCACAAGGTATTGCTCAAGACTTTTTTGCACCCCATAACGCAACAGCCGATCAAAACGAACCAACCTTTGATGGTCAACAGGTTAAAACCATTGCAGAAGTCAAAATGGCATGGAAGCAATTTGCAGATGCAGGCCTGCTTTGTGCGCAGCATGATTATGATGCAGGCGGTATGCAACTTCCGACTTTGATCAACATGGCTGCAAATGCTTATTTCATGTCAGCAAATCCTTCATCAGTGGCTTATTCATTTCTAACCGCTGCGGCTGCAAATGTGATTCAGGCTTTTGGTACGACTGAACAAAAAGCTATGTTTGTACCGCATATGTTTAGTGGTCGTTTTGCAGGAACGATGGCCATGACTGAACCCGATGTGGGTTCATCTTTAGGTGATTTGACCACAAAAGCTATACCGCAAGCCGATGGTACCTACCTCATCAAAGGCCAAAAGATGTTTATTTCAGGGGGTGACCAAGACATCACAGAAAATATCGTGCATTTGGTCCTTGCCCGCATCCAAGATGCACCTCAGGGCGTGAAAGGTATATCGCTATTTATTGTTCCGAAGTTTAAAATCCTGAGCGATGGTTCACTTGCAGATGCCAATGACGTACAACTGGCTGGCTTATTGCATAAAATGGGCTACCGAGGTACAACATCGACAGTACTGAGCTTTGGTGAAAAAGACCAATGTACTGGCTATCTGATTGGTGAAGCAGGTGCTGGTCTTAAATATATGTTTAAGATGATGAATGAAGCACGAGTCGGTGTCGGCTTAGGTGCAGCCATGATTGGATACCGTGGCTATTTAGAGTCACTCGAATATGCCAAGAATCGTCCACAAGGTCGCATAGTATCAGATAAAAATCCTACCGCTAAACCTGTCAATATCATTCAACATACAGATGTTAAACGGATGCTTTTGGCGCAAAAATCTTATGTGGAAGGCGCACTTGCGTTATGTTTATTTGCTGCACGATTAATTGATGAACATCAAGCCGCTAACAATGAAGACAGCGCGTTGTTATTAGATTTAATTATCCCTGTCGTCAAATCATTCCCTTCTGCCTATGGACCAAAAGCCAATGATTTAGCCATTCAAGTTTTAGGTGGTGCGGGCTATACCCGTGAATATCCGCTTGAACAATGTTATCGCGACAACCGCTTAAATCCGATCCATGAAGGTACATTTGGTATTCAATCTTTGGATTTGTTGGGTCGTAAGCTTTGGCAGCACAACAGCAAAGGTTTGATGCTGTTATTACAACGTATGCAAAATACGATTGATCAAGCTCAACATGCTAAAACTCAAGCGCTTGCAGCAATTTTTTCAGCGCATTTAAGCACGGTGAAGAAAACCACACAAAGTTTGGGACAAGTCCTCGCACAAGGTCGTGTCGATCAGGTATTGGGTAATTCTGCCTTGTATCTAGACATGATGGGCAAAGTCATCATTTCATGGCTATGGCTTGAAATGGCTAATCAAGCTCTTGTTAAATTTGAACATTCAGATTTAGCTGAAGATCAACAATTCTTAGCCGGTAAATTACAAGCCGCGCAATATTTTATCCGCTGGGAATTACCTGAAATAGAGCACCAAGCCAAGTTATTGCTAGAACTTGATGAAACTTGCCTCAACATGCAAGAAAGTTGGTTCTAGTCACCCGTTTAGCTCAGTCCTCAATGGGCTAATCTGGACAAGGTTTTCACGGATGAAAATCTTGTCCAACCCTATCTATCTCAATAAAACTGCAATAAAAAAAGGAACTTAGATTTCGTTCCTTATTTATCAAAATTGAGTGCTATACACCGCAATTATTGGAAGACTTTAAAACGAGCGGCATCATCCATATAGCCTTTTTCTTTCGCTTCACCTTCCACTGAACCAAAAACCAATTGAGCACGAAGTTTCCAATGCGCAGGAATCTCCCATTCAGCATGCGCTTGTTCATCCACAATTGGGCTGTAATGCTGTAATGATGCGCCTAAACCTTCGGTGTGTAACGCAGTCCAAGTCGCAAATTGGGCAATGGCAGTTGAATGTTCTGCCCAAATTGGAAAGTTTTCTGCATAAGAAGGAAACTGTGCTTGTAGAGCACTGACCACATCTAAATCTTCAAAGAACAGAACCGTACCCAATCCTGCTGCAAAACTTGCCATTTTACCCGTCGTCTTCGCAGCACTTTCTTCATCTTTTGCATAAGATTTTAACTTGTCAGCGACTAAGCCCCCAAATTTTTCGCTTTCACCAGTAGAGTCTGTTGATATTTAATTATGCTCATCTAGAGATATTTATGCAGCTGATTTTAAATTAATTTCTGTATGAATAATCGTGCAGCCTTGCTGAGAATGAATTTTGAAATTCCCACCTATCCGTTCTACACGCATTTTCATACTTCGCATGCCGATACTCATGCCATGATTTGAAACACTCTCAACATCAAAACCTACGCCATCATCTTCAATGGTTAATAACAATGCGCCATTCTCGAACTGTGACAGCGTTACATTGACATGATTAGCTTGGCTATGTTTCACAATATTGGTCAGGCTTTCTTCAATTACTCGTATTAAAGTCAGGCACTGAATTGCTGTTGGTTTGATCGCCCACTGCGAAGGAATGCACCATTTGGCATTCATTTCAACTTCATCCATCAACTGACTAAAACGATGTCGAACTGGTGCAATCCATAGCAAGGGTGAATCTGGCACTTTGCTGTCCAAAGATGATCCACTATCAATAATTTGCCTTAAATCATCCCGTAGTAATTTCAACATCGACAAGAACTGTCTGTTTGGAATATTACTTTCACACTGATCAACCAAGATCATCGAGCGCACAATAGATGCGCCCAGACCGTCATGTAGATCATGTGATAATTTAATTCGTTCTTGTAGGCGTACATTACTGAGTTCAAGCTGATGTTTATCGTTTAGGCTACTGCATAATTCATCACTGACTTTCTGAACTTCAAATGCCAAATCATCATTATATTTTTCAATTTTCTGAATATTACGATTGAGCCTCGCCCCCAAAATCACCACGATAAATAGGGTAATAATCGGTGAAGTAAAGGGAGATAACGGTGTAAAACCTTCTTTTGGAAAGAATACCAAGGCTGTGATGTCTGCAATAACAATCACAATGATCGCAGTCATACACATTGCTAATAAAGTGTAGTCTCTACGTTTTTCTTTAAAACTAATCCAGCAAAGATAAATGTAAGTGATAAAAAAGAGGATGCAATATAATAAGAAAATAAGGCTCGAAATTTCCGCATTTTGTTCAAATGGCCAAATACACACTACACCAATCAGAGCCGCAGTGAGCATAGTACAGGACAATTCAATTCGCGGAAATTTACGTCCAACAAAGCGCAAGATATAGATGCTAAAACACTGAAAGTACAGCATTGAAAATATCAAATTGGCTTTGGTGGAAAAAATCGAATTTGGATATGGAAAGGTTTCAGTAGTCAGGGCATTACTGAGAAATAAAATCCACAACACCGTTGAAAGCGCAAACCAGCCAAAACTAGTATCCCGACGTCGCATCAACCAAATAATGAAGCAAATTAGACCCAAGACCCCAGAAAGAAAAATATTTAATTGTAATATGGTTCGACGAGTCCAAGTGGCTTCTTCGGCCTGCTCTATTATTGCCATGACATTGTTAAATTTCACCGGACCCAAGCCAGCATTTAGACTCGAGTAGCCATAAACATAGATCAAGGTTTCATTATGATCATGCTTGATTCCACTTATCGGTAAAATCCAATAGCGTGCAACATTCCAACTTTTAGAGACCGGTTCTTGAAGATTTTTATTGGTCCACAGCAAGTCGCCATTCAGAAAGACTGAACCCGTATTAATAATGTAATCAACATATAGTGCGATGGGTTCTGCCAAACGCGCATTATTTTTACAGTACCAAGACCAGTCTAATTTATACCAAGCACCACCTTGATAACCCTCCCAGTCTTTATCTTCTTTCCAACGGTCAGGTAATTGCGTGGTTTTCCATCCAGTTCTGGGTAATTCTTGATTGGATGGTGTCTTCACCCGTGAAATGCTATTCACAGTTACATTACATTGATCATTTACAGGGAAAACTTGCTCTGCATGACTCAAGCTCCCCCATACTAAACAGAGGATAAATAAGAAAAAATATCCTCCTTTACGCATTATAGAATACCCATAGATCTTGCTGTACTCACGGCTTTGGTTCGTTTCGTTACGGCTAATTTGCGATAAATATGTTTAATATGGCTTTCTACCGTATAGCGAGAAACAAAAAGCTGTTCAGCAATCTCACGGTTACTCAAACCTTGAGCAACCAAACATAAAATTTCTTTTTCACGACTGGTCAAGAGGTTCAGGTCTGCTTCATCGGCGACTGTTTGTTCTGGACTTGGCGCTTCGGCTTCGGATATTTGTTTAAGGATTTCTCGTGCAATAAATGGGTCAATCGGCGCCCCACCACGTAAAATACTCCGAATAGATAAAAGTACTTCAGCATCATCACGTTCTTTTAATACATAGCCCGTTGCACCTGCTTTAATTGCGGCAAATAAGCTTTCTTGTGTACTCCATGCAGAGACAACCAAGATCATGGTATTACTTTCGAGGGAACGTATTTTTTCAATAATTTCGATACCACTACCATCAGGCAAACCTAAGTCAACTAAGGCTAAGGATATCGGTTGGGTCTCTACGGCTTGAATAGATTCTTTAACATTTTTGGTGAAGATAAGCTCTTCACGCTTATAACCCAGCTCTGTCAAAATTTGACGTAAACGTAATTGAATAATTTCCTCATCTTCAACGACGAGCACCGGTACGGGTAGTATGACTTCTTGTGGTGACATGATTTACTTCCCCCGAAAAAATGAAATGTCTTTTACATTAATGAGTTTAATCCTTTTAGGATATCCCTATAATTAAGTAAATTTCTTATTTTTTAACAATTTATTCTAATTCAATTGATGCAGCTATGATGCATTTTTCTTCTAATTTTAAATCCATTTAACATTACGATATGTGTATAGCCATCAGTCTGACTATACACTGCACTTAGCTTAAACTTGAGTGAGATTAGCTCAAATATTGCTTCTTCAGATATTTTACAATTTTTTCAGATTCAAAAAGTTCTACACCAGTATTAGGATCTTTCAAATATGGCACTTGAATATTGTTCCCCATGATTTTTAACACTTGTTCACGCTTGCCACCTTTCAGGGGTACATATTTACCAGGTCTTAAGCGCATTACCGCTAATCCCTGATCTTGCCAACGTTCCTTAGCCACATTATGAAAGATATATGCCAATTCCATTTCAGACAATGCGCTACGTACGATACGTGTATATGGACTCGCTTCAAAACCCCATAGTTCTAAGAGTTGACTTGGAGCATCACGATGAATGACTTTACGGTGCACCCACACGCCTTGAGCCCCATTAATTAAGGTTCCAACATAGGCAACATACGGAATTTTAGGATAATTGGCATATTTCTTAGGAGTCTGACCTGTTTTGCCATAATGTTTAAATAGATGATGAATTATTTGCTGAGATTCGTACAAACGATCCCCAGTATTGTCATCCACCAAGAAAGGGAATTGCTGTTTTCCACCTAATTTCTGTACCTCTAAACGGTACTTTTTAGCCCCTTTGGGACATGGGTAAACCTCATAATCCAAATTAAGTGTGGTCAAAACTTCACGCACACGACGGCAATACGGAGAACCTTCAAATTCGTACAGTTTAAGGGCTTTATCAGGTTGTTTGGGATAAGGCGTCCCATTTGTACCTCGTCCGCCCTCTGCTACGCCTGAGAGCAACGCTTGCGCCACTTTTAATTGATGCAACAACATATATTCTTCCTTTCTTCTTTTATTTCGTATTTTTATACAACAGCCGAGAGTCCTCAGCTGAAGTTTGTATTTTTTCCAGATTTATATCGTCGTATATAAGTAAGCAATGCCAACTGATTCCATGACTAAAAACTCAAACCCACTTAAAGAACAACCAATTGCTCTTTTGAAACAACAATGCCGTTATTGTCAGCATAAATAAAATCACCAGACTGAATGTTTACACCACCAAAACTTAATGGAATATCTGTTTCACCCACGCCTTTGCGGTTACTTTTTTGTGGAATCGCAGCCAAAGCATGCACACCTAAATCAAGTTCGGCAATCGCATCAACATCACGCACGCAGCCGTAAATAATGACGCCATTCCAATGATTGTTAACTGCAGATTCAGCAATCATATCACCCATCAAGGCACAGCGCATCGACGCACCACCATCCACAACCAATACTTTACCCGTACCATCGGTTGCCAATAATTCTTTAACACGAGAGTTATCTTCAAAACATTTGACCGTCATCACCTGACCGCCAAAACTTTTTCGTGCACCATAACTTTGAAAGAATTTACCATCCAACGACGGGATCACCACTTGTAATTCTTTATCTGGATGATCATCAAGTAAATCACAGGTGACGAATGGAACTGTAGACACGGTATTTCCCTCATTTAATTGTTAGTATGCGTAAATTATCATAAATCTCGAACTTTTCAGTCTGAGTTTGTGCTGCATCGACCATAGTATGAGCCACTTGCTGTGCTGTCACTGGCTTAAATTTGAAACGGTCTGGTACAAAATGCGAAAAGCGCATATAAAGTTTCTGTGTCGCATCTTCTAAACGCCGAGATTCATGACGCTCGCCAAGTAACAGCGAAGGCTTTAATATCGAAAGTTGATTTAACTTTAAGGTTTTTAAATAATATTCCAATTCCCCTTTGACTCGATTATAAAAAAATGCGGAATTGGCGTCAGCGCCCATAGCACTAACTATGATCAAATGGGTTTCTGTATATTCTAATAATTCAGCGAAATGTGCATTGATGCTAAAATCGATATGATAAAAATGATCTTTAGACCCTGCTTTTTTAATGGTCGAGCCTAAACAACTAAAGGCATGACTATAATCTCTCACATCATCCTGAGTCAGAGAAAGAAAGTCACTGATCACCATTTGTTGAACTTTTGCCAGTCCATTCAGTTCATGGTCACGCTGACGTACCACAGCAGTAATATTCTTACATCTTGCATTTTGACTGAGCTGACGAACCAATTCCCGCCCGACCAATCCTGTTGCTCCGATGACAATCGCATTCTCTATACTTTTAGTCATTTTTCATACAATCTCAATTACTTTAGACTAATCTAACGTTTTCTTTAAAATTTTTCTGCATCTAAAATGTTGTCAAAGCATGTCAAGACTTGACTTAAGCGCTTAGTTTAATCACAATATGGCACTTGTTTACGGGCTGGTGATAGTTCTTCTGATGTTGGTTTTCAGATGTAATTTCAGCCCGCCCAGACCAATCTATTTCAAGGAGTGCACGAGTGGCAAACTCTGCTCAAGCAAAAAAACGTGCTCGTCAAAACGTTAAAGCACGTCAACACAACGCAAGCTTACGTTCTATGGTTCGTACTTATCTTAAACGCACAGTAGCTGCTATTGCTGCTGGTGATTACGCTGTCGCTACAGAAGCTTACAAAAAAGCTGTTCCTGTAATCGACCGTATGGCTGATAAAGGCATCATCCATAAAAACAAAGCTGCTCGTCATAAGAGCCGTTTAAATGCACAAGTTAAAGCTTTAGCTAACTAATTTGTTGCGATGAAAAAAGCCCTTTTTAGGGCTTTTTTTGTGCCTATCGATTTTTAAAGGCAAAAAAATAAGGTCCAATAATGACCTTATTTTCTATTTACAGATTATTTATTAATCAGCTTCATATTCGTCGCTGATAAATATGTCCATAATAAGTTTTGGCTTGCTGTCAAATTTGTCCAACGTTGATTGCCACCATTGGTACAGCTATATCGAATTAAATCCGCACGATTATTCTGCAAACGTCCCGTATTTAAATCCATACATTGACCACTTTGACGAATCGTTGTAGTCGCAGGGTCCATGGTCCAAATTTGGTTGGTTTGGTTTAACACGCAACGTTCTAGCGTCACTTTAGCTGAACCACCATTGCCTGTAATACATTGATCTGGATTTGACTTGCTGTGTATACGACCAATCGCATCATATACCCACTGTTCAGTTTCATCCGCAGTACAACCGCTTGGACCACTGATGTACAAATTTAATGCTCCATCAGTTAAGGTTTCAGATTTCAAACAGTTGTTACCATTTTTGATTAATGTCGCCTGCTCAAACAAACCTTCTTGAGTGACTGAAAGCTTTTTCATAAATGCTTCGAGTGCGCTTTGCGCCTCAGGTACTTGATTGTTTAGGTCTTGAGCATACACATTCATCCAACGATTTAGTCGGTATGCGGTGTTTTGTTGCGACTCATAACGGGTTAATTGCTGACGCGCCACACTATTCATTAATGACTTGTCATTTTTATATGACTCATACAGCATTTTTTCAGTTGGATTTAGTACAACAACAGCATTTGCAGCTTGCGCTTCTAAAGCACTTTCCAATTGAGGAAGTTCAATAGCACGCAAAGCACTATAACCATGTTGACGTCCAATTTTGACGGCCGGCTTGATCGCTGTGCTGTAAACTGGAATATCAATATTTGCTAATAATTTGGCTTCTTCACCTGCTTTTTTACAGTATAAATCGACATTCTGTGGTTGATCTGCCAAAGCTAAATTGACATGCAGTTTATTGGCATTACTGCCTAATCGTGCAGGTGCTAAAGCAATATTGTTGACTTTATTCGTGTATTGCACATTCAACCAACATGCCGCTTGGTCTAAGGTAGTATTGGCAGCATTTAAGTCATACACATTACCCCAGTTTGAACGTGCAGCAGGATACAACAAACCAACTTGATTGACTGGATCATAGCCCCCTAAAATGGTAATTACGGGCTGACCAAAGACCCGTGGTCGTGGATAATTTTGATCTGCGTTATACCAAACCGGAGCCGTAGAATTTGGCATCTTCGGTTGAGCGACTTCCATTTCACGAGTGGTTTTATTCCACTTTTTGTAACCGGTAGGTGATGTTTCATCCCAGACATAACGGTCAAAGTGCGGTTGAATTTTCAGGAATGTGCTGTAACCCGTATAGTGTGTGTAGCGTGATACATTACTATCAGGATACCCGCCGGACATGGCATCTTTTCCGTACGGAAACAAATTTTTAAAATTTGGGATACCATTCGCTCCATCCCACTTCCATGTCGCCGTCCATGATAGATTTCCGCGCATCATATTGCGATTGGCAATATAACCCCATCCACTGTCCGCATGATGTGCAGCCCAAAATAGATTGTCACCTACCTGACCAGGGTAATGTCCTAAACCATAATGATGGCCAATTTCATGGCTAAATTCATTCCCTACAGAATCATAAAGCGTGAGCATGCCATTACCACCACTCAGTCCATGAGTATGCACACCATTGGCATAGTTCCCCTTCGTATGATGGACAACTACTGTTTGGGTTAATTGTGGCTGACTTTGGTTGGCCATAGATGCACTGGTAATACCCCAGTTAGCAAGGTTTATACCAACACTAAAGGTTGATTTACCGACATCCTCACGCATGTCTCCTGCATAAACACCACCATCTCCGGCACTTTTACTGTCATAAATAACACCTGAAGATACCATTGCACGTGTTAACTGAATATCATCATATTGTGCAACCGTCATTTCTGCTGCAGGAATGGTTTGGAAATAATCTGTGCCCGCTTTTTCAGGCTCTAGTAGCATATAGTGGCCGGTAGAATTTGGCTTATCTGCCAACATACCAACACGGATATTATTTAAAACCAATTCACCTGGTGCAGCAAAATCGATTTTATCCTCAGCCAATTCACCGCTGACTTTATTTGCGTCAATAAATTTTAATCTTAGACCGGGTTTAACTTCATCCCAATTGAGTTTCGTGGTCCACGCGCGTTTACTGTACCAAACATCTGGACGACCTCTTTGCCCACTCTGGTCTGAAACAGGCATTTGCGTCGGATCATCCAATGTCGCGGTACGAATTAAGCGGTTGTTTTGATAGATTTCTACTTTGAGTTGCTTGATGTTTTGCATATCAAGTGTTGGCGTCACGATAAGCAGCGCTTCTTTTTCACTGGTTAACCGTGGCATTTTCTTGGCTTCGTTCGCATTCGGATCGACGACATGACTTTGACCAAATTGAACTTGCGCTGAAAAGCTGCCGACTAAATCATTTCGTATTTCACGAACAGCATCATTGGCATCGTAGTCATAAAAGCCAATACTGGTATCATCGACAATATCTTGGGTTGGTTCTGAATAACTGGCAGTTGATGCAGAGCCACCTGAACTATTACCACCGCCTCCACCACCACAAGCAACTAACATTAATGACACAATACAAATTGATAATTTGTTATATGAAAAATCTATCACACTTTTCACCACTATTCCCCAATTAGCCACAAAAGAATCCAATAAAGAGACTTACATAAAATATATAAATCAATAATTTACAACAAAGTTAATGCTATTTTCTTTTTTTTAATCATTCAATTGCCGTGTTTTGTCACTTATTAACAATTCAAATAAAATCTAAATATTTTCTATTGGTAGAATCATTATTAATGTGACAGGTACTTCACTTTTCAACTAAAATTAAGATGTAGACCTGTTAATACAATCGTATATTCCCGACAGAAATTGTCTGGATATTTTTAGAAAGTTTGTAAATAAAAATTTTAAGAAATGGTTTAATCCCATATATTTTTTATGGTATTTTAATTTTCATCCTAGGCAGCCATTGCTGTACAAATGAAAAGAGGGATAAAAATGTCGATTAACCAATTTTTGCCATCATTAGAAAAATTTGCAGAAGCAGAAAATCAATATATTGAATATTTTACATCGAAAGGTGAAAAAGACATTTTAGGTAAAGTCATTTCAAATATGAAATCGACCGCAGAGATTCAAGCCTCTCAAGGCGTAGACTCATGGTTAGCATATGGCGTGTATTTACCTGCTGTAGAACGTATCTTTGCGCTGCATCAAGGGGAAACAGAAGCTGAATTTTTTGAACGCACACAATATCCCGTTGAACTCGTGCAAGCGTATAGCATTAAAGATCATGACATTGCCACATTGATTGCTGCAGACAAATACAGTCGAATCCACCAACAGCATCTCCCTGTCAATACTAGCCGCTGGCCTTATAGTGACGACGGTTCAAGTATTGATTTAAATCAGTATCCAGCGCGAATTAAAGCCAATATTTAATCTTTTATTTAATGAAATATTGAAGCAGATAAAAAAGGCATCCCGTACATGGATGCCTTTTTTAAATATTTTGTATGCGCAAAAATACTTAAAGTTGCTGTTCAGCCTGCTGAAATTCACGAATATTTAATTCATGTAGTTCACCACGCCAAATCCATTTCAGTTTAGATTCAAGGAATACATCTCCTTCAAACCAAACAAATAGTCCTTCCATCATTTTCGGCCAGTCTTCGCGTGTCACGATATTTTTACCTGAAATAATGGCAAGAATTGCAGCCAAAATCGTGTCATGACTCACCGCTAGACTCAGCCCATAATCATTGGTTGGATGAGTGTTGTAAATCAACTCCAATACATCTACTACCCCATGAATGGGTTGTTTCATACCCGGCAAAGCATTATTCACAAAACTATTGATAAAGCCTAAAGCACCTTGCTTTTGAAAGTATGGTCCTGCTTTTTTTATATCGAGCACAAAACTTCCCGGCTCGACCAATAATCCTTGTTCAATGATCTCGATATGGTGGGTATTCGGTTCAATCGTGACATTATCTGCACCTTGAATCATCAATGCCGCCGTATCCACACAGCGCTGAATTGGACTCGAAATACAGTGCTGAATAACACGGTCTGTATTTTCAACCAAATAGCTGCCCCACGCTTCGGCTAAATCACGTCCTTGATGGGTCAGTTGCAAGTCATAACCGGCCAAGCCTTGTCCTTGTACAACTTCACGAATGGAATGACGCGTAAACAATGTTACAGGCGTCTTTTCATCCGGCAATAAGTCTATTGCTTTCAGCATACTAGGAGGGAGCAAATCTAGGGCCATAATTGACAGTTCTTAAATGCAGGAGATTTAACGGAGTGTGCTGACACTATAGCATGAACCCGATTTAGCTCAAGTTTTGTCAGGCATGTTTGCCAAAGCATTTAAGGCCAATTCTTTCATTTCGGCATTTTTAAATGCAATAAATCCACCATTTAATAAAGTCGTGCGTTGGTTATATAGAAATGCGCGACCTTTAAAATCAACCAAACCACCACCAATACGCTCGATCAAACATTGTCCAGCGCTGGTATCCCATTCACAAGTCGGATGAAAACGCGGGTAAATATCCAGTCGATCTTCTAACATCATACAAAACTTATATGCACTACCAGCATGGTAGGCCTGAAAAGGAGTGAGTTTTTCTAAAGCGTCTAGATAGTCCGTATAAATCGGCTTATTTTTGGCACTTTGACTCAAGCCAACGTGTACGACACTCTCTGCAGAGGTTTGAACATATTCATACCATGCAGTGGACTGGCTATCATATTTCAGCGGCAGTCCCGCAAAGGGGCAAATATATACGCTATATTCCCCCGGGATCGCCAATATGGCAAAAGTGGTATTGGCCCCATCTACCAAACTCAGATTAATGGTAAATTCAGGTCTTTTATGTAAAAACTCTTTGGTACCATCCAAGGGATCAAGCAGCCAAAATTTTTGCCATTGCATACGCTCAGACTTATCACCTTCTTCTGACAATACAGGCAAGTTAGAAACTTTGGATAATGCTTGGGTAATATAGCTATTTGCACGATAGTCCGCCTGCGTTACCGGTGAATCATCACTTTTACGTTCCACATCAAAATTCGCTCCTGAGCAATAACGCTGATATTCTTCTCGCAAAATTTCGCAAGCTTGTGTCACAATGGGAACCAACTGCAAAATCAGTGGGTCTTGCGGTGCTGTTGTTGTTTTAAACATAGAATACCTTTATATGCCAAATTACTCAGAAAAGCCGACGATCATTTTTGATATGGACGGTACTTTACTCGATCTTGCTTATGATGATTTCATTTGGAATGAGCTGCTGCCAATTCGCTATGCTGAACAGCATCAGTGCTCACTCGAACAAAGCAAGCAAACGCTATTTAGTTTTTATCAACAGCATAATCATACCCTAAAATGGTACTCCTCTCGCTTTTGGACGTCACAAGTTGGCGTTGATGTTCTGGAAATGCAGATAGAACAAAAAGCCAAAGTAGCCAAACGCGAAGGCTGCATTGAGCTGCTTACCTATCTAAAAGAAAATGGCTATCCTATTTGGCTTGCGACCAATGCCGACTTTGCAGGCTTAGAATTCAAACTTAAAGAAACCGGTCTTCGTGATTTTTTCGATGTTATCGTCAGTTCAGAAACGCTCGGTCATGCCAAAGAGTTTATTGAGTTTTGGCAAATATTAGCAAGCAAACATCCCTTCGATGTAAAAAACTGTTATTTCATTGATGACACAGAAAAAGTGCTCAATGGTGCAAAACTTTTTGGGATTGAACAGCTCTATTCGATTCAGCAGCCTTCATCTGCCAAAGCGCCTCGCGAGACTTGTAATTATCCAATGCTGTCCGCATTAACAGATTTAATCCCTATTTTAGAAGCTCAAACGACTGAGCAAGCCGAGGAACAGAAAAAATATGCGTAAATCAAATCTAGCCGAAGATGCGGTTGGTATGCGTATAGACAAATGGTTGTGGGCTGCACGTTTTTTTAAAACACGCTCTATTGCCAAAAATGCGATTGAAGGCGGTAAAGTTCATCATAATGGCGAACGCGTTAAAGTTTCTCGTGAAGTTCGTGTAGGCATGGAATTAACCATTGCCCAAGGCCTTGAGAAAAAAACCGTGGTGGTGAAAGCACTGTCGGATGTTCGTGGGCCAGCCCCAACCGCTCAGCTGCTTTATGATGAAACTGAGGTCAGTATTGCAAAACGGAAATTGCTCGCATCCCAAAGAAAGTTGCATAATCTAGCTCGGCCAGATCATCGACCAAGTAAAAAAGATCGTCGAGATATTGGTAAATTTAAAAGAGAAAATGATCAACAGTTTGACCAGCAATGGTCTTATAATGATGATTAAGTTAAAGCGTCACAACATGTCGCACCTGTTGTGATTTTCATAGAACAAAAGGATGATTTCTGTCACTATACACTCGTGGAACAGATTTAAACTGAATACATCCACTTGAGTATATTGTTTCGTGACATCGTATTGAGGTTGTAAGATGGATGATAATAAAAGCAAGGCGTTAAATGCGGCCTTAAGCCAAATTGAAAAGCAGTTTGGTAAAAACACCGTTATGCGTCTTGGTGATAACACCGTACAGGCAGTTGAAGCTGTCTCTACAGGTTCTTTAACATTAGATATCGCACTAGGTATTGGTGGTTTGCCTAAAGGTCGTATCGTAGAAATCTACGGTCCTGAATCTTCTGGTAAAACGACTATGACATTACAAGCTATTGCACAATGTCAGAAAGCTGGCGGTACTTGTGCATTCATCGATGCTGAACATGCATTAGACCCTCAATACGCACGTAAACTTGGCGTAGATATTGATAACTTACTTGTTTCACAGCCAGACAATGGTGAACAAGCACTTGAAATTGCAGACATGCTGGTACGTTCAGGTGCCATTGACCTGATCGTTGTCGACTCGGTCGCTGCACTGACCCCTCGCGCCGAAATTGAAGGCGAAATGGGTGACTCACACATGGGCTTACAAGCTCGTCTGATGAGCCAAGCACTGCGTAAAATTACCGGTAATGCGAAACGTTCTAACTGTATGGTGATCTTCATTAACCAAATTCGTATGAAGATTGGTGTAATGTTTGGTAGCCCAGAAACCACAACTGGTGGTAATGCACTTAAATTCTATGCATCTGTACGTTTAGATATCCGCCGTATTGGTCAAGTGAAAGAAGGCGACGAAATCATTGGTTCAGAAACCAAAGTGAAAGTTGTGAAAAACAAAATGGCTCCTCCATTCCGTGAAGCGATTTTCCAAATTCTTTATGGTAAAGGCGTGAACCATTTAGGTGAACTTGTTGACCTCGCTGTACAACAAGAAATTGTTCAAAAAGCAGGTGCTTGGTATTCATACCAAGGTGACAAGATTGGTCAAGGTAAAAACAATACCATTCGCCACTTAGAAGAACACCCTGAACTTGCACAAACCATTGAAAAACTGATTCGTGAACAACTTCTGACTACAGGTACAGCACCTGCAGAAGACAAAGATGAAGAAGAACCGGACTTTTTAGATGCTTAATTACTGCATGCTTTAATAGCAGACGAAACGCCCTACGGGGCGTTTTGTTTTGCACTCAAATTTTGTATTAAAATGACCCCATGACTAAAGACCATTTTCCACGCTTGCTCGACTATGAAGCACTGAAACAACAGTTTACAGAAGCTGAAGAACCCACCTGCGTAAATCATGCTGCACAAACTGACATTCCATATGACAATGCTTCGGTGATCGATCACACTGCATTGCATTTTGATGCCAATGGTAAAGATGTTCATACTGAAAAAAAACCAGGTCTGCGCGGCTCTCGTTTACGCTCCTACGCCTTTGCAGTACTCACACGTAAAGAATACTCAAAAGCGGATTTAATCGAGAAATTAGCACTGTATGCGGATAGTCGTGAAGAAGTCATACACTTGGTGGAAGAACTCGCACGTGAGAACTATCAAAGCGATCAGCGTGTAGCAGAAATGCTGTTGTCGAGTCAAAAGCGTAAAGGTAAAGGCCCCAACCGTATAAAGCTCGCGTTAAAAAATAAAAAAGTAGACAGTGAATTAATTCAGGATGAATTAAAAGAAACAGATTGGGTCGCCGAAGCCTACCAGCTCAAGATCAAAAAATTTGGCAAAGCGGTTGAACATGATCCAAAACAAAAAGCCAAACAAATACGTTTTTTACAATATCGAGGCTTTGATCTCGATACGATTTTTAAAGTAATTGCACGTAAAGAATTTGATGACGAATAACAAAGATATAGATCTAAATGAAGAATTAATAAAACTAAAATAAAGAAGAATCTAGGATTAAAAAAAATGAGAGGAAGTTTAATTTATTATTATTGAAACTGGTGGCAACCCTACCAGCAAGACTTCGGCACATCATATTTCTACTACCGTTGCTACCTTCCGGTCCTGGCGGGGTTTGTAGAGTACAATTGCGAAGTAACCGGCAGGGTTACCATTGCAAGAACAGAGTATAGAGATTTTTGATAAACATGCAAGACTAAAACCAAGAATTCCTGAGTAGAAAACACTGTTTGATTATTTATAAATCAATATGATGGTCGATGATGTAGAAAACGTGAAACATCATCACTATATTTTTACTTTAATACACAACAAGATTGTAAAAGCTTATTGCAATTCAGAACTTTGGCGTTTTTAATGTGCTTATCGTTTTATCTAAAGCAGTCTGTAATAAAACTATTCAATACGGACATGCTTGCAACTACATGGAATTTTTATGATGTTTAAACAGCATGTATTGTGTGCCCTTACATTGACTTGCTCAGGTACGCTATTTGCCAATATTCCAATTGAATCTCGCGGTTTGAGTGGCGCAGATAATGGCACTGTGTATACAGCAAATAATACAGCCATTCAAACAGGTGCTGGCTCTACCCCTACGCCAACAAATTTAAATTGGCAGCTCATGCAGAAGAACCAACAGCTCGAAAATGAATTGCGTAGCTTACGCGGTAAAATGGAAGAGCAAGACAATATTATCGAACAATTAAAAAGTGAACTTACAAACCGCTATGCAGATTTAGATCAACGTTTAGAGCTACTCCAACAAAAAGTAGATCCGAGTGAAGACACAGAGCCTGCGGAGGATAACCAACAAGGTACTGCACCCAGTAGCAGCTAATATAGCCCCTACACCAGCTAAACAACCTACGCCCCAAGCAACATTAAGCTCATCTGCAAAACAACCTGTAAATGCAGGTGGTGACTCACTTGAGCTTGAGAAAGCAGCTTATACCGTTGCTTTAGATGCATATAAACAAGGTGGTGCGAAAAAAGCCATCGCACCGATGAAAAATTTTATTAAAAATAATCCTAACAGTGTTTATATTAGCAATGCATATTTTTGGCTAGCTGAATTCAACCTTGCTGTTGAACCGACTAACTACGCAGAAGCGAAAAAGAACTATGGTATTGTAGTAGATCAATACCCTGAGTCGACTCGTGCACCTAGAGCGTTATATCAACTGTATAGCATTGCAAAAGACGTAGATCGAAACAGCAGTTTAGCAACGCAGCTCAAAACCAAGCTTACCCAAAAGTATCCAAAATCTGAAGAAGCAGGCTTTGTTAAAAAATAGGACTTTTTTTAACGCAAAAAAAAAGACACCTTATAAGGTGTCTTTTTTTATTCGCAGCATTTAGCGTACGATACCGCGCTTAGACTGCTCAAGTGAGTCGATCAACAATTGCGCTTCTGCCACTTCAGGCAAAATTTCAGTACGAATACGTTCAATCGCTTCATTCGTCGTTAATCCATCTTTATAGATCAATTTAAAGGATTCACGTAAACCTTGAATCACATTTTTAGACCAACCTTTACGACGCATTCCTTCAATGTTCATGGCAAAAGCATGGGCTGGATTACCAGATACCATGACATAAGCAGGTACATCTTTCAAAATAAGAGATGCACCACCAATCATACTGTAAGAATCGATTTTACAGAATTGATGAATACCAGAGTTACCACCTACGATGACATAATCACCAATGTGGACATGACCTGCAACGCCGACGTTATTAGCAAAGATATTATGATCACCTACCACACAGTCATGTGCAATATGTGTATTCACCATCAATAAATTATGACTACCAACTTTAGTTAGACCCTGATCTTGAACAGTACCACGGTGTAAACTACAGTGTTCACGAATCGAGTTATGATCCCCGATTTCTAACCAAGTTTCTTCACCAGCATATTTCAAGTCTTGGCAGACTTCACCAACACTGGCAAATTGAAAAATTTCGTTATGTTGACCAATACGGGTATAACCACCCACCACAACATGTGAATGCAGTTTAGTACCCGCTCCAATTGTGACTTGAGGACCAATAATACAATATGGTCCAATTTGCACATCCGGAGCAATTACTGCTGATGAGTCAATAATGGCGGTAGGATGAATTAATTCGTTATTGCTCATGCTGTCTCTGTTTTCTGATGCGAAACCATAATTTCCGCGGTTGCTGCGACTACGCCATCTACAGTGGCAACACAATTATATTTGTAAATGCCACGCTTTTGCATCACTAATTCTGATTTTAATACAAGTTGATCGCCTGCAACGACTTGTTTTTTAAATCGGACCTTTTCTGCACCAGCAAATAAGAACAACGAACCAGCTGAAGGTTTCTCATTATTCATAATGAAACCTAAGATACCCGATACTTGCGCCAATGCCTCAACAATCAGCACGCCCGGCATAATTGGGTATTCAGGGAAATGGCCTTGTAAAAATTCTTCGTTAATCGTTACATTTTTATAGCCTACAATCCCGTTGTCAGTCACTTCAACAACACGATCAACCAATAAAAACGGATAACGATGTGGCAAATATTCACGAATGGTCTGAATAGTCATTGGTAATTCAGGTTTTGTGAAAGCTGGGGTATTCGACTCTGTCATCATAATTATTTACGCAATTTAAATGTTGATTCAAGGGACTCAATTTGAGACTGCATATGATCAAGTCGTTTGACCAATTGGGTCAATGGCACATCTGCTAATTGTTTAAAGCGGATTGCTGCCTTTTTCCAAGAACCACTTTCAAGCATTGGCGTACCTGAAGAATAACTTCCAGCAACGGAAATACTTTTTGTGACCATTGACATACCTGTAATTGTCACATTATCTGCAATATTAATGTGACCTACGATACCAACAGCCCCTGCTAGCACACAATTTTTGCCAATAGTTGTACTACCTGCAATGCCACATTTCGCAGCCATTGCCGTATTTGCACCTACTTTGACGTTATGCGCGATTTGCACAAGGTTATCAATAATGACACCATCTTCCAAAATTGTGTCATCTAAAGCACCACGGTCGATACTACAATTTGAGCCAATACGCACATCATTCCCAATGCGTACAGAACCTAATTGAGCAATACGATGCCATTTCCCTTGATAAGGCGCAAAACCAAACCCTTCACCACCAATCACCGTATTTGCATGGATACGTACACGATCACCTAACTTGGCTTCACCAGTAATCGTCACATGCGAATCGATAAAACAATCTTTACCAATTTCAACACCGTGATCAATCTTCACTTGTGATTCAATGCGAGTACCTTCGCCCACCACACTATTCGCACCAATCACCACATAATGCCCAATATAAGCAGTATCAGAAATGATTGCAGAAGGATGAATTTGGGCAGTACTTTCAATTCCTGTTTCTACAGATTTTTTTTCAAAAACATGCGTCAGAATAGCGAAAGCCAAATACGGATTGGGTACAACAATAAAGTTTTGCTGTGAAGGGATTTGTGACTGCATGTCTGCAGTCACAATCAGCGCACCAGCCTGAGACTGTTGAGCTTCATTCAGATATTTATCTGCGTTTAAAAATGCAAGCTGATGCGGTTGAGCACTCTCTAAACTTGCCATTCCACTGAATTGCAAGTCTAGCTGGCCAATACATTGACCTTGAACAAGTTGAGCAAGCTTTTCTAAACTGAATTTTTGAGAATTCATTGATTATTTAATTGCATTAACCTTTTGAATCATTTTATCAGTTAAATCAAACTTAGGGTCATACGCAAGTGTTGAATTTTTATTCAAAACAACATCTAACTTATTTTCTGTGCGCAATTGTTCTGCAACTTGCTTAATTCGAGTATCCATCGTGCGATTTAAGGACTGAATATTCCCTTGAACCGAAGCTTGAACTTTTTGCTGTAAATCAGTCAGCTCTTTGAGTTTAGTTTGATACTGTTGACCCATTTGCTGCTTTTGCGCAGCAGTCAACTTATCACCACCCTGCTGAGCTTTTTGCTGCATTGCTTCCAGCTCTTTAGCCAGTGATTCAATTTTAGTGGTTTGTGGTTTCAACTGCTGTTGAATTTGAGCATTTTGTTGCTTTATATAAGAGCTTTGATCAACTACTTTTTCTAAATCAACCACACCGTAACCCGCTGCATGTACCACAGCAGAACACGACATACCCAATACCGCCAAACCAGCAAATAATTTATTCATCTTATCAACCTGTAATTTTGTTATTCCCTGAAGGGTCGTACTTAGAACGTACGACCAATCTCGAATTGAATTTCTTTTGTTTCATCACCAGCTTTGTCATTAAGCGGGAATGCATAACTAAGTGAAATTGGACCAATCATCGTGATCCAAGTAAAGCCAGCACCAACGCTATAACGCATGTTATTCATATCAAAGCCGTAATTATCTTTACAGTATTGACGGTCTTCACTAGATTTAGGAACATCACATTGGGTATCAAATACTTGTGCGCCTTCAGCAAATAAAACTGGACGAACTTGACGAGCCCAATCGCCTTTAAATGGCACAGGTAAAGCTAATTCAGTACCAAATTGAATTAAAGCATTACCACCCACTTCTTCTGGATCATAGTCAACCTTATTTTGCGCATCATAATACACACCAGGATATTTAGGCCCTAAAGTACTGTTATCATAGCCACGTACCGAACCAAAACCACCTGCATAGAAGTTTTTATAGAACGGCAAATCATTACCATAGCCTAACTTACCGTAACCACGTAATACAAAGTCTTTACCCAGTGGGAAATAGGCTTGTGCATCGTAAGTGATTTTTTGATATTCAACATCACTACCTGGTAATGCAATTTCGGCATTGACGCGGTGTGACATACCCGATGTAGGGAATACCGGGCGATTCAAGGTATTGTATGACCAACCCAAGTTAAGGTTATAAGTTAAGAAATCACCTTTAAACGCACTATCGTATGATTCTTCAGGTACTGCGCAAGTGTTGTGAGTAACAATTTTATTACCTTCACTATCTAGTACAAAATCTCCATTCGCATCAGTTTTGTATACAGGCACAGTTAATTGTGAGTTACCAGACGCATCCGTAGGACAGAATGATGTGGTATCCGTCGCCTTCCCACCATTTGCTAGTAAATAATCACGCACATAAGTAGAAACATATGGGCCTGTAGTTACTTCGGTATTATCAATATTCAAGCCCATACTGATACTTTGGTTTTCATCGATCGGATAACCAAAGTTGATACCACCACCAAAACTGTCAGTGACGTAGTTGTTAACGTTATAGTCGTCATCTAACTTGGTTTTACGGTAGTACATATTATAACCACGACGTACACCATCAATAGTGAAATACGGGTCAGTTACACTGAGGTTGTAGTAATCTTGAGTCTCAGAACGTGACAAATCGATAGAAACTGCATTACCTGTACCCAAGAAGTTGGTTTGACTCAAACCTGCTTGGAAAGTTACACCGCCACTTTGTGAGAAACCAACAGCCAAAGTACTTGTACCTGAATGCTGTTCTTCAACATTCACATTTAAATCAATTTGATCTGGCGTACCCGGAATACGTGCAGGTTTAACATCAACGGTTTTAAAGAAGCCTGTACGCTCTAAACGCACTTTAGACAAATCAATTTTTTCGTTACTTGCTAATGCGCCTTCCATTTGACGCATTTCACGACGTAGAACTTCATCAGCTGTTTTCGAGTTACCTGTAAAATTAATGCGGCGAACAGTGACTTGCTGACCCGGATTCACATAGTAATTTAAATCGACCAATTTGGTGTCTTTATTGATTTCAGGAACAATGTTCACTTCTGCAAAGTAGTAACCTGCGTTACCGTATTTACGAAGTAAAAGTTGTTTAACACCATTCACTTTTTCTTGTGAATATAAATCGCCATCTTTATAGAGTTTTAAAGCGTTTAAATCAGTTTGCGTATAAAGCGTATCACCTAAGAAATGAGTTTTACCAAACTTAAATTGTTCACCTTCATCCACCGAAACTTCGATAAAGACGTGTTTTTTATCTTCACTCAAATTCAGACTTGAATTGGTAATGTTAAAGTTGATGTAACCTTTGTTGAGATACATCGCACGTAAAGCTTCTAAACTCGCAGCCATCTTTTCACGTGCATAACGGTCATTACGAGAAATGATCGAGTTCCAACCACTTTCTTTTAATGCAAAAATTTGTTTAATTTCGCTTTCTTTAAAGACCGTATTACCAATGATATTGATATCAAATACTTTGGCAGATTGGCCTTCTTCAAACTCGATTAAGACATTAACACGGTTGTTTGGTTGAGCGGTTGTAATAACTTTGACATCAGCATCATAACGACCTTGCTGCATGTACTGTTGTTCTAATTCAGTTTCAACCGTTTGCAAAGATGATTTCTTTAAAACTTCACCTTCGGACAGACCCATTTTCTTTAAGCCTTCTTCCAAGGCTTCTTTAGGAATAAGTTTATTGCCTTTTAGCTCAACTTTAGAAATAACTGGACGTTCAACCACTGTATATACAAGGGTATTACCGACTTGTGTAGACTTCACATCATCAAACAAACCCGATGCAAACATGCTACGAATTGAGTTTGAAATGATTTGATCATTGACACGATCACCAGCGGAGAATGGGATCATTCCGGCTACATTGTCAGGAGTTAAACGCACTAAGCCATCAACACGAATATCTTGTACTACAAAATCATCTGCTGCATATACTTGTTGTGCTACGGCCATAGCACTAACCAGTGCCAATGGCATAAATAAATGTTTGTGCTGCATGCCAGTCTTTTCCGCTGTTAATTTATTTCGTATAACGTTCTTATAAACGCATAATGTCATTGAATAGAGCCAGTAGCATCATGCTACCCAGCAATACCATACCAATTTTTAATCCAACCAATTGTATTTGTTCAGAAACAGGTTTACCACGAATTAATTCAATAAAATAGTAAATTAAATGACCGCCATCGAGCATAGGAATCGGTAGTAAATTTAAAATACCTAAACTCACACTCATCAGTGCCATAAATGAAATGAAGGTTTGCCACCCCATTTCAGCACTTTGTCCAGCCACTTTCGCAATGGTAATCGGACCAGATAAATTATCCAAACCCACCAAACCACGCACCATTTTTACAATAGAATTCAGGATCATACTAGATATCTGACCTGTTTTTTCTACCGCTTTTCCCATCGCCTCTACAGGCGTGTATTGAATGGTTTGTTTGTATTCGGCTGGAATATTGACTTTACCCGGATCGCTTTGTACACCTAAAAGCCCTGTGACTTTACCCATTTGGTCATGCTTACCTTGCGGCATCACGTTTAAATGCACAATTTTATTTTGTCGTAAAACATCAATTTTAAGTAACTTTTCTGGAGAAGCTTGTACAACTTGTACAACATCAAACCAGTCTTTCATTTTTACGCCATCAATCGAAACAATTCGATCACCCACTTGCATCCCTTGGCGAATCGCTGCGCCATCTTCACTGAGTTTTGAAACCACTGCAGGAATTTCAGGACGATATGGCGTAAAACCAAGAACATCGAGTGGTGACTGAGTTTGATCGCGTAAAAAACTCTGAATTGGTAAACTGAAGTTTTGAATTTGCCCTGCACGTTCAGCTTGAATTTGAATGTTGCCAGTTTCACCCACACGATCAACCAAGGCATAATTCAAGCGCTCCCAAGTGGATACTTGAGTACCATCTACGGCAGTAATTTTATCACCAGACTGCATTTGCGCAGCCGCTGCTGGTGTATTTGGTAAAATTTTACCTACGCGCGTATTGAGCTGTTCCTGTGCAGGTAAAAATAAAATCCAAAACAACACCACAGCAAAAGCCAAGTTGATGAGTGGCCCTGCAGCAACAATTGCAATACGTTTCCAAGGGTGTTGTCTGTTAAATGCTTTCGGTAAGTCTTCTGCTGCGACATCACCTTCACGCTCATCTAACATTTTGACATAACCACCCAGTGGTAATGCAGACAGTTGATATTGAATACCTGATTTCTTCGACGTCCACTTGAGCAGTGTTGGGCCAAAACCAATCGAATAAACTAAAACCTTTACGCCCAGTTTACGTGCAACGAAATAATGCCCAAATTCATGAATCGCTATCAGCGGTCCAAGTAGCAATATTGCTGCAATAATCATAAACAAGGCATTCATGTCTTAACTTCCTGAATTCAATACTGCTTTTTCAGCAACCATACGTGCCGATTTATCTGCATGCAAAATAACATCAATATTATTTGCAGCTGAGTTTTCAACTTGCCCCAACACATGTTCCACAATTTGCGGGATTTGAGTAAAGCCAATTTTCTCATGCAAAAATGCTGCCACGGCGATTTCATTGGCTGCATTTAAAATCGTAGGAGCTAAGCCTCCAGCCTTCATGGCTTGACGTGCTAATTTTAGTGCTGGGAATAGCTGTATATCAGGCTGTTCAAAGTTTAACTGTGAATGAACAAATAAATCTAATGGAGGCACATGTGTTTGAATACGCTTCGGCCACGCTAATGCATGAGCAATAGGCGTACACATATCAGGATTTCCCATTTGTGCCAAAGTCGAACCATCTACATATTGAACCATTGAATGAATGATACTCTGTGGATGGACAACAACTGTTACAAATTGTTCTTCAACTGCAAAAAGATGACAGGCTTCGATCAATTCCAAGCCTTTATTCATCAGCGTTGCAGAATCAACAGAAATTTTTTGCCCCATCGACCAATTTGGATGCTTACAGGCTTGTGCAGGCGTCACACTTTGCAATTGTTCTAAACTATGATGCAAAAATGGACCACCAGAAGCGGTAAGTAAAATTTGTTTGACACCTAGCTTTGGCTGACCATGACGCTCACCTTGTAGATAAGTTTCAGGCAAGCATTGGAAAATTGCATTGTGTTCAGAATCGACCGGCAGCAACAAAGCATTATTTTCACGTGCGGTCTGAATCATGATGTCACCCGACATCACCAGCGCTTCTTTATTTGCAAGCAACACGCGTTTACCTGCTTTCGCAGCAGCCAATGTAGGTAGCAATCCTGCTGCCCCCACAATAGCTGCCATGACCACATCAACTTGTGGATGTTCTGCTACTGCGATTAATCCTGCTTCATCATGCAGGATTTCAATATCAGTTAATTTTTCAGCTACGAGTAATTGGCGCAGTTCATCCACTTTATTGAATGGAACAACTGCGATTTTCGGTCGATATTGTTTGCATATTTCGACAAGTTCTACAATTCGGCTATGTGCAGTGACTGCAAAAACTGAATACTCTTCGGGGTGCTGTTGCAGAATCTTTAAAGTACTTTGACCAATGGATCCTGTTACACCCAATATACAAACAGATTGTGACATCTATAAATCTACGCCAATTAATTTTAAAACATACATACCTGCTGCAAAGATAGGTGCTGCGGCAAGCAACGAGTCGATACGGTCCAGCACACCACCATGTCCCGGAAGAATACGACCAGAATCTTTGATCCCTGCACGACGCTTGATCATCGATTCAAATAAATCACCAAGTACTGAACTAAATACCGTTATTACTGAAAGTATTAAAAATAAAATATGTTCAGCGATGCTTAAATCCAGATAAATAATTTCAACAACAATGACAATTAGCATTGCTGTGAATAGACCGCCGTATAAACCTTCGATCGATTTATTTGGACTCACATCTGGTGCAAGTTTTTTCTTACCAAATTTACGTCCTACGAAGTATGCACCACTGTCTGCACCCCATACCAATAGGAACAGATACATGAGCCACCACGGTGAGTTCATCCACACAGAAAAAATAGCAGTTACCGCAGCAGGAACCAAGACTAAGCCTATACCACTGAGACTCGGGTTATACCAATTGTCGTATTCAGGATATGACTTCACCCAATAGACACTTAAGATCCAAGTAAAGATCGAAGCCGCCCAAAGCAGTAATGCAACATCGGTAAAATGCAATGCTAGTGCTGAAAGAATAGCAGTGACTAGACCATAGCCCCAAGCGAAAGGTTTAATCACATTTTGTGTATTACGCGGCATGAGTTTAAACCACTCATAACCCGCGACAGCTGATGCAATAATCATCAGCACAAGCATTGGGTATTTAGACTCGGTTGCAAACATGCAACTCAGTACAACTGAAACCAGTACCAATGCGGTTATTATCCGCTCTAACATTTATTTATTCTCAAACTGCTCTTGTTGAATCTGCTCTGAGGTCTTACCAAAACGACGTTCACGACCACCAAATACTGCTAGTGCGTCGTCAAATTCTTCAATGGTAAATTCAGGCCATAATGTCTGGCTAAAATAAAGTTCTGCATACGCAGCTTGCCAAAGCAAGAAGTTCGAGAGACGGAAATCACCACCTGTACGAATTAACAAATCTACCGGAGGTAGATCACTTAAACTGACATATTGACCAAAGACTTCAGCATCCACTGCTTCAAGATCTATTTTGTTAGTTAAAACATCTGCTGCGATTTTTTTTGCAGCCTGTGTCATATCCCACATACCACCGTAACTAATTGCAATAGTTAAAGTCATGCTGTCGAAATTAGCAGTCCTTTGTTCTGCTTGCAACATTAAGTCACGTAAGTTAGGAGATAAACGAGAACGATCACCAATAAAACGTAGGGAAATGTTAAATTTTTCCATGCGTGGCAACTGTTCATGAATGGTTTCTTCAAGAAGAGCCATCAACAAATCAACCTCAAACTGAGGACGATTCCAATTTTCACTCGAAAAAGCAAAAACGGTCAGTGCTTGGATATTTCTTTTACGACAATGTTCAACGATGGGATCTAGGATGTCCTTTCCAGAACGATGCCCTTCACCTTTTTGCATTTGATTCTTTTTGGCAAAACGATTGTTGCCATCCATAATGATGGCAACATGTTTTGGAAGACGGGAAGTTTCTTCAGATGAGGTCATTAAAACTTAGACCTTCATCAATTCAGCTTCTTTTGCAGCCAGACGTTTTTCAACTTCAGCAACGAATTTGTCTGTGATTTTTTGAATGTCATCACCCGCACGACGCTCATCATCTTCAGAAATTTCTTTTTCTTTCAACAATGCTTTGATATCACCTAAAACATCACGACGGATGTTACGGATCGCAACTTTTGCATTTTCAGCTTCGTTACGTGCAACTTTCTGCATGTCTTTACGTGTTTCTTCTGTTAATGCAGCCATAGGAACACGGATGGCATCAGCAGTAATCGGGTTTAAGCCCAAGTCAGATTCACGGATTGCTTTATCAATTGCGGCAACCATTGAACGTTCAAAAGGCTGAACAAGTAAAGTACGAGAGTCTTCTACACCCACGTTCGCAACTTGGTTTAATGGCACATCAGAGCCATAGTAAGGAACCATAACACCATTTAAAATTGATGGGTGCGCGCGGCCTGTACGAACTTTGGCAAAACCATGCTCTAGAGAATCTAGAGATTTGTTCATACGGTCTTCTGCGTCTTTTTTAAGATCGTTAATCATGTGATCTTCCTTACTTAATTCGAAAAGATGTAAATTCTAAAATAGCTTGTAGTATAAAGAGCTTTAGGGCCCACGTACATTAGTTCGTAACGTGAGTACCCTCTTTTTCACCCATTACCACTGAAAGTAATGAACCTGATTTGTTCATATCAAATACTTGAAGTGGAACGTTGTGGTCACGGCACAAGCAAATCGCTGTTAAATCCATCACACCCAGTTTTTCATCTAAAACTTGGTCAAATGTTAATGCATCGTATTTCACTGCATCTTCATATTTGCTTGGATCTTTGTTGTATACGCCATCAACCTTAGTCGCTTTAAGGATAAGATTGGCTTCAATCTCAATACCGCGTAAGCATGCTGCTGTATCTGTCGTAAAGAATGGGTTACCCGTACCTGCAACAAATACACAAACTTCGCCACGAGTTAAATGACGAATTGCATCACGGCTAGAGTATGATTCAACTACTGCACCAATGGGTAAAGCTGACATTAGACGAGTTTTGATATTACGACGTACCAAAGCATCACGAAGTGCCAAACCGTTCATTACAGTGGCCAACATACCCATTTGATCACCTGTTACACGGCCAACCAAACCATCTTTTTGTAATTGGCTACCACGGTAAAGGTTACCACCGCCGACAACGATACCCACTTGAACACCTAAACCAACAAGGTGCGCAATTGCGAGTGACATTTGATCGAGCACTTGTGCATCGATACCCATCTCTTTATTGCCCGCTAAAGCTTCACCTGAAAGCTTAAGCAGGATGCGACCAAAACGTGGTTTTTTAGAATCAAGCATCATCAACTCCGAATTATTTAATTTCAATTATTTTTAATGAATCGTTTAAGCAGACTTAACCGAGATCAGTTTTGCAAATAAGTCATATTCATCTGCATCTGTAATTTCTACTTCAAGTAAATCACCTGCTTTAATCACTGACTTATCGATATCCTCAACAAAAACATTACCATCAATTTCAGGTGCATCTGCATAAGAACGCGCAACAGCAACTGGGAACTCTTCTTCAAGATCATCCACAAGTACTGTCATTTTCTGACCAATACGGCTTTGCAATTTTGCAGCAGAGATTTCTTGCTGAACTTGCATGAAACGCTCATAACGCTCTTGCTTGATTTCTTCAGGCACATGATCTGGCAAATCATTTGCAGTCGCGCCTTCAACTGGTGAGTAAGTAAAACAACCCACACGATCAAGCTGCGCTTCTTTTAACCAATCAAGCAACATTTGGAAGTCTTCTTCAGTTTCACCCGGGAAGCCCACAACAAATGTAGAACGAATCACAAGATCAGGACATTTCTCACGCCAAACTTTTAAACGCTCCAGTGTATTTTCACTGTGCGCAGGGCGTTTCATGAGTTTTAAAATCTTAGGACTTGCATGTTGGAATGGAATATCCAAATACGGCAGGATTTTGCCTTGTGCCATTAAGTCAATCACAGCATCCACATGTGGATATGGATATATATAGTGCAGACGCACCCAGATACCCAATTGACCCAATGCTTCACACATGTCATAGAATTTAGTTTTAACGGGCTGACCGTTCCAGAAGTCCAATTTGTATTTGGTGTCTACGCCATAAGCCGATGTATCTTGAGAAATCACAAGGACTTCTTTTACACCTGCTTTTTTCAGTGCTTGAGCTTCAGTCAATACTGAACCAACTGGACGAGAAACCAAATCACCACGCATGCTTGGGATGATGCAGAATGTGCAACGGTGGTTACAACCTTCTGAAATCTTCAAATAAGCATAATGTTTTGGTGTTAATCGAATACCTTGTTCAGGTACTAGATCAATAAACGGATTGTGTTTTGGTGGCTCAGGCACGTATTCGTGCACAGCTTCCATCACTTCTTGATATGCCGCAGCACCTGTCACTTTTAAGACATTTGGGTGCATTTGGCGAATTTTATCTTCGTCTTTACCTAAACAACCAGTCACAATTACGCGACCGTTTGAACTCATCGCTTCGCCAATGGCATCTAGCGACTCTTGTACTGCAGATTCAATAAAACCACAGGTATTTACAACTACTAAATCTGCACCATCATAATCTGATGCTACATCATAACCTTCAGTCTTTAACTGAGTTAAAATTCGTTCGGAATCTACCAATGCCTTAGGACAACCTAAAGAAACAAAACCGACTTTGGGGGATTTCATGAATCTGCGCTCCACTATAATCCGCGTATTGTATGTCTTTTCAAAACATAAAAACAGGTGAAAAGGCCACTCTTTATATCACGCACCAAAATAATGCTATAAATTCATCCATATAATTTAATTCGCACCATTTTAATGCATTTTAGATTTACAGCCTGTTTTTAATCGGCTATACACTTTATTTAAAGTCTTAAATAAGCGCATTTATTCAAATAAGCATCAAAACTTAGCGTATTTCTCAAATAGTTGGCTTATATCTTGCATAACTTGCATCAATTCGAACCTTATTAGATTGAACGATTTGCTTTATGAAGATGCCATTGCGCCATTTTAAGACAGGAACCTCTCGCTAATGGATCAGACTATGACGATTGATTACCGGCTTTTAGTGGATAATTTAACCACTGCCATTTTATTGGTCGATAGCAACCTGAATATTTTTTATTTAAATTCATCTTGTGAAGCGCTTTTTGACATAAGCTTACTTCGTGCATCAGGTCAGCCTGTATTAAATTTACTTCATATGCCCGATGATGAATTCAATACGCATGATGCATTAATGAATACATTAACTTCTGGTCAACACTATACGCGCCGAGAAGCAACGATTAATGTCAACTTTAAAGACATTCATGTCGATTACACCGTGTCACAGCTCAACTCAGGTAAACCCTACCACCCTTTGCTATTGATTGAGCTCAATCAAATCGACCGGATGTTAAAAATCTCTAAAGAAGAAAACCTGATTCAACAACATCAAGTTGCACGACAACTGATTCGTGGCGTTGCCCATGAAATTAAAAATCCACTTGGTGGTATCCGTGGGGCGACACAACTTTTAGCGCGTAGCTTAAATGATCCGAAGTACAGTGAATTCACCGACATTATTATTAGTGAAGTGGATCGATTAAGAAATCTTGCTGACACCATGCTGGGTTCAAGACAATTGCCAAGTTACGAGCCAGTCAATGTGCATGAACCACTTGAACGTGTCCGTTCACTGATCGTCAACCAAACTAAAAAGAAAATTAAGATCACCCGTGATTACGACCTTTCTTTACCGGATGTTCTGGCAGATCGTGATCAATTGATTCAGGTCATGCTGAATATCAGCGTCAATGCCGTTCAGGCGATGACTGAAAATAAAGAGTTCTTTGTTGAGCATCAACCAGAACTGACCTTGCGCACACGTATTCAACGCTTAGTCACCATCAATGGTGTATTAAAACGTTCTGCGGTACGCATTGACATTGAGGACAATGGACCGGGTGTCCCACAAGAAATATTAGAATCCGTATTTTATCCTTTAGTGACAGGACGAGCGAAAGGCACAGGTCTCGGCCTGAGCATTGCACAAAATATTATGCATCAACATAACGGAATGATTGAATGCCAATCAGTTCCTGGAAAAACAGTATTTAGCCTATATTTACCTTGGGAGTCAGATCATGTCGCGTAATAAGATTTGGGTCATCGATGATGATCGCGCCATGCGTTGGGTGCTGGAAAAAACATTCAAAGAAGAAGGTTTTGATGTTACCAGTTTTGAAGAAGCACAATCCGCTTTAGATCAGTTAAGTGTCGATGCGCCAGATGTTATTTTGACAGACATCCGTATGCCGGGTATTGATGGACTGACCTTTTTAGGTAAAGTCAAAGGCAACTACCCTGACTTACCTGTGATCATTATGACTGCACATTCAGATTTAGAATCTGCTGTGTCGAGCTATCAAACGGGTGCTTTTGAATATCTACCAAAACCTTTTGATATTGATGAAGCCTTAGCACTTGTAAACCGTGCAATTTTGCATATTACCAAATTGCAACAACAAGAATCTGCTAAAACCGCTCAACCGATTCAATCTACAGAGATTATTGGTGAATCACCTGCTATGCAGGAAGTCTTCCGTGCCATTGGTCGTCTTTCTCAATCACACATTACTGTATTAATTAATGGTGAATCAGGCACGGGTAAAGAATTGGTTGCGCATGCGTTGCACAAACACTCACCACGTGGTAACAAACCTTTTATTGCGCTCAACATGGCGGCAATTCCAAAAGATTTGATCGAAACTGAATTATTTGGTCATGAAAAAGGCGCGTTCACCGGTGCCAATACGCAGCGTCAGGGTCGTTTCGAACAAGCCAATGGCGGGACTCTTTTCCTTGATGAAATTGGTGACATGCCATTTGAAACCCAAACACGTTTACTGCGTGTTTTAGCGGATGGCGAATTCTACCGCGTTGGTGGTCACATCCCAGTCAAGGTGGATGTCCGTATCGTTGCTGCAACACACCAAGACTTAGAAAAATTAGTACATGAAGGTCGCTTCCGTGAAGACTTGTACCACCGTCTAAACGTGATTCGTATTCATATTCCAAAACTTGCACATCGTAGTGAAGATATTCCGATGCTTGCACAGCACTTCCTAGCAAGTGCAGGCAAAGAGCTTGGGGTAAGCCCGAAAATTCTGCGTCCTGAAACGCAAGAATACATGCAAAAATTGCCGTGGCAAGGTAATGTGCGTCAGCTTGAAAATACCTGTCGCTGGCTCACCGTGATGATTACAGGACGTGAAGTTTATCCAGAAGATTTACCGTCTGAATTAAAACAGATTCCAATTCAAGGCACAGATGGCAACCCTGCTGCTCAAGGGATTGATCGTATTGGTGTGCATCATTGGGATGAATTACTTGGTCAATGGGCCGTACAAAAACTGAAAAACGGTGAGATGAAAATTCTCGACATTGCCACACCAATGTTTGAACGCACCCTCATCAATGCAGCACTACAGCAAACACGTGGCCGTAAGCGCCATGCAGCAGAACTTTTAGGTTGGGGTCGCAATACCTTAACCCGTAAACTTAAAGAACTCGGTATGGACAGTGCCGAAGATGATGTCGAAGAAGAATTAGAAAGTTAATTTTCTAATTTACATTAAAAAAGCCAGTCACTTGACTGGCTTTTTTATTTTGAGATTTTTTAGCAATATTTTATGCCGTAAAGCCGACATAACGTGAATAACCTTCCACCCCTAAATCAGACTTATAAATCAGAAACTCAGGGAAGCTCGAGGCGGTAATTTCAGTAAATATATGATATTGATCATCATTGGCATGCAAGTCATCGACTGTATGCTGCATAGTTTGCTCAAATTCATCGGTAATAAACTCAAAACCAATATCCATTGCAATAAACAGCACATGCTCACATGGCTGCACATACTGCTCTTCTGACCAATCAATCACTTGCTGCTGACAATGTGGACACTGAATGTTATCTGAAGGAGAAATATCAAGTTCGATCAATTGATAAGACATAGAAGTAAATTTATTCATGAATATTAGATTTATTCTAACAAAACTTAGTTTCAGCTAAAGATATTTATTCAATAAAAAAGGAGCCGTAGCTCCTTTAAATATGACTGATTTCGATTATTTCTTGAGGGATGACTTATAGGCTGACAATGCAGCCACCGCGATAGCCGACAAAGCAATACCCGGCGCACTTGCAATTAAAATACCTGTCGTTCCTAGACCTAGCGCCAAAATCTTACCTGTGAGTAATGGACCTGTCATTGCTCCCAAACGCCCCCATGAAATCGCACTCCCCACACCTGTTACTTTCCCAGCTGGTGTATAGAAAATTGGAGAGATCCCATACAAAATAGATTGACCACCTGTAGAGAAAATCCCGCCCATGATGCCTGCTGCAATGAGTACAGGAATGGAATTTGTTGTAAACAGCACAAATAATGCTACAAACAAACCTGAATAGATAATCACTGCCATTTGCCATAATTTTAGGCGATCAAGCAAGTAGCCTAAACCGAGCGTACCAATTACTGCGCCCACTTGGAACATCAACATGATCATAAAAGCTTGTTGCTTTTCCAACCCTTGTTCTATAAGCAAGTTAGGCAACCAACTGATCAGAATATAGTTCACCATTAAGGTAAAGAAGAAACTCAACCAAAGCGGCAAGGTATATTTATAACGCTGTTCAGCAAAAAGGATTTGCCCCATCGGTGGAACCGCTTCTTTGCTTTCTGCCTGAACTTTTTCAGTACGCTTATCTTTTAAGATAATCGCCATGAATGGAATTAGAATTAAAGGCGTTAAACCACCAATTAAAAACAGTGTATGCCAAGAGATATCTTTAAAAATAATACCCAAGCCAGCAACAAAGATTGCACCTACAGGTAAGCCGCAGTACATCAAACTATTTAAGCGTCCACGGTTAGCATCCGTCGCTTCATCACCCACCACCGAGATCATCGTTGGCATCGCAGCGCCCAAACCTAAACCTGTAAAGAATCGTGCGATATATAAAATTTCAATACTTGGTGCAACTGCCGTGATAGACATAAATACACCGAAGATAAAAATCGACAACATTAGGACTTTCTTCTGCCCCAAATAGTCAGCGACACGCCCCCCAAAGAACGCGCCAAATAACATACCAAATACACCCAAGCTAAACACATAGCCCATTTGCACCTGATCTAAGGAAAATGTCGCTGCGATTCCTTTTGCTGCGATACCGGGTGCTTGTAGGTCAAAACCTTCAAAAAATGCCACCCAGAAACACAAAAATACTGTTAGAATTTTTTGCATTTTTCCCGATTGTTGATTTGCCATAATCGAACTCCATTCATGTAGCGTAAACCCACTTGTACGCCATGCCCTGAAGTTTCGGCTTTATTGGGTAGAATAAATACCACTACAAAGGTCGGAATTCACACGACCAAAAGCCCACCATTAAGACCTAAAACTTTGTATATCAATAGTTTTTAGATCTTATTTTTTGTATTTATAATTAATTATCAATCACTTAGGTTTATGAAAGATTTTAATAATCAAACCATAGCTAAAACTAATGATGATCAAAATATTCATTTAATCCGATCAAATAGCAACAGCCAATAATTTATTGGCAATAAAAAACCCGCAACTGAGCGGGTTTTTTATTTAACTCAAAATCTTATGCAGATTTTTTCGCTTGGTTATTCTTACGAATCGTAATCATCACCAATTGAACAGCCGCAGGTGTTACACCTGGAATACGACTTGCTTGTGCCAATGTTTCAGGCAATACATTTTTCAGCTTCATGGTGATTTCACGTGAAAGACCAGAAACTACATCATAATCAAAATCAGCTGGAATACGCGTATCTTCCAAACGCTTCATTTGCGCAACGTCTTCTTGCTGACGGTTAATATAACCTGCATATTTCACAGCAATTTCAATTTGCTCACCCACAAATGCTGAAACTTCAGAACCCGTCAATTCAGCAATTTGCGCAAAGTTGATATTTGGACGTTTGAGCAAATCAATTGCATTGGTTTCTTTTGACAGGTCATCGCCAGTCATTTCAACGAATTTTTTGCCTAGTGGATTGTTTGGCGCTGCCCAAAGGTGTTGTAAACGACCTTTTTCAGTTTCTACAGCTTCCATTTTTTGGCAGAACGAATCCCAACGCGCATCATCCACCAGACCCATTTCACGGCCAATCGCAGTTAAACGCTGATCCGCATTATCTTCACGTAACATCAAACGGTATTCCGCACGCGAAGTAAACATACGGTACGGTTCTTTAGTACCCAAAGTAATCAAGTCATCAACCAATACCCCCATGTACGCTTCATCACGTTTTGGTGTCCATTGCTCTTGATCCCATGCACGACGTGCTGCGTTTAAGCCTGCAAGCAAACCTTGCGCACCCGCTTCTTCATAACCTGTTGTACCATTAATTTGACCTGCAAAATACAGATTATTAATCGATTTGGTTTCTAAAGAGAATTTCAATGATTGTGGGTTGAAATAGTCGTACTCAATCGCATAACCTGGACGCAAAATGTGCGCATTTTCCATACCACGAATCGAGCGAACCAATTCAAACTGAACATCGAATGGTAAAGAAGTTGAAATACCGTTTGGATAAAGCTCATGTGTGTCCAAACCTTCAGGTTCCAAGAACACTTGATGCGAATCTTTATCGGCAAATTTATGAATCTTATCTTCAATCGATGGGCAGTAACGTGGACCCACACCTTCAATCACACCGGTATACATTGGTGAACGGTCTAAGCCACCACGAATGATATCGTGAGTTTTCTCATTGGTATGTGTGATATAGCAATTGATTTGCTCAGGATGCATCGACGCATCACCCATGAACGACATAGTCGGAGATGGGAAATCACCCGGCTGTGGCGTCATCACTGAGAAATCAACTGATCGTGCATCGATACGTGGTGGTGTACCAGTTTTTAAACGACCTACAGGTAAGTTCAATTCACGAAGGCGCGCAGCCAATGAAATTGAAGGAGGATCGCCCGCACGACCGCCTGAAGCATTATTTAGACCTACGTGGATCACACCACCCAAGAATGTACCTGTAGTCAATACAACAGTTTTTGCATCAAAGCGAATACCCATCTGAGTAACCACACCTTTTACAGTGTCGCCCTCAACAATAAGGTCATCAGCGGCTTGTTGGAAAATATCCAAATTCGCCTGGTTTTCTAAAGTATGACGAATCGCAGCTTTAAAACGTACACGGTCAGCCTGTGCGCGAGTCGCACGAACAGCCGCACCTTTACGTGAGTTTAAAATACGGAATTGAATACCACCTTTGTCGGCAGCCAATGCCATTGCACCGCCAAGCGCATCAATTTCACGTACTAAATGTGATTTACCAATACCACCAATGGCTGGGTTACAGCTCATCTGCCCTAAAGTCTCAATATTATGAGTTAAGAGTAAAGTCTGTCGACCCATACGTGCCGCAGCAAGAGCTGCCTCAGTACCCGCGTGACCGCCGCCGATAACAATGACATCGTAAACTTTAGGATAATGCATAGTGGTAAAGGAGATTAAAAAAGGATGACGGAAGATTATAGCAAAAATTCACCGATAAGTTGACTGATTAACTCGATTTTATTGTTATTGGCTACTGTTTTATGCCTATATATTTCTTTATGAACATACATACTTTGCATATTCCACATAAAAATATACATTTCTCAAGCAAATGTTACTCGAAGATTGTTGTTTTATTCTGATGATTTTTTATTCTGTTATAGATCCCATGAGAATCATAAGGACCATAAGCATGAATAAGAATATTTTGCTATCCACGGTTTTATGCGGTTTATGTTTATCACCACTTGCTGCCTCAGCCAATGATAAAGTTGAGAAAGTGTATGATGCACAGCGATATCAACAAGTCTGTAAAGGTAAAAGCCAAGGCGCTCAAGTTTCATTTGCCTATCGCGGTATTATCTGGAATGGTACTTGCGAACCACAATTTTTTAGTTCTTCCAAAAATGCAAATCTTCATGGCGAAGAAGCCGAATTATTAAGCACATGTAGTGCAGATGCAAAAGCCACTACTGCAACGATTAATGGACAAGAAATTAAAGGAAAATGTGCTTTAGGGTTCACTCCTCCTCGTCCTAAATAAACAGTTGTCGATAAAAATATCGACCAATTAACAGATCAAAAATAAAGCGGGTAAAACATCAGTTTTTACTCGCTTTTATTTATTGCTTATTTATTAAACTGAGATAAACTCAAAAAATACTATAAGGATAAAAATATCAGGAAATTCCATGGATTCGGGATTATTTGCATTTTTTCTACCCATTGCTTTAGCCATTATGATGATGGGTTTGGGGCTTGAACTTTCAGTCAAAGACTTTTTACGCGTTGGACGCTATCCAAAAGTCATTTTCATCGCTTTATTTACTCAACTAATTCTACTGACCAGTATTGCGTTTTTCCTGTGTAAGTTGCTGGAGTTACCCCCTTTACTCGCAGTCGGGCTCATGTTACTTGCGGCTTCACCCGGTGGCCCAACAGCAAACCTTTTTAGCTACCTATATAAAGGTGACGTTGCATTAAACATTAGCTTAACGGCCATTAACTCAGTTGTATCGTTCTTTACGCTGCCTTTTATCGTCAATCTATCCATTTTGCATTTTGTTGGTGAAAGTACCAGCATTGGTATGCCTATCGATAAGATCACCCATGTATTTCTGATTATTTTGATACCGGTATGTTTCGGTATGTTTATTCGTAACTCCTTTCCGACCATTGCATATCACATCAACAAGCCGATGCGATTGTTGTCTATTTTCTTATTAATTCTTATCTTTACACTCGCAGTTTTGCGTGAACAATCCAACATCATTACGTATTTTGCCAGCGTCGGCATTGCGACCTGTTTACTCTGTTTCAGTGGCTTATTTTTGGGTTACCTAATTCCGTTCCTCGCAGGTGTGCCGGAAAAGCAGGCGCGTGCGTGTACCTTTGAGATTGGCATTCATAACACCAGTATCGCCCTAACCATCGCACTGAGTGTGCTTGAAAACACCACAGTGGCGATACCTGCCGGTGTTTATTCTATTTTTATGTATTTATTGGCGACCTTATTTGGTTTTATTTTGACGCGCCGTGGCAGTCATCTGATCCAACAAGTGAAAACCTAAACTATTTTTCAAACGTAATCACCATAAGGACTTTGGTGAAAAACCATTAAATATGCTCAAGGAGAATAAATAATATGGATTCTGAAATTATTACGGTTCTTTTGCCATTAGCACTGGCCTTTATTATGATCGGGCTTGGGCTAGAACTTACCCCCAAAGATTTCGCACGTGTCACCAAGCACCCTAAAGCCGTGTTGATCGCATTATTTTGCCAGCTCGTGTTGCTTGTCGGTATCGCCTTTCTACTATGTAAACTGCTAGCATTACCACCACTGCTTGCTGTCGGCTTGATGCTACTTGCAGCCTCACCTGGTGGTAGTACAGCGAACTTATTTAGCTATCTATTTAAAGGTGACTTGGCTTTAAATATTACCCTGACCGCCATCAACTCAGTCATTGCAGCATTAACCCTTCCATTGATCGTGAATTTTTCGATCATGCACTTCATGCAAGAAGGGCAACAAATCAGTCTGCAGTTTGGAAAAATCCTCCAAGTTTTCGGCATCATTATCATCCCCGTCTGTATAGGCATGCTGCTTCGTCACTATGCACCTAAACTGACTGAGAAACTGCATAAACCACTCCGCATCTTTGCTGTGGTCTTTCTCATCTTAATTATTATCGGTGCTATTTACTCTGAACGACATAATATTGCGGCTTATCTAACCCAAGTTGGCTTAGCTACGGTTCTATTCTGTATTTTCAGCTTATGTATCGGTTATTTTGTTCCAAGACTGTTCGGCATCAATAGTGCTCAGGCACGTGCTTGTGCATTTGAAATCGGTATTCATAACAGTACGTTAGCCATGACCATCGCCTTAACGGTGATGGCAAGCTCTGCTGTAGCAATGCCTGCGGCGGTATATTCAATCTTTATGTACATCTTTGCCGCTGTATTTGGCTTCCTAATTACGCGTTTTGCACCAATCCCGACAACTACAACCGAAACAATTAAAAGTTAAGTCATTGAAAAATTAAAAGGATGCTACGTGCATCCTTTTATTTTTTGTCAATTTTGATAATCGCTAGCTGCAAGTTGCCGAGTTCCGTTACAATAGCTTTTTATAAAACTCATTTAGGTTATGTCCGTGAAGTGGTTACAAATTCATATTACTGTTGAAAAAGCTCAAGTTGATTACACTGAAACGCTGCTCAGTTCTTTAGGTGCAGTCAGTGTCACGCTAGATGATGCAGAAAATCAGGATTTACTTGAACCACTTCCAGGTGAAACACCACTTTGGAATAAAGTGATCGTTACTGGTATCTATGCACAAGAAGATGATGAAGAAATTGATGTTGCTGCATTAGAAACATTTATTAAAGCTCAACTTCCTGAAGCACCAATGCGTAGCGAATTCATTGAAGACCAAGAATGGGAACGCACATGGATGGATGCTTACGAGCCTATTCAAATTGGTGAAAAATACTGGATCGTCCCTGAATGGATGGAAGCGCCAGTAGCAGACGCCGTAAACATCAAACTAGACCCAGGTCTTGCTTTTGGTACTGGTAACCATGCATCAACATTCTTATGCCTACAATGGTTAGGTAAAGTTGACCTTAAAGATAAAATCGTAATCGACTACGGTTGTGGTTCTGGTATTTTAGGTGTTGCAGCTTTACTTTTGGGTGCCAAAAAAGTTTATGCCACTGATATTGACCCACAAGCGGTTTTAGCAACACAACAAAATGCCGAATTGAATGGTGTATTGGAAAATCTGTATGTAGGCCTACCTGAAGAGTTCAACCAAGAGCTCGCTGGACAAAAAGCCGATGTGTTTGTTGCCAATATTCTTGCAGGCCCTCTAATGGCCTTGGCTGCAGAATTCTCAACTTTAATTAAATCTGAGGGAGAGTTCGCACTTGCAGGTGTAATTGAAGAGCAAGTTTCTGATGTTTCTAGTGTTTATTCTGATTTTTTTGATATATTAGACGTAGAAAAACGTGACGAAACATGGTGCCGAATTTCGGGTAAACGCCAACAGTATTAAAATTTAAAATGTGTACTTATGAGCGACAAATTAACTAACTGCCCTACTTGTTTTACAACATATAAAGTAACTGTTCCGCAGCTTACTGTCGCTCAGGGCATGGTTTGTTGCCCAAAGTGCTCTACATCTTTTAATGCTCTGTCTCATTTGGTGGTAGATATAGCGTTGTCTTTTTCTACCCCTGAGCAAGAAAATGCGCCGCAAAAAAACACCAATACTATTATTAATGTCAGCGAATTTAATAATACGCTTACGCCAGTGACTGTTGAAGAAACACCAACCCACCATTTATTAAAACTATTTGATCAAAAAGTCGAAAACTCTAATATCGATCTAAAAACTTATTTAAATAACTTAAATTATTTCAGCACCGAACCGATCGGCAACCTTCCTGCTGTAAATTGGGCAGAACAGGCTGAAAAGGATAAAAAACGTACACCACTCAACTATTTTATGTGGTTCTGTATTAATGCCTTCTTATTTGGTGCACTTATATTCCAGTTTTTCTGGTTCAATCCACAATATTTAAAAAACAGCCCAGTAATGGGTGCAGCATTTACTGCGGTCTGTGATGTATTCAATTGTTCACGTCTTGAGGAGCACTACAGTTTAATTAGCACCAAAAAAGTTAAAATTCGTAGCATTGGAAATAATGAAACACGTTTTACTGGTGAAATGATCAATTTTCATGACCGTAGCCTTGCCTTACCCAATATGAAAATTTCACTAAAAGAAAATGGTGCTGAAATAGCAAACTATACGCTTTTACCTGAAGAGTATTTGGATAAAAGTCTGCATGGCATCCAACGGATCCCAAAAAGTAGTCCTTTTAAATTCCAATTTAGCTTGCCTATTGCACGCAAAAGCTTCGATAATTATTCAATTGAGTTGATTCGCCCCTAATATTGGAAAAAACTATTAAAAAACTAAAAAAAACATAAAAAAAATGCAGTTTTCTTGCTCACTTTTTCCTAGACAATGGTATGATACGCGCCACGAAAGCTTTGTGCTGCAAACTCCTCGCTAATTTTTCACAACAAATACAATCCCAACCGTGCGCTTTAATATTTATTGCGTATTGAGTAGATTTTTTGTTTGTTTTTTAGGCTGTAACAATTATTAATCTATTGTTACGCTTATTTTTCGAACAATTTTGCGAGTTGTGTCAAGCTACAAGTAATGTACAAGTTTTAGAACTCCGCATTAGGAACTAAAACGGAGTTCATTCAAGTTTATAGACCACTTTTAACAAATCACTTTACCCAAGTGATATTTGATTTTTCGGATTAATTCGCATGAATAGCAAATCTCCTATTTTTACTGCACAATCTGATGTCGCTCTTCGTATTCACGTAGATCGCGCAGTTCGCCATTACTTTGCACAATTGCAAGGCGAGCAACCATCTCAGGTATACGATATGGTGCTGGCGGAAATGGAGAAGCCTCTTCTATCTGTAGTTCTTGAATATACACGTGGTAATCAAACCCGTGCTGCTGAGATTCTCGGCTTAAACCGTGGTACTTTACGTAAAAAGTTGAAAGCTCACGGTTTAATGAGTGAATAAATGATAAAATGCTTGCGGCTTCCGCAGGCATTTTTTTTAACCTGCATTTTGCTAATTTTGTTTTAATCTGTTCCTTGAAAACTGTGACGAAGATCATGACTATTAAACGCGCTTTAATCTCTGTGTCTGACAAGACTGGAATTGTTGAATTTGCACAAGAACTTGCTGCTCTAGGGGTAGAAATTTTATCTACTGGCGGAACATACAAATTGTTGAAAGACAATAATGTTGCCGTAGTTGAAGTTTCAGAGCACACAGGTTTCCCAGAGATGATGGACGGCCGTGTAAAAACGCTACATCCGAAAATTCATGGTGGTATCTTAGCTCGTCGCGGTCTAGACGAAGCTGTGATGGCTGAACACAACATCGATGCAATCGATCTTGTAGTTGTTAACCTTTATCCGTTTGCTGCAACTGTTGCAAAACCAAACTGCTCACTTGCTGATGCGATTGAAAACATCGACATCGGTGGTCCGACTATGGTTCGTGCTGCTGCGAAAAACCATGCATCTGTAGGTATCGTAGTAAATGCATCTGACTATGGAACTGTTGTTGAAGAGTTAAAAGCTGAAGGTTCACTTTCACATGCAACTCGTTTTGACCTTGCGGTTAAAGCATTTGAACATACTGCACAGTATGACGGCATGATTGCATCTTACTTAGGCGCTCGCGTAGGTAAGGAAGAAGGTCAAGCAGATAAATTTGCGCGTACTTTCAATACTCAATTGAACAAAGTTCAAGACTTACGTTACGGTGAAAACCCGCATCAATCTGCTGCTTTCTATGTAGAAGACACAGCAACTGAAGCATCTGTTTCTACTGCGAAACAACTTCAAGGTAAAGAATTATCTTATAACAACATCGCAGACACTGACGCAGCACTTGAATGTGTAAAATCATTTGCTAAGCCTGCATGTGTCATCGTAAAACACGCAAACCCATGTGGTGTAGCAGTATCTTTAGACGGCATCCAAGCGGCTTATGACCTTGCTTATGCAACTGACCCTGAATCTGCATTCGGCGGCATCATTGCATTTAACCGCGAATTAGATGTTGCAACTGCGCAAGCCATTGTAGACCGTCAGTTCGTTGAAGTGATCATTGCTCCTAGCGTTGCCGAAGGTGTGTTAGAAGTGACTGGCGCGAAGAAAAACGTACGTGTACTCGTATGTGGCGAACTTCCTGCAATCACTGAACGTAAAGCACAGTTAGATTACAAACGTGTAAATGGCGGTTTGTTGGTTCAAGACCAAGACTTAGGCATGATCACAAAAGATGACCTTAAAGTTGTGACTAAACGTGCGCCAACTGAAGCAGAAATTGATGACTTGATCTTTGCTTGGAAAGTTGCGAAATACGTTAAGTCTAACGCTATTGTTTATGCAAAAGGTCGTCAAACCATTGGTGTTGGCGCAGGTCAAATGAGCCGCGTTAACTCTGCTCGTATTGCTGCAATTAAAGCTGAACATGCTGGTTTAGTGGTTGAGGGTGCGGTAATGGCATCTGACGCATTCTTCCCATTCCGTGATGGCATTGATAACGCTGCAAAAGCGGGCATCAAATGCATTATCCAACCGGGTGGTTCTATGCGTGATGACGAAACGATTGCTGCAGCTGATGAAGCTGGTATTGCAATGGTCTTCACTGGCATGCGTCACTTCCGCCACTAAGCACAGTGCTTAGAATGTAATGACAAAGTCATACATGTGGTTTAAAACAGATTTCTAATCTTGCATAAAGTCCTCTCCTATTTTTAGGCTGAGGACTTTATGTCATTTTCGATTCATGGAGTATGAACCGATGAATATTTTAGTTTTGGGTAATGGCGGTCGTGAACATGCATTAGCATGGAAAATCGCACAAGATGACAAAGTCGCAAAAGTATTTGTAGCACCAGGTAATGCGGGTTCTGCAACTGAAAATAAATGCGAAAATGTTGCACTTAACATTTTAGACAATGCTGCAATTATCGACTTTGCAAAAAACAATGCCGTTGATTTAATCGTAGTTGGCCCTGAAGCACCACTAGTCAATGGTGTGGTGGATGCTTGCCGTGAAGCAGGTGTAAAAATTTGGGGTCCAACTCAATTTGCAGCGCAGCTTGAAGGCTCTAAAGCATTTGCTAAGCATTTCTTAAAACGTCACAACATTCCAACTGCTTTCTATGATGTATTCACAGAAGTAGATGCGGCTAAAGCATTTGTAGAAAAAAATGGTGCGCCGATTGTAATCAAGGCTGACGGTCTTGCAGCAGGTAAAGGCGTAATCGTTGCGATGACCAATCAAGAAGCATTTGATGCGATTGATGACATGCTGGCTGGCAACAAATTTGGCGATGCTGGCTCACGTGTAGTGATCGAAGAATTCTTGGCAGGTGAAGAAGCATCTTTCATTTGTATGATTGATGGCGACAACATTTTGCCAATGGCGACTTCGCAAGATCACAAACGTATTTTTGAAGGCGACCAAGGTCCGAACACGGGCGGTATGGGTGCATACTCTCCTGCTCCTGTTGTGACTGCTGACGTATTTGAAAAAACCATGAATGAAGTGATGCGTCCTACCGTTGAAGGTATGAAAAAAGACGGTCACGTTTATACAGGTTTCTTATACGCAGGCTTGATGATTGATGAACAAGGTCAACCGAAAGTGATCGAGTTCAACTGTCGTTTTGGCGACCCTGAAACTCAGCCAATTATGATGCGTTTAAAATCATCTTTAGTTGACCTAGTTGAAGCAGGTATTGCGGGTAACTTACCTGCGGAAGCTGAATGGGATGTGCGTAAGACTGTAGGTATCGTACTTGCATCTAAGGGCTACCCTGAAACTTCTAGCAATGGTGATGTGATTTCTGGTTTAGACACTGAAATGGCTGATGCGAAAGTATTCCATGCTGGTACTAAAGCACTTGAGAATGGTGACATTGTAACTGCTGGCGGCCGTGTTCTTTGTGTGACTGCGCTAGGTGATACGATTGGTGAAGCGCAAGCAAAAGCGCTCGAGCTTTGCCAAAAAGTGACTTTTGATGGTGTTCAATACCGTAAAGATATTGGTTACCGTGCGATTGCACGTGAAAATGCTTAATTAGTTTTAAGTACAAAAAACCCCGCTGAGTGCGGGTTTTTTTTTATTTAATTAAAAGTTATTTCTACAAAATCTTGATAACGTATAAGATACTTTGCATTACACCCAATAAAAACTTATATGCCGACAACAAACCAATGGGAATTCACACCCAAGCAATTGCAAATAAAGAGAGAAAATCATTATGTATGGGCTAATTACCTAAAAAATTGGTCTACTAATAATTCAGATGTTTGGTATACAACCAAAAAATTTAAAATAGCTTGTGATAGTGTCAAAGCAATTGCAAAGGAGAAAGATTTATATCAAGCTAGACATCTTAGCAATGAACAATTGCAGTTTATTTTACAGTTATCAGCTCAATCACCAGAAGCATTACAAAAAATCCATAAGTCATTTTTAGATCCATTTATACAAATTTTAGAAATAGAAAAATTTTACTTATCATCAATTACAGACAATAAACAGATTAAAGCTCATATTGAAGCAATTAAAAGCAATACTTTAGAGAACATACATACAGCTATAGAAAATAATGTAAATAAAATTTTAGAAGAATTACAAAAAAAAGAATTTAAAAATTTTAGATGAACTAGAAAACATGATTAATTTTATGAATTTTTTTGGTCATCAAATCGCTAGAACAGCCCCTTTTCGGAATAAAATATTAGCCACTCAAACCAATTCAACCGTGCAAACAATCTATAAAGATTCTTGGTGGTTTATAAGCTATATGTTTGGTATGAATATCGGAGTAGATTTTTTCAAAACTCGTAAAATTGATAAACATTGTTTGCTGATCAACATCTCTGATGAAGACTTTATAACCTCGGATCATCCAATCATTAATGTCCATCCAAACATAAATGAAAATGATTTAAATGCTCCTTCTAGCGAAGAAGCAGACTTTTTTTACCCAATTTCGCCCAGAATAGCCTATATGATTAATAAGTCTGATTTATTCCCAAGTGGTATAAGCCATGTATCTATCGATTTTGTTAAAGCCATGAATAGAAAATTAGCTATCCACTCAGATCAATACATCATTAGTACTACTGAAACTCAATTAAGGCCTTATAAAAAATTTGTTGGTCAAAGGCTCAAAATCATCAAAGAAAGTCATGAATCTTTCAACAATATCTGAATTTACATGACTATCCAACTTCAAACCCCTCGCCTTATCCTCAGCCAATGGCAAGACTCCGACACTGCTCCATTCATCCACATGTGTGCAGATGATGAGGTCATGCGTTATTTCCTCAAAAAGCTCAATGCTGAGGAAGCCACTGCATTTCTGCAACGCTTAAAAGATGCTATCGAAACACGTGGTTGGGGCTTATACGCTGTAGAGCTAAAAGCCACAGGTGAATTTATTGGCTTTATCGGTTTACACATATACCCGTCCGAATTTGAAATAGCCGATGCCCCTGAAATTGGTTGGCGCTTACTGCCGCAATATTGGCATCAAGGTTATGCCACCGAAGGTGCAAAAGCTGTACTTAAACATGCTTTTCGAAACTTAAGATTAGATAAAGTTATTTCCTTTACAGCAAGTTTGAACACACCATCAGAACATGTCATGCAACGCATTGGTATGCATAAAGTACGCGAGTTTAATCATCCGCTTGTACCAGCAGAACACCCATTAAACCGTCATGTGCTGTATGAAATACAGCGTAGTGATTATTTGCACATCCCCTTTTGCTAATTCAATAATTATTCACGGCAAAACTAAAGTACATTAACTCTGCCAAACAGTGGCTATAGATGATGTTAAAAAGCTTAATTTTAGTCACCGCAGGATTTCGTATAAGACAGCAAAATCATTCATGTAATCATATAAAAAACCCCGCTAAATGCGGGGGTTTAAACTCTAAACAGATCAATTACTATGGCTTTGGAAGTAAAAATCATAAGTTGGAAAGCTGAAGCAACTGCAAACCTGTCTAAGCATGCTTAATCAAAATGGCATACATAATCAACGACATCAGTACATTGCACTTTAAAAATAGAATCTTGTGGAACAATAAAGCTTTCGCCAGACGTATATTGAACAAACTCGCCCTGCTCGCCAATTTGCACAACACACTGCCTCGATGTGATTTCAACACGTTCTTTCACATGCGCCTCAAACGTCATGGGTTGCTCTGATGGCAAAAATACACCGATGGTTTTTTGACTACCATCTTCCATTTTTAAAACATGGCTCACTGATCTACCGCCATAATGAACCGTAGGCTTTTTTACAAATGAGACGAAATCAAACTGATTTAACATAGCGTGCCGCACATAGCAATTTATTATGATCAATTATTAAGCAGTTTATATTAAACAATATAGCGGATTCAATCTTCCTCAGATTTAGATCTAAGATTTTGAAAACCATGAATCAGAGTTGAACTTCAAATATATCAATAAAGATTTCAATGCAGATTAGATTGAAGCTCTCCGTTATTTTCACATATGAATGTTACAAATTTTGTGAATGACAGGACTTATTTCATTTTTATCATATTTTCAGCAATACATTTTAAAATTTGTTATATAGACCTAAACTTATACAAATGACGTACTTAAATAGTTTAATTATAAATAATATATTGTTTTTACTTATTAAATTATTTAATTAAACATATTCCATTTACATTTTTGCTGCTAAGCATAACTTTTTAAATCACTATATTGAATAATAAAAAATTGATATGATGCCTAGCGAAATATAGAGATTTACTTTATTAAATCTTTTGTTTACAGCAGCTTGCAATGGCTATCTTTTCCCATTTGGAAATAGACTCAGATCTAATTGTATAAGTCTGTGTAGCATTTTAAATTATTAAGCATCTATCAGCCTGTCTGATAAAAGACTTAAGTAAATCTCTCCATAATATGATTTGTGAATTTATTAATTTTATAAATTTACTCGGGTGAATATATGAAAAAGCTCCTAGGATTAGTTCTCGGTTTATCTGTTGGCCTTTCAGGCTGTGGTAAACAAGAAGCTCCTGCAACTGACGCCGCACAACAAAAAGACACTGCAGAAGTGCAAACCGTTACCATGGCTTCGACTGGTTCAGATGCTGATATTTGGCGCTATATTGCTACGCTTCCTGAAACTAAAGAAGCTGGCATTAAACTTGAAGTGAAAAACTTTACTGACTATGTGTCTATGAACACTGCTGTAGCGAACAAAGAAATTGATGTTAATGCATTCCAGTCATATGCCTATATGGTTGCGTTTAACGACAACAATAAAGATAAAATTGCACCGCTTTCGACAACTTATTTAGAACCAATGGGTATCTATTCAAGCAAAGTTAAAAAACTTGAGGAGTTTAAAACAGGTGCAACCATTGCGATTCCAAATGATGGCGCAAACGAATCACGTGCATTATTACTGCTTCAATCTGCTGGCTTAATCAAACTTAAAGCTGATTTTGACGATGTAAAAGGCACACCTGCTGACGTAACTGAAAATGCGAAGAAAATCGTAATCAAGCCAATCCAAATGGCGACTGCGGTTCGTGTTAAAGACGAAGTTGATGCGATTGTTTTGGGTAATACCCTTGCAATGGAAGGTGGTTTAAACGTACTGAAAGATGCGGTTTACTATGAGCCAATCGATCAAAGTACAAAAATGAACGTGAATATTCTTGCTGTTGCTGCTGACCGTCAAAATGACCCAGTTCTACAAAAAGTGGGCGCGCTTTACCACACTCCAGCAGTTAAAGCTTACATCGATGAACATTTTGGTGGTACTAAAATTGATGTAAACAAACCAACTAGCTACCTCACTGAAGCAAAATAGTAATATAATTTCTTCAAATAAACAGGCAAAGTTTACTTTGCCTGTTTTTTCATTTTTGAACCCTTTTTTGACGCTATGATCCAATTTAAAAATATCTCCAAGCATTTTGAGCTAAAAGGCCAAACCGTTACAGCACTGGATCAGATTAATCTGGACATTCCAGATGGCTGTATTTTCGGTTTAATTGGCTACAGTGGTGCAGGCAAAAGTACCTTAATCCGTTTAATTAATTTGCTAGAACGTCCGAGTGAAGGGCAAATTATTATTCATGATAAAGACTTTACTGCTTTAAATTCGGCAGAGCTGCGTCAAGAAAGAACCAATATTGGCATGATCTTCCAGCACTTCAATTTACTGCAAACCAAAACAGTTGCAGAAAATATTGAAATGCCGCTTAAACTTTTAGGTGTGTCTAAAGCTGAACGCCAAAAACGTTTAGAAGAGTTGCTCGAATTTATTGACTTAAAACATAAGAAAAATGCTTATCCAGATGAGCTCTCTGGTGGTCAAAAACAACGTGTCGGGATTGCCCGTGCGCTTGCCAATCATCCTAAAATTTTACTGTGTGATGAAGCAACATCTGCTCTCGATCCGCAAACCACCAAATCGGTATTGGCGTTATTAAAGAAAATCAATCAAGAACAAGGCATTACCATTGTCATGGTCACCCATGAAATGGATGTGATTGAATCCGTTTGTGATTATGTTGCGGTAATGGAACAAGGGAAAGTCATCGAACATGGCTCAACTTTAGAGATTTTTAGTCAGCCAAAACACAATACAACGAAAAACTTTATTCAAACTGTATTACAGCAACAGCTCCCTGTTAATATTTTAAATAATTTAGAAAATCAAAATCATAACAGTATTTATTGTTTAAAATTCCTCGGCAGTTCGGCACAAGAAACTGTGATTCAGGCGGTAATTAAACAGTTTGATATTAGCCTGAATATTTTGTTTGCCAATATGACTGAAATTAATGGTGCGGTGATTGGACAAATGTTCGTTCAGCTATTAGGTGATACAGCATTGATTCAACAAGCGGTGGCGTTCTTAGAACAACATGGTGTTGAAGTAACTCAAGCAGGAGTTCAGCAATGAGAGATTTAATTGTTCAATGGCTGACTCAAATTACAGCACCCTTTTGGAAAAGTTCTTTGTCTATGGATCAGTTCGTCACTGCCCTACAAGAAACTTTTCACATGGTGTTCTTTGCCATGCTCTTCGGCTGTATTTGGGGTTTTATCCAGGCCGTGATCTTATATGTCTCACGTCCACAAGGCATTTTGCCTAACCGTGTCATCTACCATGGTTTGAACCCGATAGTGAATGCGCTGCGTTCATTGCCATTTATTATCCTCTTGATTGCGGTCATTCCTTTGACCAAAGTCATTGTAGGGACATCAATTGGGACTTGGGCTGCGATTGTTCCGCTCACAATCTATGTTGGTCCTTACATTGGTCGTCTGATTGAAACATCGTTGCTCGAAGTAAATGACGGCATTATTGAGTCTGCTCAAGCAATGGGTGCATCTCCGCTGCAAATCATAACTAAATTTGTACTACCAGAGTCTCGTAGCTCTTTAATTTTGAACTTAACAACTGCAACCATTAGCTTAATTGGCGCAACAGCGATGGCAGGTGCAGTAGGTGCAGGCGGTATCGGTGACCTTGCCATTTCTTATGGTTATCAACGTTTTGATAGTAGCGTGGTCATCATGACCGTCATTGTCTTGTTGATTTTGGTACAAATTGTTCAAAGTCTGGGGGACTGGTTATCGAAACTGCGCTAAGCCTGCATAATTCATATATTTAAGCTCTCCTCGGAGGGCTTTTTAGTTTCTTAGATTCTAAAATTTAGTTTTTAATGCCGCAATTAAACCAAAATTTTTTTTAGTTTTAAATTATTTTGACGGCAAATTAGCAACACCATAAAATTTAAAATATAACCTTCAATATTACGTTTACAAAAATTTGAATGAGTACAAAATATCAAAAGAATAGAATTTTATATTCCCCATGCAAACTACACTGACAGCACAAATTTTCCGCTTAACTTTTTTCACAACGGGGATATTCATCACTTCTGCAGCATCTGCATCCATTGCTGATTATGACTATGTCACTAGTATTAAGGTAAATGATGTTGACTTAGCCTTACCCTTGCCTGCATCAAAAGCAAATGCATTAATCAGCAAAAGTCCAGTAAAGCTTAAATATGAATATTCAGAATGTACCGGCAATACTGAATTTCATGTCACATCAAAAGGTAAATTTCTAAAATTTGAAATTTATGCAGAGGACAATCCTCAAGTTAAGAATAATTCATTCTATAAAAATAAAAGCAGCTTCGCCCAACTTGGACAAACCAAAGGGGATGTTTGGATGGAATGGGATAAATCCACTCAAATACGCGATAAAATTCAAATTGGGTCAAAACATCTGACAAGCCAATATAACTTTCTACAATTTAAAAAAGACTTTCCCAAAAGTGCAAAATCCGCCAATCCAAATGAAGTTGCATATGTGATTTTACTCTCACCTACTCATGCCAAATCCGTGCTGAAAGAGCCGCAAAATTATGATTTACCCTATATTGGCAATCTAGCATTCAACTTTAAAAATGGCAAATTAACTGCCTTTTCAGTTAATCAAGGTATTGCTTGCTAAATGGTGCTTGTCATACAGCGTTTATTGATTAAACAGTGAATTTATAAATCTGCATAAAGCCATGCAATAAACGCAAGTTTGATCTCAGAGCATGCTAAAATCAGCAGCTGTTTTCGCAGGGACTCATCTATGCACTTTGTACATCTTGGTATTTTTACAGAATTTTCCATTACTGAATCTATTGTACGTATACCTGATCTTGTAAAAGCTGCAGCTGCAGATGAAATGCCCGCTCTGGCCATTACTGACCTTTCAAATCTACATGCTGCTGTAAAATTCTATAAAAAGTGCTTAGATAAAGGCATTAAACCCATATTTGGTTCAACCATTCGTCTGAATGATGCTGAACACAAAGCTACTCTTCTAGCGATGACCAATAAAGGTTGGCGCAGTCTAACAGAATTGGTTTCTGAAGGTTATATTTCAGGTCAACAGCTTGATATTCCTTGCGTAAAAAAAGATTGGATTTTAAATCAACACCAAGACTTGATTGTTTTACTGGGTATGCAAAGTGATGTCGGCAAAATGCTTTGCTCTTCCAACCCGCAAAAAGCTGAACCACTGTTAGCTGAATGGGTCGAAAAATTTGGCAATCGTGTTTATCTAGCGATTACACGAACTGAGCGCTCGGGTGAAGAAGACTTTATTCACGAAGCAGTAAAACTTGCGAAGAAATTTAACATTGGTGTGGTTGCTCATAACGATGTGCATTTTATTCGTAAAGAAGATTTCGAGGCACATGAAGCACGCGTTTGTATTGCCGATGGCTATGTCCTCGGTGACAATCGTCGCCCTAAAAATTACAGTCCTGAACAGTATTTTAAAACTGCCAAGGAAATGACGGAGCTGTTTGCAGACATTCCAACGGCTATAGAAAATACCTATCACATTGCGCGACGCTGTAATGTGTCATTACGTTTAGGCTTCCATGACCTTCCCGATTATCCAATTCCTGAAGGTCATACAATTGACACCTATTTTGAACATTTATCAAAAGAAGGTTTAGAAGAACGTTTAGCGCATTTGTACCCTGTCGAACAACGTGGTGACGACTGGCCAGAAATTCGTAAGCCTTATGATGAACGTTTGGCTTATGAAGTTGGGATCATCCTGACCATGCAATTCCCAGGTTATTTCCTAATTGTCATGGACTTTATTCAATGGTCTAAAGGTAATGGCGTCCCTGTTGGTCCAGGCCGTGGTTCGGGTGCAGGTTCCTTGGTTGCCTATAGTTTAAAAATTACTGACCTAGACCCACTACGTTATGACCTACTGTTCGAACGTTTCTTAAACCCTGAACGTGTATCAATGCCCGACTTTGACGTCGATTTCTGTATTGCAGGTCGTGACCGTGTTATTGACTATGTTGCACGCACCTATGGTCGAGATGCGGTCTCTCAAATTGCAACTTTCGGTACCATGGCGGCAAAAGGTGCAATTCGTGACGTAGCCCGTGTCTTGGGTAAATCTTATGGTTTGGCTGACCGTATTTCTAAAATGATTCCGACCAAGCCTTTAGGTTTAAGTTTGGAAGAATCCATTGAGGCCGAACCACAACTCAAAGATATTGTCACCAATCCATCTAACCCAGATAACGACGATGCAGCCGAAATTTGGGAAATGGCACTCAAACTTGAAGGCATTACCCGTAATACAGGTAAACATGCCGGTGGTGTGGTTATTGCACCAACTAAGTTAACTGACTATTCGGCTGTCCTATGTGATGCAGATGGAACTAACCGTGTAGCCCAATTCGATAAAGACGATGTGGAAGCTGCAGGTCTAGTTAAATTCGACTTCTTGGGCTTACGTAACTTAACGGTAATTGAAGATGCCATTAAGCACATTAATGCCCGTCCAGATATCACTACACCTGTCGATATTTCCTTGATTCCTTTGGATGACAAACCTGCCTATGCTGTGTTCGCAGATGCAAATACCACAGCAGTCTTCCAGTTTGAATCCGTCGGCATGAAAAAAATGCTGAAAGAGGCACGTCCAAGTAAGTTCGAAGAAATTATTGCTTTCGTGTCTTTATACCGTCCAGGCCCCATGGATCTGATTCCTGACTTTATTTACCGTATGCATGGTGGCGAGTTTGAATACTTACATCCATTACTAGAAAGTGTCCTTGAACCGACATACGGCATTATGGTTTATCAGGAACAGGTAATGCAGGCAGCGCAGTTCTGTGCTGGCTATAGCTTGGGTGGCGCGGATTTACTTCGTCGTGCCATGGGTAAAAAGAAAGTCGAAGAAATGATTAAGCACCGTCAGATCTTTACTGAAGGTGCTGCAACCAAAGGTATTGATGCAGATACGGCCAACCATATCTTCGATTATATGGAAAAATTCGCAGGCTATGGTTTTAACAAATCCCATGCCGCAGCCTACGCTCTTGTTGCATATCAAACCGCTTGGTTAAAAGCACATTTCCCAGCTGAATTTATGTCAGCAGTGATGACCTCGGAAATGCAGAACACGGACAACGTGGTGTTCTTGATCGATGACTGTCGAATTAATGGTCTTGAAGTCTTACCACCTTCGGTCAATATGTCTTTATATAATTTCCATGCCAGCGATCCAAAAACCATCGTCTATGGTTTAGGTGCGATCAAGGGTGTCGGTGAAGCTGCCATGCAGTCTGTGATTGACTCACGTATCCAAGATGGCCCATATAAAGATCTGTTTGACTTCTGCCATCGTATTGACCTAAAAAAAATCAATAAGCGCACGCTTGAAGCATTGATTCGTGGTGGCGCATTGGATTGTTTAGGATTAGAACGCGCTGACTTGATGGCGCAATTGCCAGAAGCTGTACAAGCGGCTGACCAAGCCCGTACAAACCGCGAAACAGGGATGATGGATTTATTTGGTGAAGTTGAAGAAGTTCAGCGTAAACCTTCTAAACCTGTTAAACCGTGGTCAGATGAAGTTCGTCTTAAAGGTGAAAAAGATACTCTTGGGCTTTATCTAACAGGTCATCCGATCGATGTGTATCGATCGGAGCTAAAAGCCTTTATTTCACAGCGCATTAATGAGCTTACGCCTACACGACGTGGTGTCACTACAGTATTTGCAGGCCTAGTCGTCGATGTTGCCAACTTCCCGAACCGCATGATGGTGACGCTCGATGATGGTACTGCACGTATTGAAGTGTCTGCGAATCACGAACGTTTTAACCGCTTCAAAGATGTGATTCAAAACGAAAAAGTGGTGGTCATTGAAGGTGAAATTTACGAACGTGAAGGTTTTGATCGGCCAATGGGTCGCTTAACTAAAGCCTTCAGTTTGAATGAAATCCGTCAAAAACGTGCCAATGCCATTCAAATTAAATTAACGCCGGAACATTTTAGTAAAACGCTATCACGCGACATCCAAAATATTTTACTGCCTTTTTGCAATGTCGATATGTGTACGCATATCCCTGTGCAGTTATATATTGACTATCCATATGCGACGGCTGACATTCATTTGGGCTTAAACTGGAAAGTTGCCCCACTAGATGAATTACTGTCTAAGCTGCGTGACTACTTCGGTAAAGAATCTTTGCATGTCGAATATCATGTCAAATCCAAAGCTGCCAAAGCGGTAAGTTATGAACAAGCCTCTATTCCTGCGCAGGTTCCGCCACCGCCAGATGGGATGAGCATGGATGATGCCATGGATTTATACCAAGCAGAAGCCAATCAATTTTCTTAAAGTTTAAACGCTGTTTGAACTGCTTTTTTAAATAAACATATTGGAAATATCATGAATCAAACTGACAATGCTGCGGTTTCAGCACATCTCTCCCATGTGCGTATTGTCATGGTGAACACAACATTACCCGCAAATATTGGTAGTGCATTACGTGCCATGAAAACCATGGGACTTTCAAAGTTAGTCTTAGTTGCACCGAAGACTTACCCGCATCCGGACATTAATGCCTTAGCTGCCGGTGCTGTCGATTTAATTGATCAAATTGAAATCGTTGAATCACTAGAAGATGCCATTAAAGATTGTCATATTGTCTTTGGTACTAGTGCGCGTAGTCGTACCATCCCATGGCCATTACTTGACGCTCGCCCTGCTGCCGAAATGTCTCTCAAAGCGGTCTGCGAACAACAGCAAGAAATTGCCGTTGTGTTTGGCCGTGAAGACCGTGGTTTGACCAATGAAGAATTGGCAATGGCCAACTACCACGTCACTATTCCAGTAAATACTGAATATGGCGTATTGAACGTTGCCCAAGCGATTCAAGTCATTTGCTATGAAATGCGTATGGCTGCCCTTGCACATACTGAGTTAACGGCAAATCCTGATGCCAATATGCATGTGACAGATGACATTGATATGGAATGGGATGAACCTTTGGTGACCCATGAAATGATGGAACAGTTCTACCCGCATATTGAAAAAATGCTGGCAGAGATTGAATTTATGGATCCAAAAAATCCAAGATTATTACCTTTACGCTTGCGTCGCCTATTTGGACGTATACAATTAGATCGTATGGAATACCACTTATTACGTGGCATCTTTAGCCGAGTACAGGCATTAAATAACGGAACATGGAAAAAATCTACAGACAATGAGGATCAATCTAATGCTTAAGCAGCTCAAAGAAGATATACAGGCTGTATTCGCGCGCGATCCTGCTGCACGAAATACACTCGAAGTCTTAACGACTTATCCAGGAATTCATGCCTTAATCATGCATCGTATGGCACATGAACTTTGGAAAAAAGAGTGTAAAGGCTCAGCTCGTCTATTGTCTTCTTTTAGCCGCTTTGCCACAGGCATTGAGATTCATCCGGGTGCGAAAATCGGTCGTCGTTTCTTTATTGACCACGGTATGGGTGTGGTGATTGGTGAAACAGCTGAAATTGGTGATGATGTCACCCTTTACCATGGTGTGACCTTAGGGGGCACAACTTGGAATAAAGGCAAACGTCACCCCACCTTGGAAGATGGCGTAGTGGTTGGCGCTGGTGCAAAGATCTTGGGCCCATTTACGGTGGGTAAAAATGCCAAAGTCGGTTCAAATGCCGTCGTGACTAAAGAAGTTCCTGCAAATACTACTGCTGTGGGCAATCCAGCACGCTTTATCACCAAAGATAAACCAAAAGATGAAGCGGAAACACGTCGTCGCGACTATGCAGAAAGTATTGGTTTTCAGCCTTATGCTGCAACCCAAGACCAAACTGACCCGATGTTAGAAGGTATGCGTGTATTGTTAGATCGTATTCAGCACAATGAAAAACGTATGAATAATTTGTGTCAGCGTTTGTCTCTCCTTGACCCAACGTTCAAAAAGCAACAGCTTAATGAACAACCTTTTAGTCAGGAAGAACTTAAAATCATTGAAGATGTGCGCCGCGAATGCGAAGCTCAAAGTAATCAATCTAAAGCTTAACCAAAAGCAATCATAATAAGTTGCCTTTAACTTGCATGTTGTTCAGAGTTTTTTTAGACTGACCAACATGCTTTTTTGTATAAAATAAATTAATGGATGAATCATATGACGCTTAAGCCCTTGGCAGTTGCTTGTATTGCTTTAACCCTTGCCGCTTGTGGAAGCGCCCCAACTAAAAATAATGCTCCTAAAGATGCCATGATTTTTGTAGAGCCTGAACTGACTCCACCGTTCTACGCACTCAACCCATTTAACTACGATGCACCACCTCCTTTTGAATTAAATTTACAAAAAGCTGCAGCACAGCCTGTGACTAAGATGGTGGTAACTAGCCCGACCGACCCATCTAAACAACTGACACTTGAAGAAAACCGTCTGATTATTCCAATTGTAGACAGCAAAGTACGTTCAATGAAATTTGCTGCTTTAGCGGGTGACAATGAAATCGACATTACTGAAATTGATGATTTCTTACAGCTCGTTGAAGGTAAAGCACGTCACTATCCACCACGTTTTGTTCAACGCCAAGAACGTAAAGGGTTTGAACTTAAACTTAAAGAAGTGACGCAAAAACTAGATACCCTTGCATCTAAAGACAACGCATCTTTTGATGTTTTAGTTCGTGCTTTTAAAGCCAGTGTGATGGCACGTAACCTCGACTTAGGTTCTGTATACACCACTAAATCATTAACTTACGCACAGCGTATTTTAAAAATCAACCAAGATGATGCTGAAGCAAACTTCTGGTTCGGTTTTGGTTTATCTGAAGGTGGTGGTCAACGTGAAGCGATCCCATACTTAGACAAAGCGATGAAAGCGGGTGTTCAAGAAGCGTATCTTTCTGCAGCAAATAACTACATTGCGATGGAACAAAAAAAGAACGCAATTCAGGTCTTAAAGAACTATAAAGTGAAATACCCACAAGAAGGCGAAGTCGCTGACCGCTTAATTCAAGAAATTGAAAAGCAAGGCCGTTGGAATGTTTGGCAAGTTCTAAATCCACCTAAAGCTACATCTTAATTGTAACGATTTAGAAAATTCTTTTGAAAAAAGACCGTTTTAACGGTCTTTTTTCATTTAAGGCGAATTGAAAATCCTGACAATTATCGTATGATTTGAAAATATTCAACCCAATGTGCGACCCCTTTATGCAGCTAAATACTAAAACAATACTGCTCCTTGGAATCATGAGTACCAGCGTACTGAGTGGATGTCAGGTCGTCAGTGTCAAAAACCAAAAACTCAACGTTTCTATTGCCAATGAACGTGAAAGTATTATTTCTCGAAACAAACTCAGCGAAGCCAGTTTAAATGTCTTGTCGATGACAGGTCGTGAAGCCAAAGCGTGTATAGAAGACCCGAAAGCCTGTGTTGATGAACTACAACAGATCCCTCAAATTCAAGATGAACAATTATTGTCTACGGCAAGTGAATTATATTTAGCCAAAGCCATCGAATATGAGTCTTCTTCAGCCTGTAAATTAGGTCTTCTCAGTAGCCACAAATCAGAAGAAAAACAAAAAATTGAACAAGACACTTATAACAAATGTTTAGATCAACAGCTGACGCTACTGGATAAAAGTATTCGCTATAGCTACGCCTATATGTTTAAAACCAAACGTGCGCCTACTGACCGTATTTTTGATAACCGCCAAGTTCAAATCCGAGATTTCTATAATCAAGGGATTGCTAAACTGGTTAGCAGCTATGCACTACGTTATAAACCGCAAGAAGTCACCCAACAGATCAAAGTCGGACAAACCACCTATCATATTGACTTCAGCCATTACCCAGAACTCAAAAATCGTAAAATTGAACAATTGATGTCAACCTATAACCTCAACTTCTCAGGTTTACGTTCAATTACCCGCCGAGATGGTTTTGGTTCCGAATTCCTTGTGGTTTTACCCGAAGAACATACAGTTGAAACAGGCAAAGCCAAATACATTATCAACCCAATAGATTTTAAATATCCGTCTGGTTCAAACCCTAATATCCATCAAGCGCGCTATTTAGCTGCAACCTTAACAGCGGAACCTGTAAGCACCACAACTTCAGTTGATCAAATTTTAAATCAGCATGAGTTTCAAATTAAGGCTTACGACCCGTACAAATATGAACAGGTCAATATTGCCAATAAAAACTATGCCCTTGCAGCCAATTTTTCTGCACCTTATGGTCTTTGGTTAGCACAAAACAACTTGGGCAAGGCAGCGTATTTATCCCTGATTGACCGTGATGAAAAACTCACGATGCCGCATCTCTACATGCTTGAACCATATAATCCTGACAAAAAAGTCATCGTTTTGGTACATGGTCTTGCTAGTAGCCCTGAAGCATGGATTCGTCTCACCAACGATATTATGGGCGATTCTGTGCTACGTGAGCATTATCAAGTGTGGCAAGTGTTCTACTCAACCAACATGCCGATTATTGAAAGCCGCTTCCAAATTTATTCCATATTGACTCAAACTTTTAATAAAGTCGACGCCAATGCTGCAGCTAAAAAAGATGCGGTTTTAGTTGGTCATAGTATGGGCGGAATTATTGCACGACTACTGGTTAGCCAAGCCGATACCACACAATCTGCTTTGAAAATGATGAACTCACGTCAATTAAATCAGTACCGCAATATTCCAGTCGTGAAGCAGCGTATGGTAATTGACGATATTCCAAATTTCAGCCGTGCGATTTTCTTGGCTGCACCGCATCGTGGTACTGAATACGCAGATCGTTGGTTTACCAAAGCTGCTCGAAAAATCATTAAACTTCCGGGCGCTTTCTTATCAGCCATGGGTGATGTGTTAACTCAGGAAGAAGACCTGAAAGATTTATTCCGTGAAATCGACCACGGCTTAATCCAAAATGGACCAAGTGACTTAAGCCACCAATCCAAATTTATTGCGCTCACTGAAGATATTCAGCCACGTATAGGTTTGAAGTTTCACTCAATTATGGGAAATAACACCAACAGCCAAGATAAAAATGTAATCTCAGATGATGTCGTGCCATACACCAGTGCGCATTTAGAGGGTGCTGTTTCAGAAAAAATCATTAAAGGGGGGCATTCGATTCAAGAAACCCCTGAAGCTGTACTCGAACTACGCCGTATATTACGTTTGCATTTGATTGAACTTGGCCTCTATAAACCATAAGGCAATACAGCATTTAAATCGATCTACATATTTTAAAACCGATCTCAGGATCGGTTTTTTTATTTCTGCATTTACTTGAATATGCCATTATTCACGTAATTACTAGATTTCTTTCATAAGTCATTTTTCACTCAGCTCCAAGTTATAAATTCCAGCAATTAGATTGAATCTTAATGCTAGTCTTTTGCCTCGATTGCGATATCGCTCAGCAAGAATTTTGAAGGTTTTCAAACTGCCAAATACATGCTCAATTCCAATTCTTCTTTTATTGATTTCCTGATTATAGATTTTTAGTTCGGAATCCAGTTTACAGCGCTTCTTTGCTTTTAATGGCAACAAGCTATTTGGATACACTGTACAAATTCCCTGATAACCCTTATCCGCAAGGATAAATGCACCTGCAGGAATCTGATTCAAGTTACGTTTGAAGAGTTCGAAATCATGTACGGCACCACGACTCGTACATAAACTCAGGATTTTTTGAGT